>NZ_JBIVSV010000011.1:0-340924 GCF_044756385.1 Streptomyces sp. NPDC091972 | reverse complement strand
GGCGTCCGTCACCGAGCCCTGCTCAAGAGACCGAGCCGCCGGACCGAGGACGGACACCCCCCCCCCCCGCCCCCCCCCCCCCCCCCCCCCCCCCCCCGCCACCCCCCCCCCCCCCCCCGGCCCCCGCCCCCCCCGGCCCCCCGGGGGGGGGGGGGGGGGCCCCCCCCGGGGGGGGGGCGGCCGCCCCCCGCGCTTTTATCCCCCCCCCCCCCCCCCCCCCCCCGCCCCCCCCCCCCCCACCCCGGCCCCGCCCCCCAAGCGCACCGCACGCGCTACACAAGCCCCCACCGAACAGGCAGCTGCGCCGCAGGCACCAGGGGCGCGGGGAACTGCGCAAAACGCCAGCCCCCACCACCCCGCACCGCCCCCACGACCGAACCCGCGAAGACACCAGCCCCCACCACCCCGCACCGCCCTCACCACCGACCCGGTGGAGGGCCACCCCCTACGGGTCGTAGGGGACGTGCGCATGTCGTGTCATACCCCAGGTGTACATGGAGTTGGCTCCGTGGGCTGACGCATGCTCATGGCCGATTTGGTCAGATGGACACCACGGAAAACACCACTCCTCACCGATTCGGGTGAGAATGGCGGCTACGGGGTGGACGCACGGGAGTTGACAGCCGCCGCCGACGACGGAGGTAAGGCACACATGGCACCGTACGAATCCGACGACAGCGCGACCGCCGCTGACGCCGAGGAGCTGCGCGCGGCGCGCCGGCGCAAGGCCGCTCGATACGTCGTGCCGGCCACGGTGGTGGGGCTCGCGGCGGCGACCATCGGGCTCGTCCCGGCGCTCGCCGACTCCGGCGACCCCGACCTGCCGAAGATCAGCGCACAGGAACTCATCGAGAAGATCGCCGCCTTGGACGTACAGCAGCTGTCCGGCACGGTGAAGATCACCACGGACCTCGGCCTGCCGGACCTCGGCGGCCTGGAGAACTCGCTCGGCTCCGCCGCCGGACGCTCCGCCGCCGGACCCTCCGGCTCGGGCGACGGCTCGTCCGCCGACCCCTCCGGCAAGCTCACCGAGCTCGCCTCCGGCACCCACACCCTGCGCGTCGCGGCCGACGGCGAGAACCGGCAGAAGATCTCGCTGCTGGAGGACGCGGCCGAGTACAGCCTGATCCACAACGGCAAGGACGTCTGGGGCTACGACAGCAAGTCCAACTCGGTCTTCCACACCACGGCCTCCGAGAGCGACGGCAAGCAGAGGGAAGAACTCCCGGCCACGCCGAAGGACCTCGCCGAGGAGGCCCTGAAGGCCGCCGACAAGACCACGTCGGTCACGGTCGACGGCACCGCCCAGGTCGCGGGCCGGGACGCCTACCGCCTGGTCGTCAAGCCCAAGGACGACGGCTCGACGGTCGGCCAGATCACCGTGGCCGTGGACGCGAAGACCGGTCTGCCGCTGAAGTTCACCCTCACCCCGGCCAGCGGCGGCGCGGCCGTCGTGGACGTGGGCTTCACCCAGGTCAGCTTCGCCAGGCCGGCCGCCTCCACCTTCGACTTCACCCCGCCGAAGGGGGCCAAGGTCGAGGAGGAGGACGCGTCGAAGGCGCCCGGGCACTCCGAGGGCTTCGGCAAGGACCGGTCCGAGAAGTTCGGCAAGGGCGCGGCCGGCGGGTTCGGCGAGCACGGCCCCGAAGGCATGAACGTCATCGGGGACGGCTGGGACTCCATCGCCACCTTCGACACCGGCGGCCAGGGCGTGCCGTCCGGCTCCGAGGTCGGCGGTGACATCGGCGGCTTCCTGGACTCGCTCGGCGACAAGGTCTCCGGCGAGTTCGGCAAGGGCACCGTCTTCAAGACCCGCCTGATCAACGCCCTGATCACCGCCGACGGCAAGGTCTACGTCGGCGCGGTCACCAAGGACGCGCTGGTGAAGGCGGCCGACGCGGCGAAGTAGGTCCCCCGCGGGGCACGACGAATCGAGGGAGCCGATGGAGCAGCCGTCCGCCACGGAGCCGGACCCGGAGGGGTCGGACACCGGCGCAGGCGGTGGCGCGGGCGCGGACGAGGCCGCCATCCGCACCCGCGCCCTCACCAAGCGCTACCGCGGCGGACAGCTCGCCGTGGACGGTCTGGACCTGACCGTCCCGGCGGGCAGCGTCTTCGGCTTCCTCGGCCCGAACGGCTCCGGCAAGACCACCACCATCCGCATGCTGATGGGCCTCATCCAACCGACCTCCGGCTCGGCGCGGGTCCTGGGCCACCCCGTGCCGCGCGCCTCCCGGACCGTCCTGCCGCACGTCGGAGCGCTCATCGAGGGCCCGGCCCTCTACGGCTTCCTCTCCGGCCGCGACAACCTCGTCCGCTACGACGCCGCGGACCCGACCGCCGACCCGCGCACCCGGAGCACACGCGTGGCGGCCGCCCTGGACCGGGTGGGCCTCGCGGCCGCCGCCGGCAAGAAGGCCAAGGCGTACTCGCTGGGCATGAAACAGCGCCTCGGCCTGGCCGCGGCCCTCCTCCAGCCCCGCCGGCTCCTGGTCCTGGACGAACCGACCAACGGCCTGGACCCGCAGGGCATGCGGGAGATCCGGGCCCTGATCAGGGAGCTGGCCTCGGACGGCACCACCGTCTTCCTCTCCTCCCACCTCCTGGACGAGATCGAACAGGTCTGCACCCACGCGGCGGTGATGGCCCAGGGCCGCCTGATCACCCAGGGTCCGGTGGCCGACCTGGCGGCGGGGACCAGGGGACGCCTGGTGGTGACGACCCCGGACCCGGCGGAGGCGGCGCGGGTGCTGAAGGAGCGAGGGCTCT
Organism: Streptomyces sp. NPDC091972; assembly: GCF_044756385.1. Classification (NCBI taxonomy): domain Bacteria; kingdom Bacillati; phylum Actinomycetota; class Actinomycetes; order Kitasatosporales; family Streptomycetaceae; genus Streptomyces; species Streptomyces sp. NPDC091972. The sequence goes on along the minus strand of NZ_JBIVSV010000011.1, from coordinate 338,155 downwards.
CGGACGTGGTGGTGGCGGACGACCGCGTCACCTGTGATCCACCCGACGATGACCTGGCCGACATCAACGCGGCGTTGGTGACGGCAGGGGTGCGGGTGCGCGGCTTCGCGGTGGAGCGGGCTTCCCTGGAGGAGGCTTTCGTGGCGCTGACGGGGGAGGGCTTCGATGTCGCAGGCTGAGGAGAAGGCTTCGCAGGGGCGTGGGGCCGTGTCGGAGGTGCGGCTGCCGCCGCGTGGGCGCGACGAGCCCCCACCGGCCGGAAGCCGCCGTACGACCTTCTACGGCACCCTCTTCCGCAACGAACTCCGCACCACCTTCCGACGCTGGCGCACCCTCGCCCTGCTCGCCGTACTGGCAGCCGTCCCGGTCCTCGTGGGCATCGCGGTGAAGATCGAGACCGGTGACGGCTCCTCGGCAGGCGGCGGCGGTGGCGGCGGACCCGCCTTCATCTCCCAGATCACCAACAACGGCCTCTTCCTGGTCTTCACCGCCCTCGCCGCGACCCTCCCGTTCTTCCTCCCGATGTCCGTCGGCGTCGTCGCGGGCGACGCGATCGCGGGCGAGGCCAACGCCGGCACCCTGCGCTACCTGCTGGTCGCCCCGGCGGGCCGCACCCGGCTGCTCCTCACCAAGTACGCGACGGTGATGACGTTCTGCCTGGTCGCCACCCTCGTGGTCGCCCTCTCGGCACTGGCGGCCGGCGCCGTCCTGTTCCCGCTCGGCGATCTGACGACGATCTCCGGCACGCGGATCACCTTCACGGAGGGCCTGGGAAGAGCACTGCTGATCGCCCTGGTGGTGGCCGTGTCACTGATGGGGGTGGCCGCCCTGGGCCTGTTCGTCTCGACCCTCACGAACAGCGGCATCGCGGCGATGGCCACGACGGTCGGCCTGCTGATCACGGTCCAGATCCTCGACCAGATCCCCCAACTGCACGCTCTCCAGCCGTACTTCTTCTCCCACTACTGGCTGTCCTTCGCCGACCTCATGCGAGAGCCGGTCTACTGGGACGACCTGGTGAGGAACCTCGGCCTCCAGGCGCTGTACGCGGCGGTGTTCGGCTCGGCGGCCTGGGCGCGGTTCACGGCGAAGGACATCACGGCGTGACCTGCTCGTAGGGGAACCTCGCGAGCGGGGCCTCCTGGGCGAAGAAGGTCTTCGCCCGGGCGAGGGCGTCGGTGTCCCGCAGGACGTCGCCGGGCTTGCTGCCGTTGCCGAGGAGCACCCCGCCGAAGCGCATCCCCATGTACGCGGCCGAGTTGTTGAGGGTGCCGATCAGCGGCTCGGCGACCTCGAACTCCTCGTGCGCCAGCGCGGTGACACCCCACAGCGTGCGCCCCGCCATGGTCGCCTTGAACTCGACGCCCGGCGTGCGCAGCCAGCCCGACCAGTGGTCGAGGTAGCGCTTGACGTGCGCGGAGACCGAGTACCAGTACAGCGGCGAGGCGATCACGATGTCCGTCGCCGCGAGCGTCGCGTCGAAGAGCAGGGCCGTGTTGCCGATCGTGGGACGCGTGTGGTCCGTGTCGTGCCGCAGGTCCTCGAAGTCGGGCAGCGGATGCTCCGCGAGGTCGATCCACTGCTGCTCGACGTCCGGCGGCAGTTGCTCGGCGGCCCGGCGGGCCAGCAGTTCGGTGTTGCCGTCGCTGCGGCTGCTGCCGAGCACGAACAGGAAACGGCGCGTCATGGGACTCTCCCGGCTGATCGGCGTACGGTATTTAGTCGCACGTGCATTATATGCGTACGCATTTACCTGTCCAGGGCCTCAGGCATGCGCCTGCGCCACCTCGGCCCCCGTCCGCGCCGCCTCCAGCAGGAGGGCCTCGCCCCCGTGCCGGGCCACGAGCTGAAGCCCCACCGGGCAGCCGTCGGGACCGAAACCGGCGGGGAGGCTGAGCGCCGGGTGCCCGGAGAGGTTGAACGCCCAGGTGAGAGCGGTGGAGTAGCGGTCACCCGGCCCCTCGTGGCCGTGCGGCGGACAGGGGGTCGTGGGCGTCATCAGCAGATCGGTGCCGGCGAAGACCTCCGCCAGCAGACGGTCGTTGGCCGCCCGGATCCGGTCGGCGTCCCGCAGCTCGGAGCCCGGGGTGCGCAGCGCGAGCCAGGCGGGAGCGGGGTCGTGCAGGCGGAACCGGGTGCGGGGGCGGGCGGGCCGTACGACACCGGCGTCCAGCAGCCGTCGGGCCGCCGCGTGGGCGATCCGGACGATCTCGGGGTCGGGGCCGGCGAAGCCGAGGTCGGGGGACCAGAGAGCGGTGGCGGCGAGGGTGGGGGACCTTTCCGGGTCGCGTCCGTCACGGCGGCTGACCCCGTCCCCGTCCCTGTCGCCGCCCGAGACCGCGTGCCAGTACGCGACCGCGTCACAGGCATGGCGGACGAGGACGCCGGGGGCGGTGAGGCCGGGGCGCCGGGGCGCGGTCCGGCCGGGGCCGGCCGAGGCGGCACGGGCGCTCGCACCACCGGCACCGGTGTCGGCACCATCGGCATCGGCCCGGGCACGGTCGGCACCGGTGCGGGCACGGCCGGCGTCCCCGTGCCCGAAGTTGGTGACCTTGAGGCCCATCACCCCGCACCAGGCCGCCGGGATCCGCACCGACCCCGCCCCGTCGCTCCCCGTCGCCATCGGGACGAGTCCTGCGGCCACCGCGGCCGCGGAGCCCGCCGAGGAACCGCCGGGGGTGCGGTCGGCGCGCCAGGGGTTGACGGTGCGGCCGTGGGCGCCGAGCCCCCAGGTCTGCCAGGCGGTTCCGGGACCGGGCACCGAGGTCGCGCCCACGGGTACGCACCCGGCTGCGAGGAGCGGTGCCGCACCGCGCAGCCCATGCCGCCCCTTCACCCCGATCGGCACCCCTGCGAGGGGCAGCCGCTCACCGGCGCCGACGCGGACGTCGATCTCGCGCGCCCGCCGCAGTGCCTCCTCCTCCCACACCTCGGCGAACGCGCACAGCTCCCGGTCCACGCGCCGGATCCGTTCCAGGGCGCGGGCGACGACGTCGACGGCCCGCAGCGAGCGCGAACGCACCGCAGCCGCCAGATCCGTGGCGGCGGCGGTGGCCGTCACGGGGCGCCGGCCCGGGTGAGCCGGGCCAGTGCCTCGGTGCCGCGCGGCGGCGTCCCGTCCAGGTCGCCGAGGCGCCACGCGCCGACCCAGGGCACGCGGTACACGTCGACCGCGGACTCGATCTCCTTGACCTGCTGGGCCAGCGGACGCGGAAGGCGGCCGGGAGCGTCCGCGACGAGCACGACGGCGTCGAGGTCCAGCCCCGGCGGGTGCTCCCCGCGCCGGAACAGCTCCAGGGCCCGGCGGGCGGCGTGCAGCCCCGCCGCGTGCGTACGGGCGACGAGCAGGACGGAGGCGGGGGCACCGGGGCCGGGCCAGTCGCGTCCGCAGTCGTGCCCGCCGTAGACGGCGGCCAGGGTGGAGACGCCGGCGCCGCCGTGCGTGCCGACCCACGCGAACCGCCTCCCGGCCGGGGCCACCGGCCCGCGGATCCAGATCTCCGGCCCCTGCTGCACGCTCTCCGCCTCTCGCCGCCCGTCGGTCCGCCCGTCCGCGCCCCGCTCCCGCCATCCCACCCGCCCCCCGCCTCCTGGAACAGGCCTGTGACAGCACGGTGACGTGAGAACCGGGGGCGAACGGAGAGACTCGACAGTACGTGCACGACCGTGAGGGATGAGGATGTCTCGACTCAGCCGCGACAAGAAGCGGGACCACCAGCGGGGGGCGACCCCGATCGACGTCCGCGTCCCCCTGACGGGTGAGTCCGCGACGGTGGCCGGCACACCGGTCACCGCGCCGCCCGGCGAGGAACTCCACCAGACCGTCCTGACCCACCTCCACCACCTCGCACTGAGCAGCGGCCACGCCGTTCACGCCACGATCCACGACGCCCGCATCGGCTACGTCGTCCCCCTGGAGGTCGCGACGGACGGCGCCAGCCGCTTCACCGCGGAGCCGGTACGGATGACTCCACCGGAGCCGGCGGACCAGGACCGGGACCGGGCCGCCGAACGGGGTGCGCCCGCGCCCGAGACAACCGGCGCCCGGCCCACACCGGCCGGCGCCGACGCGGAGCCGGCCGGGAACTCCTGGCCACCCGCGGCCCCCGCCCCGCGCGAACGGCCCCCGCATCTCCTGCGGCCGCTCGACGACTCCCCGCTCGACGACTCCCCGCAGGACGCCGAACCGGCCCCGACCCAGGTCCTGCGGCAGCTACCGGCCCTGCAGACGCCCGGTCCGGCCCAGGCCCCGGCTCCGGCCCCGGCCCCCGGGACGGTCGTACCGCCGACAGGCGAGTTCGGGCCGCCCCCTGTCATGGACGCGACCCCGGAAGCCGTCCGGCCCCCGCTGCCACCGGCCGGTCCCGCCCATGCGTCCGGCCCCTGGCCGACGGCCGGCGTCGCCCCGGCACCGGGCGCGTCGCGTCCCGGGTCCACCCCCATGCCGACGGCCGGTTTCGCCGCCGTCGTGCCCCAGCCGCTCCCGTCGGCCGCGCCCGCCCCGCGGCCGGCCGCCCCCCTCGTCGAACCGGTGCCGCTCCTGGACGATCCCGGCCCCAAGGTGACGCCCGTGCGGGGGTTCGACGCCGTGGCCGAGGCCGTCCTGGGGGAGGGCCTGGTGGTGGACGAGAGCGCGGTGCTCGCGGAGCCGGTCGGGCGGATCAGCGAGGCCGTCCGGGAGGGGCGGACCGACGCCGCCGCCGAGCTGGCGGAGCAGGTGGTCGGCGAGGCGTCCCGGACCCTGGGCGCCGAACACCCCGACGTGCTGCGGGTGCGCGAACTCGCCGCCTACATCGCCTACTTGGGCGGTGATCCCGACCGGGCCGCGGAGATCTCCCTCGACCTGGCCGAGATCCACCACCGCGCCGGGGACGCCGAGGCGGCCTACGGCAACGTGCAGAGCGCGGCCACCGCCTGGAAGGCCGTACGGGATCCCCTGCGCGGTCTGGCCCTCGGGCGCGAACTCATCACCCTGTGGACGGACCTGGCCGCCGGGGAGGGCCCGGCGGCCGAGGACCCCGCCCAACTGGAGTCGGCCCGCGCCCGGATGCCGCGCCTCGCGGAGCGCGCCCGGAACGCGGACCGGTAGCCCGGGGAAGGGCCGTCGCCGCGACCGTTACTGCGAGAGCTCCCACACCGCGTACGCCACCGCGTCACTGTTGCGGTCCAGGGCCGTGTCGTTGATGTTGGCCGTGGTGTCGCAGGACGAGTGGTAGCAGCGGTCGAAGGCCAGCCCCGCGGTCCCGCCCCACTTGGCCGCCTGCGCCGCCGTCTTGACGTAGTCGGCGCCGCTGAACAGCCCGCCCACCGGCACGCCCGCGTTCTTGAACGGCGCGTGGTCGGAGCGGCCGTCGCCCTCGGTCTCGATCTCGGTGGGGACGCCGAGACCGGCGTAGTACGTCTTGAAGGTCTTCTCGATGGCCGGGTCGTCGTCGTAGACGAAGTAGCCGGGGTTCGGCGAGCCGATCATGTCGAAGTTCAGGTAGCCGCTGATCCGCGAACGGTCCGTGGTGGACAGGCGGTTGACGTAGTAGCGGGAGCCGACCAGGCCCAGTTCCTCCGCGCCCCACCACGCGAATCTCAGGTGCTTGGTGGGGTGGTAGCCGGCCCGGGACACCGCGAGCGCGGTCTCCAGGACGGCCGCCGAACCGGAGCCGTTGTCGTTGATGCCCGCGCCCGCGGTCACGCTGTCGAGGTGCGAGCCGGACATGACCACCTGGCTGGTGTCGCCGCCCGGCCAGTCGGCGATCAGGTTGTAGCCGGTGCGGCCGGAGGACGTGAACTGGTGGACGGTGGTGGTGAATCCGGCGGCGTCGAGCTTGGCCTTCACGTAGTCGAGCGAGGCCTTGTAACCGGCGCGGCCGTGCGCGCGGTTGCCGCCGTTGGCGGTGGCGATGGACTGGAGCTGGGTCAGGTGCGCCTTCACGTTGGCCACCGGGATGTCCGGGGCCGCGGCCACCGCGGGCTGTCCCGCGGGGGCCGCGCCGGCTATGGATCCGCCGGCCAGGAGGGAGACGGTGGCGACGACGGCGGTGGCCGTGACGCGTCCGGGAACCGAGAGCTTCATGTGGGGGGCTCCGAATTCCGTGGGAACCCCTGACGTCACAGGGATTCCACAGCGAATGGGTGCCTGGATCGTGAAGCTGAGGTTGACTCACCGTCAAGGGCGGAATCCGGTCAGGGGAGTTCGCATACCGGACCGCGGGGGAGCGGCCGGGGGTCGGAGGAGCTCAGCAGGGGGGCCGGCGGAGATCGGCCGGGGTCAGTGGACGCAGAATTCGTTGCCCTCGGGGTCCGCCATCACGACCCACGCCCCCGACGGTTCGTTCACCTCGCGCAGCACACTCGCCCCGAGCCCCGTCAGGCGCTCCACCTCCGCCGCCCGTCGGCCCTCCCCGGGGTGCAGGTCGAGATGGAGCCGGTTCTTGACGGTCTTCGGCTCCGGTACACGCTGGAACAGCAGCCGCCGCCCGAGGCCCGTACCGCTGTCCTTGTCGTACGGGTCGTCCGGATGCCGTACGGCGACGAGGTCCCGGAAGGCCAGCCGGGCGTGGTACTCGACGGTGGCCTCGCGCGGCAGGGCACCGAGCTCCAGCAGCCGCTGGATCAGGGCGTCGTTGTCCTCGGTCTCGTAGTGCAGCGCGGCGGCCCAGAAGTCGGCCTGGGCGTGCGGGTCGCCGGCGTCGACGACCAGTTTCCAGTGCAGGGGTGCGGGTGCGGTCTGCGTCATGAAGCCACTTATAGCCGCGAACGAGGTCGCGCGCTGTCCTAGATGCCGTCGGAACGACGGCCGGAGCGGTTGCTCGTCGCCCGGCGAGCTGATCGCGTCCTACGGCCGGGCGGCGGGCGAGTCCAACGGCTCCGCGCCGCGCGCGGTCACACCCTCCGCCTTCCGTACGGCGGCGCCGGCCGTGCCCGTGGCCATGGAGGCACCGGCCCCGCCGATCCCCCTCCTGAACGTCCGCGCGGTGCGCAGGGCGTCCCAGGTGAGCAGCGTCAGCGCGAGCCAGACCAGCGCGAACCCGGCCCAGCGCTCGGGCGGCATGGCCTCGTGGAAGTAGAAGATGCCGAGCAGGAACTGGAAGACCGGGGCCAGGTACTGCAACAGCCCGAGCGTGGACAGCGGCACCCGGATCGCCGCGGCGCCGAAGCAGACCAGCGGGAGCGCGGTGACGATGCCGGTCGAGGCGAGCAGCGCCGCGTGCCCCGGGCCCTCGGCGGCGAAGCTGAGGTCGCCCCGGCCGCTGAGCCAGAGGAGGTAGCCGAGCGCGGGCAGGAACTGGATCGCGGTCTCGGCGGCCAGCGACTCGACCCCGCCCAGGTTGACCTTCTTCTTGACCAGGCCGTAGGTGGCGAAGGAGAAGGCGAGGGTGAGGGAGATCCACGGCGGCCTGCCGTAGCCCACGGTGAGGACGAGCACGGCGGCGGCGCCGATCCCGACCGCCGCCCACTGCACGCGCCGCAGCCGCTCCTTCAGCAGCAGCACGCCCATGGCGATGGTGACCAGCGGGTTGATGAAGTACCCGAGCGAGGCCTCGACGACGTGGCCGCTGTTGACGGCCCAGATGTAGACGCCCCAGTTCACGGTGATGACGGCGGCGGCCACGGTGACGAGCGCCAGCCTGCGGGGCTGCCGCAGCAGCTCACCGGCCCAGGCCCAGCGCCGTACGACGACGAGCGCGACGGCCACGAAGACGAGCGACCACACCATCCGGTGGGCGAGGATCTCGGCCGCCCCGGCCGGCTTGAGCAGCGGCCAGAACAGGGGCACGAGTCCCCACATCCCGTACGCGGCGAAGCCGTTCAGCAGACCTATGTGCCGCTCGCCTCTCGACTTCACGGGCTTTCCTCCTCGCACTGTGCTCGCCTGCAAGAAGGTAACGCCGAGCACCCCCGGCTGTCATGCCCGTATCGCCATACGGTCATGACAGCCGGGGGTGGTCGTTCAAGGGCCCGCCGGGGGAGTGTCAGTTCTTGAGCGCGGCCTCGATCGACGCGGCGATCGGAGTGGCGGGGCGGCCGGTCAGCCGGGCCAGGTCGCCGGAGGTGATGACCAGCTCGCCCTTCTCGATGGAGGCGTCGACCCCGGCGAGGATCTCGGCGAAGGGGGCGGGCACCCCGGCGCCGGTCAGGATGCCGGTGAAGGCGTCGACGGAGACGGCGTTGTAGCCGATCTCCCGCCCGGTCTGCCTGCTCAGCTCGGCCGCGTACTCGGCGAAGCCCCAGGGCTCGTCGCCGCCGAGCTCGTACGTCGAGTTCTCGTGGCCCTCGCCGGTCAGCACGGCGACCGCGGCGGCCGCGTAGTCGGCGCGCGAGGCGGTGGAGACACGACCGTCACCGGCGGCCTGGACGACGACACCGTGCTCCAGGACGGGGGCGAGGTTCTCGGTGTAGTTCTCGTTGTACCAGCTGTTGCGCAGCAGCGAGTAGGGCAGACCGGAGGCGAGCAGCGCCTCCTCGGTGGCCCGGTGGTCGTCGGCGAGCGCGGCGGTCAGGGTGCCGGGGGCGCTGGTGTACGCGAGGAGCGCCACGCCCGCGGCCTTGGCGGCGTCGATGACGACCTGGTGCTGGGCGGGGCGGCCCTTGTCGAACTCGTTGCCGGAGATCAGCAGCACCTTGTCACCGGCCGCGAAGAGGTGGTCGAAGGTCTCGGGGCTGTTGTAGTCCGCGACGGCGATCTTGACACCCTTCTCGGCGAGGTCGGCGGCCTTCTCCGGGGTGCGGACGACGGCGGTGACCTGCTCGGCGGGAACCTTCTCGAGCAGCTGCTCGACGACGTGACGGCCGAGGTGTCCGGTGGCTCCGGTGACGACGATGCTCATGGTGTCCGATCTCCTTGTGGGGTGCGTTGCCACTAACCCTAGGGGAGGCGCTAACTGAACGAAAGTACCCACTTTGAAGTAAGGTACTGGCATGACGGTAAGTGTGGAGAAGATGCTGGCGGAGGCGGCGAGGGCGTCGGGCGAGGAGATGTGCCCCCACCGCCTGGTCCTGGAACACGTGACGAGCCGCTGGGGTGTCCTGGTCCTGCTCCACCTCCTGGACCGCCCCCACCGCTTCAGCGAACTCCGCCGCGCGATCGGCCGGGTGAGCGAGAAGATGCTGACCCAGACCCTCCAGACCCTGGAACGCGACGGCCTGGTCCACCGCAACGCCAAGCCGGTGATCCCACCCCGGGTGGACTATTCGTTGACGGACCTGGGCCGAGAAGCCGCCGAGCAGGTACGCGGCCTCGCGGAGTGGACGACGCGGCGGATGGGCGCGGTGCAGGAGGCGCGGGAGGTGTACGACGCGCGGAAGAGGGGTTCTGAGCGGCAGTGATGTGCCCGCATGCGATGCTCGCGCAACGTATGACGCCGAAGCTTGACGGGAACATTCACGGTAGGGCGTTGGTCGACCGAGCACTGCGTCCCTCCATGCGCCCCCTGTCCGCCTCCCGCGCCGCATTGTGCTGCCCGGCATGCTGGAGACGGGATGCTTGTCCACCCGCACGCCGGCCTCGGTACCGCTCGCTAGGTGATCGACCGGCGTCTGGACGCCTGAGTCGGGGGTTCGCTGTGGCCACTGAGAATCCGGATGCGCGCAGGATCGGTTCTCCAGCAGAGGCTGGAACCCAGGAGGAACTCCTGGAGAACATACTTCGGCAACTCGCGGCGCTCAACGACGAGATCCGCAAAGCCAATCTGATTCAGTTGCATCGCATCATGGCCGACCAGACGGGGCGTGCGCTGGGTGATCCCGCTCTTGCGGAAGCCATGAGTACGCTGCCCGGCCTGTCGGAGAGCAGGCGGCGACAGGTGCTGTTTGTGAATGCCCAGTACAGCGCGATCTTGCTGCACCACCGCTTGGGCGCCTTTGATTGGGAGGAGCTGATCGGATATCTCCGAGTGTGGTGTTCAAACGCTGTGTTCCAGGACTACTGGGACATGACGGGGGATGCTCGCAGAGCTCTCGCGCGCGAGTCGCTGGAGGCGCGGGTGGGGCGGGCCGTGGACGAGATGATGGAAGAGATCGCCAGTGGCCGTGAGTGGTGGGTGGTCGGCAGCTCAGGCGAGTGAGGTAGGTCAAACGAGTGAAGTGAGCTGCCCTGAGTGCCGGTTGATGCTTAACTAGCGCCCTGCGTCGTGTCTCCACACGAGAGCAGACTTCCCCGCTCCCGCCTGTGAACATAGAGGGCCCCGCGTGCACAGCGAATTCCCCGTAGTCAGTTTCGTCCGTCGACTCGGGGATTCGCCCCGCCAACGAGGAAGTATGTCCGGTGAGAACTGCCCCGACATCCTGGAGCTGAGTGACGGCAGCTTCGCGATCATCGGCACCGATCGCACCGACGAACTCGACGGACAGCTTCCCTCCGATGCGTCCCGGGCCGACTACGAACGCATCGTTGTGATTACCCGGGAGACCCTCCTCCGCGCCAAGCGGGACATCCCCGACGCGTGACGGCAAAGGGCCCGGAAGCCGAGTAGCGTCCGGGCCCTCCGCGTGCCGTGCGGTCGGTCAGCCCACCACAGTCCAGGTGTCCCCGCCCGCCAGCAACGCCCCCAGATCCCCCTTGCCGTTCTGTTCGATCGCCGCGTCCAGTTGGTCCGACATCTGGGTGTCGTACACCGGGCGGTCCACCGAGCGGAAGACGCCGATCGGGGTGTGGTGCAGCGTGTCCGGGTCGGCCAGGCGGGACAGGGCGAAGGCGGTCGTCGGAGACGACGCGTGCGCGTCGTGGACCAGGATCTGCGACTCGTTCGACGGCGTCACCGGGACCACCTTCAGGTCACCCGTGGCCGGATCCCGGACCACGCCCTTCGACAGGTCCGCGCCGAAGCGGATCGGCTGCCCGTGCTCCAGCCGGATCACCGCCTCCTCCGCCTGCTGCTTGTCCTTCAGCGCCTCGAAGGCACCGTCGTTGAAGATGTTGCAGTTCTGGTAGATCTCGATCAGGGCCGTGCCGGGGTGGGCGGCAGCCTCCCGCAGCACCGACGTGAGGTGCTTGCGGTCCGAGTCCACCGTCCGCGCCACGAAGGACGCCTCCGCACCGAGGGCGAGGGACACCGGGTTGAAGGGCGCGTCCAGGGAGCCCATCGGCGTCGACTTCGTGATCTTGCCGACCTCGGAGGTCGGGGAGTACTGCCCCTTCGTCAGCCCGTAGATCCGGTTGTTGAACAGCAGGATCTTCAGGTTCACGTTCCGGCGCAGGGCATGGATCAGGTGGTTGCCGCCGATCGAGAGGGCGTCCCCGTCACCGGTGACCACCCACACCGACAGGTCCCGCCGCGATGCCGCCAGCCCTGTCGCGATCGCCGGCGCCCGCCCGTGGATGGAGTGCATGCCGTACGTGTTCATGTAGTACGGGAAGCGGGAGGAACAGCCGATGCCGGAGACGAAGACGATGTTCTCCTTGGCCAGGCCCAGCTCCGGCATGAAGCCCTGGACCGCCGCGAGGATCGCGTAGTCACCGCAGCCGGGGCACCAGCGGACTTCCTGGTCGCTCTTGAAGTCCTTCATGCTCTGGCGCGCCTCGGCCTTGGGGACGAGCGAGAGCGCCTCGATCGTGCCCGTGCCTTCCGTGGACGTCTCAGCCATCGATGGCCTCCTTCAGAGCCGTGGCGAGCTGTTCGGCCTTGAACGGCATGCCGTTGACCTGGTTGTAGCTGTGCGCGTCGACCAGGTACTTCGCCCTCACCAGGGTCGCGAGCTGCCCCAGGTTCATCTCCGGGATGACGACCTTGTCGTACGCCCTGAGCACCGCGCCCAGGTTGCGCGGGAAGGGGTTGAGGTGGCGCAGGTGGGCCTGCGCGATCGACTCGCCGGCCGTCCGCAGCCGCCGTACCGCGGCCGTGATGGGGCCGTACGTCGATCCCCAGCCCAGCACCAGCGTGCGCGCCTCGTGCGGGTCGTCGACCTCCAGATCCGGTACGTCGATCCCGTCGATCTTGGCCTGGCGGGTACGGACCATGAAGTCGTGGTTGGCCGGGGCGTAGGAGATGTTCCCGGACCCGTCCTCCTTCTCGATGCCGCCGATGCGGTGTTCGAGACCGGGTGTGCCGGGCACGGCCCAGGGGCGGGCGAGGGTCTGCGGGTCGCGCTTGTAGGGCCAGAAGACCTCGGTGCCGTCGTCGAGGGTGTGGTTCGGGCCCTGCGCGAACTGCACGGTCAGGTCGGGGAGCTCGTCCAGCTCCGGGATGCGCCACGGCTCCGAGCCGTTGGCCAGGTAGCCGTCCGAGAGCAGCATCACCGGTGTGCGGTACGTCAGCGCGATCCGGGCCGCCTCCAGCGCCGCGTCGAAGCAGTCGGCCGGGGTGCAGGGGGCCACGATCGGCACCGGCGCCTCGCCGTTGCGCCCGAACATCGCCTGGAGGAGATCCGCCTGCTCGGTCTTGGTCGGCAGGCCGGTCGAGGGGCCGCCTCGCTGGATGTCGATCACGAGGAGCGGCAGCTCCAGGGAGACCGCGAGGCCGATGGTCTCCGACTTCAGCGCCACGCCGGGACCGGACGTGGTCGTCACGGCCAGCGACCCGCCGAAGGCCGCGCCCAGCGCCGCGCCGATCCCGGCGATCTCGTCCTCGGCCTGGAAGGTCCGTACGCCGAAGTTCTTGTGCTTGCTGAGCTCGTGCAGGATGTCCGAGGCCGGGGTGATCGGGTACGAGCCCAGGAACAGCGGCAGGTCCGCCTGCCGGGACGCGGCGACCAGCCCGTAGGACAGCGCGAGGTTCCCGGAGATGTTGCGGTAGGTGCCGACCGGGAAGGCCTTCGTGGCCGGGGCGATCTCGTAGGAGACCGCGAAGTCCTCGGTCGTCTCGCCGAAGTTCCAGCCCGCCCGGTACGCCGCCAGGTTCGCCTCGGCGATCTCCGGCTTCTTCGCGAACTTCGTCCGCAGGAACCTCTCCGTGCCCTCGGTGGGCCGGTGGTACATCCACGACAAGAGGCCGAGCGCGAACATGTTCTTGCTGCGCTCGGCCTCCTTGCGGCTGAGGTCGAAATCCTTGAGGGCCTCGACGGTCAGCGTGGTCAGGGGGACCGGATGAAGGCTGTACCCGTCGAGCGAGCCGTCCTCCAGCGGCGAGGCCGCGTACCCCACTTTCTGCATCGCCCGTTTGGTGAACTCGTCCGTGTTGACGATGATCTCCGCGCCGCGCGGCAGATCGGCGATGTTCGCCTTCAGGGCGGCCGGGTTCATGGCCACGAGGACGTTCGGCGCGTCACCCGGCGTGAGGATGTCGTGGTCGGCGAAGTGGAGCTGGAAGGAGGAGACACCGGGCAGGGTTCCGGCAGGGGCCCGGATCTCGGCGGGGAAGTTGGGAAGGGTGGACAGGTCGTTGCCGAAGGACGCCGTCTCCGAGGTGAAACGGTCACCTGTGAGCTGCATCCCGTCGCCGGAGTCGCCCGCGAAACGAATGATCACCCGGTCGAGGCGGCGGACGTCCTTCACGCCGGCCCCTTTGCGCTGCTCTCCCACGACGGCTTCGTCGGCCTGCTCCGCTGGGCTGCTGACCTGACTGGTCACTGAACTGGACCTCCCTCGAGGCGGCTGTTCGGGAGCGGCCTTCCCGCAGGCCTTCCCAGGATCAACCCTACGACCGCAGGGGTCGCCTTCCCTCGGCCATTCGCATGATGGACGTGGTTCCGAGACGTTACAAAGACCTGACTTGTCATGCTTTTCTCGCCCCCCGGCGCTTTCCTCGAAGACGCTCCCTCGTCGTTCTCCGGTTCTCGGTCCCGGGCGGCCCGCTGCCCTGTCGGCCGGCCGCCGCCGCCCTGGCGTCCGACACGGTGTCGGACGGTCAGGAGTTCAGATAGGTCAGCACCGCCAGCACCCGCCGGTGGTCCCCGTCGCTCGGTGACAGCCCGAGCTTCAGGAAGATGTTGCTGACGTGCTTCTCCACGGCCCCGTCGCTCACGACGAGCTGCCGCGCGATCGCCGAATTGGTGCGCCCCTCGGCCATCAGTCCCAGGACCTCCCGCTCCCGGGGCGTGAGATGGGCGAGCACGTCCTGCTTCCGGCTGCGTCCCAGGAGCTGGGCGACCACCTCGGGGTCGAGGGCGGTGCCGCCCTCGGCCACCCGCACCACCGCGTCCACGAACTCACGCACCTCCGCGACCCGGTCCTTGAGCAGGTACCCCACCCCGCGGCTGGACCCGGCCAGCAGCTCGGTGGCGTACCGCTCCTCCACGTACTGCGACAGTACGAGTACCCCGAGTCCGGGATGTGCCTTGCGCAGTTGTACGGCGGCTCGCACGCCCTCGTCCGTGTGCGTCGGAGGCATCCGCACATCGGCGACCACGACGTCGGGCAGCTCGCCCTGGGCGTCCAGCTCACCGATGGTCTTGATCAGGGCCTCCCCGTCGCCCACTCCGGCCACGACGTCGTGCCCGCGGTCGGTCAGCAACCGGGTCAGGCCCTCCCGCAGCAGCACTGAATCCTCGGCGATGACCACCCGCACCTTGTCCTCCACGACTCTCGGCCCCCCAGCCCACTGCCTGCCCGTCCACCGGACAGGTTCAGCATTCCAGCATTCGGATGCGGAGGGGGGCGGGCAACGGGATTAGAGGGACCCAGATACGAACAAAGGCCCGAGAGCAGGGGGTCGGGGACGGATTCCGGCCACTGTCCAGGCCGGGGTCGAAGGGGCAGCGCCCCTGGGGGAGCCCCTGGGGGAGGGGACGGGCAGGGGTCGGGCAAGGGCGGCGGAGGTGATAACCCCCACCGCCCGTTCACGCAGAACCCGTCACACCCGCTCGCCCCGCCACGGCAGCTCCGCGGTCACCCGGGTCGGCCCTCCGACAGGCGAATCGACCACCAGGATCCCGTCGACCGCGTCCAGCCGCTCCGCAAGACCCGCGAGCCCCGACCCGGCGGACACATCGGCGCCGCCCACCCCGTTGTCCACGACCTGGAGCATGAGCCGGTTCTCCACCCGCCACACGTCCACCGCGGCGAACGTCGCCCGGGAGTGCTTGCTGATGTTCTGGAGCAGCTCGGAGACCGTGAAGTACGCGATCCCCTCGATCGCCGGCGCCGGCCGCGAGGGCAGATCCACCTCCACCTGGACCGGCACCGTGCAGCGCGAGGCGACCGACGAGAGGGCCGCGTCCAGCCCCCGGTCCGTCAGCACCGCCGGGTGAATCCCCCGCGCCAGATCGCGCAGCTCCTGGAGGGCCGTCTTCACCTCGCCGTGCGCCTCGTCCACCATCCGGGCGGCCGCCGCGGGATCCTCCGTGAGCTTCTCCTTCGCCAGCCCCAGGTCCATGGCCAGCGCCACCAGCCGGGCCTGCGCCCCGTCGTGCAGGTCACGCTCGATGCGCCGCAGGTCCGCGGCCGCCGTGTCCACCACGACCCCGCGGTCCGACTCCAGCTCCACCACCCGCGCCGACAGCTTGGTCGGCCCCAGCAGCCCGTGCACCATGACCCGGTCCACCGTGGTCAGCGCCCGCACGATCCACGGCGTGGCCAGCGTGAACAACAGTCCCACCAGCGCGGTCACACCGATCTCGAACGGGTTGTCCAGGTAGATGTGGTGGGTCTCGTCGCCGTAGAGCTGAAGCCCGTCCTGACCGACGTACGCCGGGAAGACCCAGAACCACAGCGGGTACGTCAGCAGCGCCCAGCCGTACACCCAGAAGTTCACCGCGACGACGAAGGAGAACAGCGCCCACGGCAGGTGCACCACGGAGTACAGCAGCGTCCGCCACGACGTCCCGCTCTTGAGGACGGCCCCGATCCATCCCATGAACCCGGACTTCCGCATCCTGAGCGGTTCCGGGTCGCCGACCTCCAGACCCAGCAGCCCGCGCGCCCGTGCCCGCTCCAGCGCCCCGAGCCCACGGCAGCCGGCGAGCCCGGCCGCGAAGACCGGGATCCCGAGGAAGGTCACCAGGAGTCCGGCGCCCAGCGAGATCATCGTGACGGCGTAGGCGAACATCAGGACGCTGATCGGCAGGCTCAGCAGCACATAGCCGAACTCCCGCCAGCTCCGTCCCTCGAACGGCGCCCGCAGCCCGGCCGGCACCCGCTGCCGCCGTGCCGTCCCGGGGAACCCGAGCCCACTGTCGTACCCGTAGTCCGTGGCCATCGACGTCGTCCTTCTTCTCTCGTCCCGCGCCTGTGGTGTCGTACCTCCACCCTGCTGGACCGCAGCTCAACGGACCATGGAGGCCGTCGGCGTCTTGGAAGGGGGGTTTTCCCCACCCCCTTCCCCCGTGCCTACGACCGTTCCGCGACCCGGTCCCGCCACGGCAGCTCCGCCGTGACGACCGTCGGGCCGCCCGGCGGGGAGTCGATGACGAACAGCCCGTCGACCGCGTCGAGGCGCTCCGCGAGCCCGCGCATACCGGTGCCGCCGTCCAGCCGGGCACCGCCGCGGCCGTCGTCCCACACCTGGATGAGCAGCCGGTCCTCGGCCCGCCACACGTCCACCGACGCCGACCGGGCCCCGCTGTGCTTGCTGATGTTCTGGAGCAGCTCGGAGACCGTGAAGTACGCGATGCCCTCGATCGCCGCGACCGGCCGCGCGTCGAGATCGGCGGTCACCTTCACCGGCACCGTGCAGCGCGAGGCCACCGACGAGAGGGCGGCGTCGAGCCCGCGGTCGGTCAGCACGGCCGGGTGGATGCCCCGCGCCAGATCCCGCAGCTCCTGGAGGGCCAGTTTCACCTCGCCGTGCGCCTCCTCGACCATCGCCTGCGCGTACTCCGGGTCCTCCAGGAGCTTCTCCTTCGCGAGGCCGAGCCCCATGGCGAGATTGACGAGCCGGGCCTGCGCCCCGTCGTGCAGATCGCGCTCGATGCGCCGGAGATCGGCGGCGGCCGTGTCGACCACGACCCCCCGGTCCGACTCCAGTTCGGCGATACGGCGTTCCAGCTCGTCGGAGGGCGACAGCAGCCCGCGCACCATCGCCCGGTCCACGTTGGCGAGGCCCCGCGCGATGAACGGCAGCACCGGCCACAGCACGAACAACGAGGGCAGCGTGATCGTGAAGGTGAGCACACCCCAGGGCAGCCGGATGAAGTCGTACAGCACCGTCCGCCAGCCCACCGGGTCCTTCACCCCCAGCCACAGCTGGGCGAAGAAGCCGTCGCCGCCGTTCCTGGTGCGCCACGGCAGCGGGCTCGGTTCGTCCACCCGCACCCCGAGCAGCGCCCGGGCCCGCGCCCGCTCCAGCTTGCCGAGCTGCCGGGCGCCCAGCAGGCCCGCCGCGAGCAGCGGGAACCCGATCACCGTGACGGTCAGCCAGAAGCCGGTGAACAGCACCGTCACGACGTAGGTGAAGCCGAGGATCGACACCGGGAGGTTCGCCAGGAGATGGGCGATCTCCTTCCAGGTGTGCACGTCGTAGGCGAAGCGGGCCGGAGGCGGCCGGCCGTCGTCGGTTCCGCCGTCTCTGCCGGTGATCACGGCACGGCTCGGAGTCGAGTGGCGTTCGGTCATATGGGCTAGCGTGCCGCGCGGGACCGCCGCGCGCCATGAGGCGGACCGCCGCGGTGTGCGGGGGAAAACCCCACCTCGGCCTTTCGAATGGCCTTCCTCGGGTGACGGGCTGCTTACCGTCCCTTTATCAGGGCCTAGACTCCCGTGCGTACAGATCGTCGAACAGTGTCTTCGCATGATCAACGTGGCCGACGTGATCAGTGTCTTCACAGGGAGCGAGGGGCGGACGTGCCGGAACCGACCGTCGTCGATGCAACCGTCGTCGATCCGACCGTCGTGGCGGCGGACTACTTCCAGTCGTACTCGGTCGTCGGACTGCTCGCCGTCGTCGGTGTGCTGTTCGTCGCGGTCGCCTTCGGCGCCGGACGGCTGCTGCGACCCGTGGTCCCCACCCCCGAGAAGCTCCTGACGTACGAGTGCGGAGTCGACCCCGTCGGCGAGGGCTGGGCCCACACCCAGGTCCGCTACTACGTCTACGCCTTCCTCTACGTCATCTTCGCCGTCGACTCGATCTTCCTGTTCCCGTGGGCCACGGTCTTCGCGGCACCCGGCTACGGCGCGACCACCCTCGTCGAGATGTTCGTCTTCCTCGGCTTCCTCGCCGTGGGACTGCTGTACGCGTACAAGAAGGGTGTCCTGGCATGGACGTGACCCCCTCGGAACCTGTCCTGCTCCCGGAGCCGAAACGACTGGGCGCCCTCGCCCGGCTCGCCCCCGAGCCGATGAAGGTGATCCTCAACTGGGGCCGCCGGTACTCCCTCTGGGTCTTCAACTTCGGTCTCGCCTGCTGCGCCATCGAGTTCATCGCCGCGTCCATGGCCCGCCACGACTTCATCCGTCTCGGCGTCATCCCGTTCGCCCCGGGCCCGCGCCAGGCCGACCTGATGGTCGTCTCCGGCACGGTCACCGACAAGATGGCACCCGCGGTCAAGCGCCTGTACGAGCAGATGCCGGAGCCGAAGTACGTCATCTCCTTCGGCGCGTGCAGCAACTGCGGCGGCCCGTACTGGGACTCCTACTCCGTCACCAAGGGCGTCGACCAGATCATCCCCGTCGACGTCTACGTCCCCGGCTGCCCGCCCCGCCCCGAGGCCCTGCTCCAGGGAATCCTGAAGCTCCAGGAGAAGATCGCCAGGGAGTCGCTGGGGGAGCGGTACGGGACGCCCACGGCCCGCCCGTCGACGGCAGCGCTCCAGAGCGGCTTGGTCAGCCCGCCGGCGCCCGCCTCGCGTGAGCGTGAGGGGGACGCACAGTGACCGCCGTCGGCTGGCTCCCCGCCCCCGCCGAGGAACTCTTCGGCCCCGAGGCCACCGCCGAGGAGTCCTACGAGGTCCTGACGGTCGACGTCCCGCCCACCGCCTGGCTCACCGCACTGCGTGTCGCCCGCGACGAACTGGGCTGCACCTACTTCGACTGGCTCAGCGCCGTCGACGAACCCGGCACCGGGTTCCGCGTGGCCGCCCACGTGGCGGCCCTCTCGCCGGTACGACGCCTGCTCCTGCGCACCACGATCCCCCACGAGACCCCGGTGCTGTCCACCGCCGTCGACATCTACGCCGGCGCCGCCTGGCACGAGCGCGAGACCCACGAGATGTTCGGCGTCACCTTCGAGGGCCACCCCTCCCTGGACCACCTCCTGCTGCCGGAGACCTTCGAGGGCCACCCCCTCCGCAAGGACTTCGTCCTGGCGGCCCGCGTCGCCAAGGCCTGGCCCGGCGCCAAGGAACCGGGCGAGTCCGAGCACGGCGGCCCCAAACGCCGCCAGATGCTCCCCCCAGGAGTCCCCGACCCCAACGAATGGGGCCCCCTGAAGGGCCAACTCCCCCCGGCCCCCGCCCGCCCCACCCGCACACCATCAGCAGACCGCCCCACCCGCCGGACCCGCTCAGCAGCAGCGGGCTCGGCGAGCCAGGGGGAGGGGGCTGGGGCGCCGGGTGCGGGTGCCGACGCTGCGGGCGCTGCGGGTGCGGGTGCCGCCGGCGTATCGGGTGCTCCGGGTGCTTCCGGCGTTTCGGGTGCGGCGGCTGGTCCGCGTCGGGCGCGTTCGGCTGCGGAAGGGTCGGTGAGCCAGACGGAGGGGGCTGGGGCGCGGGGTGCGGGTGCGAGTGCCGCCGGCGCTTCGGGTGTTTCGGGTGCGGCGGCTGGTCCGCGTCGGGCGCGTTCGGCCGCCGAAGGGTCCGTGAGTCAGACGGCGGCGTCGGGTGCGTCGGGGCCGGCACGGGCGGTGAGCGGCGGTCCGCGTCGGGCGCGTTCGGCCGCGGAAGGGTCGGCGAGCCAGACGGGCGCGTCAGGGAGCACGAGCGCAGAGGGCTCGGTGAGTCCGACGGCGGTCGGGAACTCGGGCGCGTCCGGCGCTGGTCAGCGCCCTGCGGGTACGGCGGACGAGGGCTCGGCGGGTCAGGCCGCGCCCGGCACGGGGCAGGGCGCCGGCCCGGCCTCGCCGACAGGTGGTCCCCGGCGCGCACGTACCGCCTCGCAGGGTTCGGTGAGCCAGACGGCAGCAGGAGCCGACGGCACCGGCGCCGGTTCGGCAGCCCCGGCTGGCACCACGCCCCGGTCGGAGTCACCGGCGACGGACTTGGTCGCGCCCGCGTCGGGTGACCCGGCTGAGGGATCACCGGCACGCGCGTCGCAGAGCCCTGCGCCTGACGCGTCCGCCCCGGCCTCGGGAGCCCCGGCGTCTGGTGCGCCCGCACCGCAGGCCCCGGAAGCGGCCACAGGCGGTGCTCCCCGCGGTCCCCGCCGGGCACGGACAGCCTCGGGCGGCTCCGCGAGTCAGAGGGCCACCACGACCGGCTCCGCTGCGTCGACCGACGACACGACCACGAACCCCGCGGCACCGAAGCCCGCCACGGCCCCCCGCAGCCCGGACGCGCCGTGGCACCACGCCCGCCCGGCCTTCGACGACCCGGAACCGAAGCGAACCGCCACTCCCGACGACACCGGCGTCTCCGAACGCCCCGCCACGGCCAAGGACAGCGGAACTCCCTCCGAGCGTCCCGAGCAGCCCGGCGCGCACAAGAACTCCGGGGAACCATCGGCGTCGGTGAAACCGGCTCCGGCGAATGCTCCGGCTGCCGAAGAACCCACGGCTGCCGAAGGCCGTACCGGGGCCCAGGAGTCCGCGGCCGCCGAGACCTCCCCGGTCCGGGAGGAGCCGACGGGCCCCGAGGAGCCGTCCTCAGCGGAGCCTTCGAGTTCCGAGCACACCGAGGAGCCCAAGGAGCTTAAGGAGCCCAAGGCCACCGAAAACCCGGCCTCGGACACCCCGACGCCCGGGCACCCCACCCCGGACAAGCCCGCCAGCCCCGAACCCCCCACCCCGGACAACCCCGGCAACCCCGCAGGAGGCCCGCAGTGAACGACGCTCTCGACGTCGCCCTGCGACTCCTGATCGTCTTCGTCGTCTTCCTCACCTTCCCCCTGATCGTTGGTCAGACCGAGCACAAGGTGATGGCCCACATGCAGGGCCGCCTGGGCCCGATGTACGCCGGCGGCTTCCACGGCTGGGCCCAACTCGTCGCGGACGGCGTGAAGTTCGCCCAGAAGGAAGACGTCGTCCCGGCGGGCGCGGACCGCCGTGTCTTCCAACTCGCCCCCGCCGTCGCCCTCCTGCCCTACCTGGTCGTCCTCCTCGCGATCCCGATCGGCCCCGGCGAGGGCGCCGTCGGCGAGGTGGTCGACGCCGGTGTGTTCTTCGTGCTCGCCGTGATGGGCGTGGGCGTCCTCGGCTCCCTGATGGCCGGCTGGGCCTCCGCCAACAAGTTCTCCCTCCTCGGGGGCCTGCGCACCGCCGCACAGCTCCTCGCCTACGAACTCCCGATGCTCCTCACCGCCGCCTCGGTGGCGATGGCGGCCGGAACCGTCTCCCTCCCCGGCATCCTCGACGCCTTCGAGTGGTGGTGGCTGCCCTGGCAGATCGTCGGCGCGATCGTCTTCTTCGTGGCCGGACTCGCCGAACTCCAGCGCCCTCCCTTCGACATGCCGGTCGCCGACTCGGAGATCATCTTCGGCGCCTACACCGAGTACACCGGCCTGCGTTTCGCCCTGTTCCTCCTCGCCGAGTACGCCGGGATCGTCGTCCTGTGCGGCCTGACCACCGTCCTCTTCCTGGGCGGCTGGCACGGCCCCTGGGGCGCCGACGGGCTCGGCTGGGTCTGGACCCTCCTCAAGACGGCCGTGCTCGCCTTCGTCGTCATCTGGCTCCGCGTGACCTACCCCCGCCTGCGCGAGGACCAGCTCCAGAAACTCTCCTGGACCCTCCTCGTCCCCCTCTCCCTCGCCCAGATCGCCCTCACCGGCATCGTCAAGGTGGTGATCCAGTAACCATGGCCCCCATTCCTGGCTCGGGCCTGGCCAAGGGCCTGGCCGTCACCCTGCGCACGATGACGAAGAAGACCGTCACCGAGCAGTACCCCGACGCCCAGCCCGACCTCCCGCCCCGCACCCGCGGTGTGATCGGCCTGTTCGAGGAGAACTGCACGGTCTGCATGCTCTGCGCCCGTGAGTGCCCCGACTGGTGCATCTACATCGACTCCCACAAGGAGACGGTCCCGGCGGCGACCCCCGGCGGCCGCGAGCGCAGCCGTAACGTCCTCGACCGCTTCGCCATCGACTTCTCCCTCTGCATGTACTGCGGCATCTGCATCGAGGTGTGTCCTTTCGACGCGCTGTTCTGGTCCCCGGAGTTCGAGTACGCCGAGACCGACATCCGCGAGCTCACCCACGAGCGGGACAAGCTCCGGGAGTGGATGTGGACCGTCCCGGCCCCGCCGGCCCTCGACCCCGGTGCCGAGGAGGCGAAGGAGATCGCCACCGCCCGCAAGAACGCCGAGAAGCTGGCGGCCGCCCAGGCAGCCGAGGCCGCCCAGGCCGAGCCGAACCCGCCGGCCGATCCCCAGGGGGACGAGTCGTGACCCTCGCTCAGGAGATCCACGGCTTCCTCTCCCCGACCGGCGTCGAGATCGCCTTCCTGCTCGTCGGCCTGGTCACCTTGGGCGCCGCGATCGTCACCGTCACTACCAAGCAGCTGGTGCACGCCGCCCTGTGGCTGGTGGTGGCCCTCGGTGGCCTGGCCGTCGAGTACCTCCTGCTCACCGCCGAGTTCATCGCCTGGGTGCAGGTCCTCATCTACGTCGGTTCCGTCGTCGTCCTCCTTCTGTTCGGTCTGATGCTCACCAGGGCCCCCATCGGCCGCTCCCCGGACGCGGACTCGGGCAACCGCTGGGCCGCCGTCGTCGTGGCCCTCGCGGCAGCGGCGGCTCTGGTCTGGGTGGTCGCCGACGCCTTCCGCACCACCTGGATCGACCTCGACGGGCCCGCCGCCGGCTCCACCGAGGTCACCGGCGCGAGCCTCTTCCAGAACTGGGTCCTCCCCTTCGAGGCCCTCTCCGTCCTGCTCCTCGCGGCACTGGTCGGCGCGATCGTCCTGTCCCGCAAGGCGAAGGCGGAGTCGAGCTCTCCCCCTGTGAACTCCCGGGCCAGGACCGGTGGTTCCCCATACGTCCCGGATTCCCGTAATCACCCGATCGGGCGAAAGGTGCCGGTCGCGGGAACGAAGACGTCCAAGGAGACAGAGACGCCCGAGGGAACCGGGACGCCCGAGGGAACCGGGACCTCCAGAGGAACCGAGACGCCCGGCGAAACGGCCGCGTCCGAGCGAACGGCCCCGTCCGAGGCGGAAGCTCCGCCCAGGGCAACGGCTCCCCCCAGGGGCACGGCCTCCGCCGAAGGAACCGACTCGGCCGAGCAGGAAGGCGCCCGCTGATGCACCTCGCCTATCCCGCCGTACTCTCCGCCCTCCTCTTCTGCACCGGCCTCTACGGCGTCCTCGCCCGTCGCAACGCGATCCTCGTCCTGATGTCGGTCGAGCTGATGCTCAACGCCGTCAACCTGAACCTGGTCGCCTTCGACGTCTGGCTCAGCAGGACCGCCGAGGAGACCCTGCACTCCGGACAGGCCCTCACCCTGTTCACCATCGCCATCGCCGCCGCAGAGATCGGCATCGGCCTGGCGATCGTCCTCGCCGTCCACCGCAACCGCGGCACCGCCGACATCGACAGACTGCGCGACACGGCCGAGGGCCACGACCTCGACGACCCTGACGACTCCGACAGCGAAGCCCGCCCGGCCGAGCAGGCCGCACGATCCGGGCGGACCGGGAAGGCTGAGGCCACCGCGTGACCACGACCACCCTCGCCGTCCTCGTCCCCCTCCTCCCTTTCCTGGGCGCGGCGGCCGGCCTGCTCCTGGGCCGCACGGCCCCCGGCTTCGTCCGCCCGCTCGCCGTCCTGCCTCCCCTGGCCGCGCTCGCGCTCGCCGCGGTGGTCGCCGTGCGCCAGGGCGGCGACCAGACGGTGAACGCCGCCACCGAACTCACCCCGACCGGCTCGGTCCCGATCGAGCTCGCTCTGCACATCGACGGCTTCGCGGCACTCGTCGCCGTCCTGGTCGGCCTCGTCGCCACCTGCGTGCAGATCTACTCGACGGGCTATCTGCGCGACGACCCGCGCTACCCCTCGTACGCCGCTCTCGTCTCCCTCTTCACCTCCGCGATGCTGCTCGTCGTCTACTCCGGCGACCTGATCGTGCTGCTGGTCGGCTGGGAGGTCATGGGCATCTGCTCGTACTTCCTGGTCGGCCACTACTGGGAGACCCCGGAGGCTCGCGCGGCCTCCCTCAAGGCCTTCCTGGTGACCAAGCTCGGTGACGTCCCCTTCCTGATCGGTCTGTTCGCACTGGCCACGGACGCCGGCTCGTTCCGGATCACGAAGGTCCTCGACGCCGTCGCGCACGGCGGACTCGACCATCCGACCCTGATCGCCCTGCTCCTCCTCGCGGGCGTGGCCGGCAAGTCGGCGCAGTTCCCGCTGCACACCTGGCTCCCGGACGCGATGGCGGGCCCCACCCCCGTCTCCGCGCTGATCCACGCCGCGACGATGGTCGCCGCCGGTGTCTACTTCATCGCCCGTCTCCTTCCCGTCTTCGAGGCCTCCCGGGCCGCGATGGTGGTCCTCGCCGTCATGGCCGCCGTCACGATGCTCGGCTCCGGTCTCGCCGCGCTCGCCCAGGACGACATCAAGCGCGTCCTCGCCTACTCGACGATCGGCCAGCTCGGCTACATGACCGGTGCCCTCGCCGTCGGTGACCGCGGTGCCGCGGTCTTCCACCTCCTGTCCCACGGCGCCTTCAAGGCGTTGCTGTTCCTCGCGGCCGGCGTGATCATCCACGCCGCCGGCACCAACTCCCTGGCCGCCATGTCCCGCATGAAGGACCTGCGCGCCCGCGTCCCGGACGCCTTCTGGACGATGACCGTGGCGCTGCTCGCGCTCGCCGCGATCCCGCCGTTCAGCGGCTTCTTCTCCAAGGAGTCCGTCCTCGGCGCCGCCGAGCACGTCGCCACCGGCCACACCGAGCACGCTCCCGGCGCCGCGGGCTGGATCACCCTGGTCGCCGGTCTCGTCACGGCCCTGCTCACCGCCGCGTACGCGACCCGCCTGTGGCTGCTGGCCTTCAACGGGCAGGGCGCCGAGGCCCCCGACCACGGCCGCCAGCCACTGACGATGAACGTCGTCCTGTGGGTCCTCGCGGCTCCCTCCCTCGCCCTCGGTGCGTTCGCCTACCGCGTGCTGCCCGACTGGTTCGACGGCCGCGACCTCACCCCGACCCTCACCACGTCCGTCGTCGGCACCGGCGCGGCCCTGATCGGCGGCATCGTCACCTACGCGGCCTGGCGGCACACCGGCACGGCCGCGGCCCGGGTCCCGCTCGGCGCGGTGGCCGCCCACCCCGAGGGCGACGCCGGCCTGGTCGAGGCCGAGGCCATCGCCAGCCACGAGCCCGCCTACGGAGACGTGGCCTACGCGCCCGACCCCGCGGACCCCGGAAGGCTGCTGCTCGGCCCGCTGCACCGCCCCGCGGCCGCCGGCTTCCACCTGGACGCCCTGTACACGGCCCTCTTCGTCCGCCCGGTCCGAGCCGGAGCCGATCTCGTCCGGTTCCTGGACCGCGAGGTCGTCGAGACCTACGTACGCGGCGCGGGAGCACTGCCCCGCCGGCTCGGCGGCGCCGTACGACGCGCCCAGACCGGCAATCTCCAGACCTATGTGAGCGCGCTGCTCGCCGGCACCGTCGTCCTCGCGGTCGCCGTCGTCCTCGTCGCCACGGGAGCGTGAGCAGGCGTGATCGATATCAACGAGTCCGTGATGCAGTTCCTTCTGGCGTTCGTCGTGGCCGGCCCGCTCCTCGGCGCCGTCACGGCCCTGCTGCCCGCCCCGCCCGGGCTGAAGGGGAAGTCGCCCGAGCAGGCCGTACTGCGGCACGGGGTGACCGTCACCGGTGTGATCCTCATCGCCGCGATCGCCCTCGCGCTCGGCTTCGACCACGACCATCCGTCGAAGATGCAGGCCACGACCGACATCAGCTGGATCCCCGCACTCGACGTGCGCATCCACCTCGGCATCGACGGCATCTCCCTCCCCCTTCTGGTCCTGACCGCGCTGCTGACCTTCCTCTGCGCGCTCTACTCCTACTTCAAGATGCCTGCAAGCCCCTCCCCGAAGGCCTTCGTCGCGCTGCTGCTCGTCCTCGAGTCCGGCACCCTCGCGACCTTCGCCGTCCTCGATCTGCTGCTGTTCTTCCTCGCGTTCGAGACGGTGCTCATCCCGATGTACTTCCTCATCGCCCGCTGGGGCGGCGCGGACCGCCAGGCCGCCGCCTGGCGCTTCATCCTCTACACCCTGCTGGGCTCGGTCGTCATGCTGCTCGGCCTGCTCCTGATCGGGATCAAGGCGGGCACATTCGACATGGTGGCACTCGCCACTGACAACGGCCGGTCACTGACCGCGTCCGTGCAGGTCATCGCCGTTCTGGCGATCGGGATCGGACTCGCGGTCAAGACCCCGATGTGGCCCCTGCACAGTTGGCTGCCCGACGCCCACACCGCCGCCCCGACCGTCGGCTCGGTCCTGCTGGCCGGCGTCCTGCTGAAGATGGGCACGTACGGGTTCGTCCGCATCCTGTTGCCGATCGCGCCCGACGGCTTCCGCGACTTCGCGCCCTACCTCGCCGCGTTCGCCGTGGTCGGGATCATCTACGGATCGCTGGCCTGCCTCGCCCTCGCCAAGCGGGGCGCGAAGGGCGACCTCAAACGCCTCATCGCCTACTCCTCCGTCGGCCACATGGGCTTCGTCCTCCTCGGCATCGCCACCATGACCCCGACCGGCGTGAACGGCGCCCTGTTCGCCAACATCGCCCACGGCCTCATCACCGGCCTGCTGTTCTTCCTGGTCGGCGCCCTGAAGGACCGCACCGGCACCACCGACCTCGACACCCTGGCGGAGGAGACCGGCGCCGCCCTGTACGGCAAGGCCCCCCGCCTCGGCGGCCTGCTGGCCTTCGGCGCGGTCGCGTCGCTGGGTCTGCCCGGCCTGGCCGGGTTCTGGGGCGAGATGCTGGCGCTCTTCGGAGCGTTCGAACCCGCCGACGGCCTCAGCCGCCCCGCCTTCCTCACCTTCATGGCGATCGGCGCGTTCGGCACCCTCCTCACGGCCGCGTACATGCTCGTCGTGGTCCGCCGCGTCTGCATGGGCGCCGTACCCCAGGACGCCCCTCGGCTCGCCGACGTCCACACCTACGAATTCGCGGCATGGACGCCGCTCGTCGCCCTCACCGTCGTGGCGGGCCTGTGGCCGAAGGCTCTCCTCGGCCTCACCGACCCGGCCGTCCAGCAGCTCCTCGCAGGAGGCAACCGATGAGCACCCCGGCCGCCATCGCCCCGCCATTGGCTTCGTCGGCCGAGCCGCTGACCACGACGACAGCCGCGAACCTCGTCCAGTCCGTCGACTGGCTCGCGATCGCCCCGCCGACCCTCGCGGCGGTCGTCGGACTCGTCGTCCTGGTCGCCGACCTGTTCGTCGGCGACCAGAAGAAGGCCCTGCTCGGGTGGGTCTCGGTCGCCGGCCTGGCCGCCTCCGCGCTCCTCCTGCTGCCTCTCCTGGACGGCGACCGCAGCACCTTCTGCCTGACCGGCGACGACGGCGTCTGCAGCTACACGGCCGACCGCTTCACGCTCGTCATCCAGTTCCTCGTCCTCGGCGGCGCCCTCCTGGCCGCACTCCTGTCGGTCACCACCCTCAAGGACGCCGACAAGAAGCTGCCCGAAGGCGAGTACTGGTTCCTGCTGCTCTCCTCAGCCGCCGGCGCCGCCCTCCTGCCCGCCTCCCGCGACCTGGCCACCCTGATCGTCGCCCTCGAAGTCGCCTCCCTGCCCGCCTTCGCCCTCGTCGGCATCCGGCACGGCGACAGGAAGTCCTCCGAAGCAGCCCTGAAGTTCTTCCTGTCCTCGGTCACCGCGACCGCCGTCAGCCTCATGGGCATCAGCTTCGTGTACGCCTCCACGGGCACCCTCTACCTCACCCAGGTCGCCGACCGCATCCAGCACGTCGACGGGCAGCTCCACACCCTCGCGCAGACCGGCGTCGTCCTCACCCTGGTCGGCTTCGCCTTCAAGACCGCCGCCGTGCCCTTCCACTTCTGGGTCCCCGACACCTACGTGGGCGCGCCCCTCCCGATCGCCGCCTATTTGTCGGTCGTCGGCAAGGCGGTCGGTTTCTCCGGCCTGATCCTCGTCACTGTCGTCGCGCTGCCGTCGTACGCCGACGTCTGGGGCCCTGCCCTCGCCGCGCTGGCCGCCCTCACCATGACCGTCGGCAACGTCGGCGCCCTCCGGCAGCAGGCCACGCGCGCGTACAGCGCCGTACGGCTGCTCGCCTGGTCCTCCGTCGGTCAGGCCGGCTATCTCCTCGTCCCGATCGCCGCCGCCGCGTACTCCGACGACGCCGAGCGGTCCGTCGGCTCCACCGTCGCCTACGCCCTCATGTACGCCGCCGTGAACCTCGGAGCGTTCGCGGTGGCCGCGCTGGTGGGCCGCACGAAGGCCGCGAACCGCATCGCCGACTACCGCGGCCTGTACGCCACCAACTCGTTCGCCGCGCTCCTGCTGGCCTTCTTCCTGCTCTGCCTGGCAGGACTGCCGCCGGGCGTCATCGGCCTCTTCGCCAAGGTCACCGTCTTCTCGGCGGCCGTCGACGCGGGGCTCGGCTGGCTCGCCGTGGTGATGGCCGTCAACGTCGTGATCGCGCTCTTCTACTACCTCCAGTGGACGACCCTGCTGTTCCGGGCCCCGGAAGGCGAACCCGCCGCGCACCGCGTCCCCGCCCCCCTCACGATCGCCCTCGCGCTGACCGGAGTACTCGGCGTCGCCCTCTCGGGCGCGCCCCAACTCGTGCTGCGCTTCGCCGGCACCGGACTCTTCTGAACCGCTCCCGGCCGAACCTGAACCGCCTCCCCCGGGGGCCGTCACCCGGACGGCCCACCTGGGCCTCCGTGCGCACAAGGGAACTAGTGGCCTTCGCCTCGCGTTGAGCAAGACGGGAAGGTCCACTGGACGTGACACCACGGACCGGTGGCACCGGAAGACATCGGAGACCAGCAAGCAAAGGGTTCCCCTGCTGCACCACTTGGAGGGCGTACCGTGCACCGCCGGCACAACGGGCTCAGGACCGCAGTCCTCCTCGGGGGGCTGTCCGCACTCATCATCGTCATCGGCAGCTTCTTCGGCCGCATGGGGCTGGTGGTGGCCGTCCTGATCGCGCTGGGCACCAACGCGTACGCGTACTGGAACAGCGACAAGCTGGCTCTACGCGCGATGCGTGCCCGCCCGGTGAGCGAGTTCGAGGCGCCGGCCCTGTACCGCATGGTCCGCGAACTCTCCACGCAGGCCCGGCAGCCCATGCCGCGCCTGTACATCTCGCCGACCGAGGCACCCAACGCCTTCGCGACCGGCCGCAATCCGCGCAACGCCGCCGTGTGCTGCACCGACGGCATCCTGCGCATGCTGGACGAGCGCGAACTGCGCGGTGTCATCGGCCACGAGCTCAGCCATGTCTACAACCGCGACATCCTGATCTCGTCCGTCGCCGGCGCCCTCGCTTCCGTGATCATGTTCCTGGTCAACTTCGCCTGGCTCATCCCGATCGGACGCTCCGACGACGATGACGGCCCGGGCCTCGTCGGCATGCTGATGATCATGATCCTCGGGCCGCTGGCGGCCACCCTCATCCAGATGGCCATCAGCCGCTCCAGGGAGTACGAGGCGGACGCCTCCGGTGCCCAGCTCACCGGTGACCCCCTCGCGCTCGCCAGCGCCCTGCGCAAGCTCGACATGGGCACCAAGCAGCTGCCGCTGCCGCCCGAGCCGCGCATCGAGACCGCGAGTCACATGATGATCGCCAACCCTTTCCGCCCCGGCCAGGGACTGTCCAAGATGTTCTCGACGCACCCGCCGATGGCGGAGCGCATCGCCCGGCTCGAGAAGATGGCAGGTCGCCCCCAGTGAAAACCGTCCTGAACGTCATTTGGCTCGTCCTGAGCGGCTTCTGGCTGTTCCTCGCCTACCTGGCAGCGGGCGCGCTGCTCTGCATCACGATCATCGGCATCCCGTTCGGCATAGCGGCCTTCCGCATCGGCGTCTACGCCCTGTGGCCCTTCGGGTACACCACGGTCGAGCGCCGCGACGCGGGCGCACCCTCCTGCATCGGCAACGTCCTGTGGCTGGTCCTCGCCGGCTGGTGGCTCGCCCTGGGCCACATCGCCACGGGCCTCGTCCTGTGCGTCACGATCATCGGCATCCCGTTCGGCATCGCCAACTTCAAGCTGATCCCCGTGTCCCTGTTCCCCCTGGGCCGGGAGATCGTCCCCACGGACGAGCCGTTCGCGGCCCGCTGACGGCGGGTCGAAGGAGCAGGCGCCGCGGCATCAGCCCCTTCGGAGCCGAGGCCGGCACGGAGTTTCCACAATCCGGAGGTTGTCCACAGGCCTGCCCCGCTGTCAGTGCCGCGCTGCATCATGAATGCATGACCGAGAGCGAGCAGTTGCTGGCACGGGTGGCGGACAAGGCCCGCAACACCCGTCCGTGGGGCTGGCCTTCCCTGCCCGAGCCGGTGGACCCGACCACCCTGGCCCGTGCCGAGGCCGCGTTGGGCTTCCGCCTGCCCCCGCTGCTCGCCGAGCTCTACCTGCGGATAGGGGACGGCGGATTCGGCCCGGAGTACGGCCTGTTGCCCCTGCTCGACAGCGCTCCGGCAGGCGAGCCCGCAGCCGTCGTGCAGTACCTGGCCAACCGCAAGAGCGGCCGCAAGGACCCCGACCGGCCCTGGCCCGAGGGCGTCCTGCCGATATCCCACTGGGGTTGTGCGATGTACGCGTGCGTGGACTGCCACAGCCCGGAAGCCCCCGTCCTCCTCTTCGAGCCGAACGCCGGCGACGGTGATCACGCCTGGTTCGTGGACGCCCCCACCCTCACGGACTGGCTGCGAGCCTGGGTCGACGGCACGGGCTGGTACGAGGAGATGAACGAGGAGCTGGAGATGGCCCCTTGGGCGGAGTTCCGGATACGCACGGCACCGCCGACCCACGCGACCTGACGCCCCCTACCGGGACACCGATCGGCCGGCCCACCGCCCCGGCAACCCGCTGACGTACCACCCCACTGAACTACCGCCCCGCCCACCGTTTCCGTACCGCGTACGCCACCACCCCGACCGCCAGCACCCCCGCGCCCACGACCACGGAAACCACCGGCAGGGCGAACGCCAGCACCACACAGCCGATCAGCCCCACCGCCGGCACCACCCGGGCCGCCGGAGCCGAACCGAGCGTCCAGGCCGACGCGTTGGCCACCGCGTAGTACGCGAGCACACCGAAGGAGGAGAAACCGATCGCGCCCCGGACGTCCACCGTGGCGGCGAGGACCGCGACCACCGCACCCACGGCCAGCTCGGCCCGGTGCGGCACCTGGAAACGGGGATGCACGGCGGACAGCGCACCCGGCAGATGCCGGTCCCGGGCCATCGCCAGTGTCGTCCGGGAGACGCCCAGGATCAGGGCGAGCAGCGAGCCGAGCGCGGCCACGGCGGCACCCACCCGCACCACCGGCACGAGCCCCGGCACCCCGGCCGCCCGCACCGCCTCGGCCAGCGGCGCGTCCGCACGCCCCAGAGCACCGGCGCCCAGCACGGAAAGGACAGCCACCGCCACCCCCGCGTACACCACCAGCGTGATGCCCAGGGCCAGGGGGATCGCGCGGGGGATGGTGCGCGCGGGATCCCGTACCTCCTCACCGAGGGTCGCGATTCGCGCGTACCCCGCGAACGCGAAGAACAGCAGACCGGCGGCCTGCAGCACCCCGCCGACACCGCCGGAGACGCCCGGGTCCAGCCGTCCGGCCTCCGCGGCCCCGGACCCGAGACACACGACCACCACGGAAGCGAGGACAGCGAGGACCACCGCCACGATCGCCCGGGTCAGCCAGGCCGACTTCTGGATCCCGCCGTAGTTCACCGCGGTCAGCGCCACCACGGCCGCGACGGCCACGGCATGCGCCTGGCCCGGCCACACGTACGCGCCCACCGTCAGCGCCATCGCCGCACAGGAGGCCGTCTTCCCGACCACGAACGACCAGCCCGCGAGATAACCCCAGAACGGCCCCAGCCGCTCCCGCCCGTACACGTACGTGCCGCC
Source organism: Streptomyces sp. NPDC091972 (assembly GCF_044756385.1). Taxonomy (NCBI): domain Bacteria; kingdom Bacillati; phylum Actinomycetota; class Actinomycetes; order Kitasatosporales; family Streptomycetaceae; genus Streptomyces; species Streptomyces sp. NPDC091972. The sequence continues at coordinate 306,156 of NZ_JBIVSV010000011.1, read as the reverse complement.
GGAGGCCGGGTAGAGGGCGGCCAGCCGTGCGGAGGAGGTGGCGTTGCAGTAGGCGACCACGGCGGCGACCGCGAGCCCGAGCAGGAGCCCGGACCCGGCCGCGCGCGCAGCGGGCCCCAGGGCGGCGAAGATCCCCGCGCCGATCATCGAGCCGAGCCCGATGACGACCGCGTCCCCCACCCCCAGCGTGCGCCGCAGTGCGGTACCGGAATGCGTCATGAGCCGCACCCTACTGAGCCCGTGCAACCGAGGTGTGCGGCCCTGACGTCCTCTTCGGCAACAAGACGCGAACACCCGCACGACGAACAGCGCACAGCGGCCGCACGTGAACGACGTACGGCCCACGCGCACGAGCGCTCGTCCGGTCTGACGGGACACGGATCACAGTTCCCGGACAGCGCGGACACAGCGCGGAAGGGCAGGTTCAGAGCATGGGCATCATCGGCTGGATCATCCTCGGGCTGTTGGCCGGAGCCATCGCCAAGTTCCTGCTGCCGGGCCGAGACCCGGGCGGCTTGGTCGGGACCACCCTCATCGGCATCGCGGGCGCGTTCATCGGCGGCTGGATATCGGCCCGCTGGCTGGACCACCCGGTCAGCAAGAGCTTCTACGACGGACCCACCTGGGCGGCCGCGATCGGCGGCTCCCTGGTGCTCCTGATCGCCTACCGTCTCCTCTTCGGCAACTCGCGCGACTGACCCCGGACCGCAGCCAGCAGGCGAGAAGGGTGGGCACCGGCCGGGTGCCCACCCTTCCTCGTGCATCGGTGCTGATCGGTGCCGATCGCTGCCGATCGGTGGGTCAGCGGCTCACCGGTAGTTCACGAACTGGATCGCGAAGTCGAAGTCCTTGCCCTTCAGCAGGGCGATGACGGACTGCAGGTCGTCACGGCTCTTCGAGCTGACCCGCAGTTCGTCGCCCTGGACCTGGGCCTTCACGCCCTTCGGGCCCTCGTCACGGATGATCTTCGCGACCTTCTTGGCGTTCTCCTGGGAGATGCCCTCCTCGATCGACGCGAAGATCTTGTACTCCTTGCCGGAGAGCTGTGGCTCGCCCGCGTCCAGCGCCTTCAGCGAGATCCCGCGCTTGATCAGCTTGGACTGGAAGACGTCGAGGACGGCGTTGACACGGTCCTCGGAGTTCGCCTCCATCAGGATCTTGTCGCCGGACCACGAGATCGAGGCACCCACGCCCTTGAAGTCGTAGCGCTGGGAGATCTCCTTGGCGGCCTGGTTGAGGGCGTTGTCGACCTCCTGCCGCTCGACCTTCGAGACGATGTCGAAACTGGAGTCGGCCATGTCCTGTGGCTCCTTGTATCGGGGTGCGTATCGGCGTGCGTACGGATGCGTATCGGCGTACGTGGGGGCGGGCGCCGAGCCCGGCGTGAACCCGGGCCGCATCCGCCCAAGCCTAGTCACCCCATGCCCTCCGGGCGCAGATCAATCGGGTGGCGAAGCACCCCTCGGTATCGGGTATTGTTTACGTCGTTGCCACGGAGCACCGCCGAAAGACGGTTCGAGGGGCAGCAACCCTGGCGGTGTGCCCGAGCGGCCAAAGGGAGCAGACTGTAAATCTGCCGGCTCAGCCTTCCCAGGTTCGAATCCTGGCGCCGCCACGTTAGTGGGAATCGGCCCTTGACCAGCCAGTTTGGTCAGGGGCCGTTCTCGTTCCGGGCTCACGCCAGTGCCCGCCGTTCCCCGGTGCTCCCCGCCCGTTCTGCCACGCTTGTGGCACCCGCTGTGACCTTGATCATGCGGCTTGCTAAGGGCGTGAGGGAGGCAAGGTGAAGGTTCCTACAGCGTTGATCGGTGCTCGGGTGGAGCGCACGGCGTTTGATCAGCAGGTCCGGCTTAGTCTCTGCGCTCTAGACCCGGACGAGGGGTACCGCCTGGATGCCGAGCTGGTATTGGAGACGCCGTTTCTGTTCCGCGATGCTGCTGGCGAGTGGCATGAGCTAGACCCTGGTGCTGGCGTGAGTCTCGCCCCCGTTATAGGGCTGTTCGGGCAGTCAGTGGTTACGGTGGATGTCCGGGACCACGGTGTGTTGGTCATCGATTTTGAAGGCGGTGCAGGGCTCTGGGTGGGCCCAGACCCGCAGTTCGAGTCCTGGCATCTGACTGGGCACGGCATCGACCCGATCACGGTCGGTCCTGGTGGCGAGAAAGTCTGGGAGCGCTGACCATTACGAAGCGGTGGGCTTCCACGAGGGCGGTGTAGCGAGCCGGTGTCCCGTGACCCGTAAGCGGCGTGCCGAGACCCGACGGCCGGCCCCTCCACGGCCCTCGCCCAGCCCGAGCCCATTCGCCCCGCCCAGCCGAAGCCCATTCGCCCCGCCCACCCCTCCAGACGCACAAACCCCCTGTGTCCGGGGCACACTGACTGCATGTCCAGTCGTCGCAGGCTCTGCCCCGAGTGCCGTCGCGAGATCGCCGTCGTCGCCGGCCGCTTCGCCCGGCACGATCCGCCCGGCGCGCGAGAGAGAGGCCAGCTCGTCTCGTGCCCCGGCTCCCGCCGACAGGCGGAACTCGGAGCCGTCCAGCCGTCGTTGGACGGGTACGCGGTCCCCGTCGTACCCGGTCAGTTGCCCCTGTTCTGACGCGCGCCTACGCCCCCGCCAGCACGTTCATCCGCGCGACCAGTCGGTCCCTCCCCGAACGCGTACACGTGCTCGACCGTCTCCCCGGCCCGCCGTTCACCCGTCGCGGCGCGTCGCGCAAGCCGAGCCGTACCGTCGTCACCACCGTCCCGGCGCACCGGCCGACCGCGGTCCCTCCAGCCGTACGAGGGGACGGCCCGCCGTGAACTGCCGTGCCCGGTAAGCCCGTACGGCAGTTCGCGGCGGTCAGTCCACGTCCGGAGAGGAGCCGCCTGCGCGGCCGGCACCCCCCTCGGCGGCATCCTCAGTTGCCCGCCACCGACTTCACCGCCACCGACACCGGGACGGAACCGCTCACCAGCTCCAGCGTCAGCCCGGCCGTCGCGGGCGTGTCCAGCAACTCCGCGAGCACGGCGGCCACGTCGTCGCGCGGGATCGGGCCACGGCCGGTGTGCGCCTCCAGGCGGACGAGGCCCTTGCCGGCGTCGTCCGTGAGCGCGCCGGGACGCAGAATCGTCCAGTCCAGGGTGTCCAGGCCGCTCACATAGGCGTCGGCCTCGCCCTTGGCGCGCAGGTACACGTCGAAGATCTCGTCGCCCTCGTGCCGCGGGTCCGCGCCCATGGAGGACACGATCACGAAGCGTCGTACGCCCGCCCGGACCGCCGCGTCCGCGAACAGCACCGCCGCGGCCTTGTCCACGGTGTCCTTGCGGGCCGCGCCGCTGCCGGGGCCCGCGCCCGCCGCGAAGACCGCCGCGTCCGCGCCCCGCAGCGCCTCCGCGACCTCCTCGACCGAGGCCGACTCCAGGTCCAGCAGGACCGGTTCGGCACCGGCGTCCCGCAGGTCGTCGCCCTGCTCCGGGCGGCGGATGATCCCCGCGACCTCGTCCCCGCGCGCGGCGAGCAGCCGTTCCAGCCGCAGCGCGATCTGACCATGACCACCAGCGATGACAATGCGCATGCCTTCGACCGTACGCCGGAACACCCGCGAACGCCGTGTCAGGAGAGTGCCGGGTGAGGCTGGGGGGCGCACAGAAACCCACCGAGGGAAACCCACTCAGGGAGAGGCACCTAGGCGGAGGCAACTCAGGAGAGGCACCCAAGGCCCTGCCCCTCCCTCAAGCCCTCCCCGCCCCCGCCCTTCCCTCAAGCCCCCCGCCTCCGCCCCTCCCTCAAGCCCCCCGCCCCTGCCGAGGCAGCCCCAACTCCTCCGCCGCCGCGGAGTTGCAGTACTCACGTACCGCGCTCGTGCGTGCCACCACGCGCCCCCGGTGCACCACGATCCGGCTGTAGGCCAGGGAGAGCGCGCCGGCCAGGCTGTCGCCGCGGACCGCGAGCAACTCGGCCGGGAAGCCCGCCTCCACGCGCACCTCGGGCAGGCCGAGGACGGCCCGGGCCGACGTGCTCACCGCGTCGTAGGCGTCCTCCGGCCGCAGCCCGTACCGGGAGGCCAGCAGATAGGCGGCCTCCAGCGGGTCGCCGCGGCCCACGGGGTTGCAGGCGTCCCGCAGCGCGCCGCTGCCGGCCGCCACCCGCACCCCTGCCGCGCGCAGCAGCCGTACCGGGGCGGTGCCCCGGCCGTCCACGCCGGCGCAGCCCCCCTGCGGGAGGCACACCACGGCGACTCCGGCCGCGGCGAGCTGGTCCGCGGTGCGGGAGGCGGCTTCCGGGGGGAGCCGGTCGAGGCCCGCGCAGGGGCTGAGGGTCACGCCGGGGCGCAGCCCCCCGGCCATGGCGGCGAGGCGGGCGAGCCGGGCCGGGTCGGTGGCGTCGGTGTGCAGGTCGACGGGGCAGCCGTGCTCGGAGGCGACCTCCAGGACCGCCTCCGCGTAGCCGGTCGGATCGGGGTCGAGGTCGGGACAGCCGCCGACCACCGAGGCGCCCATCTTCAACGCGTCCCGCAGCATCGCGAGCCCTTCGGCCCCGGCCACCCCGGTCAGCACCCTGGGCATCGCCACGGCCGTCAGCTCGGTGAGCCCGCGCAGCGACCGCCGCGCCTGGAGTACGGCGGCCAGCGCGCCCAGCCCCTGCACGTCGCCCACGCGCACGTGTGCCCGTAGCGCGGTCGCCCCGTGCCCGAGCTGGAGGAGAGCGGCCTCGGTGGCCCGGCGCTGGACGTCACGGGGATCGGGGGAGACCGGCCCGGCGGCGTCGGCCGACAGCGCGGTGTCGCCGTGGGCGTGCGGCTCGGCCGGGGCCGGCAGGAGCAGATAGCCGCTGAGATCGACACGTGCGCCGCACGCGTGCGTGCCGCCCCCGGCCAGGCTCCCGGCCGTACCGACCGCCTCGATGCGCCCGCCGCCCAGCCGTACGTCCACCGTCCTGCCGTCGGTGAGCCGCGCCCCGCACAGCAGGAGACCGGCCCCCGCGGCCCGGCCCGACGACGCGGCACCCGACGAGGACGAGGAGTGGTGCGGCTGCGGCTGGCTGTCGGGCATCGCGCTCCAGGGGCTCGGGGCTGCGGGGCCCGGAGCCGCCGGAACCGCGCAAGGGACGCAAGATCACGCAGAGTGAGTCGAGCCTAGGACGGCGGCACGGCCTCGACGGGGAGGAGCGCAATAGTCGTACCGGTGTGGTCCGCCGTACGGGAGGGGCTGTCGTGGCCTCCGGGAACCGGGCCGATCAAGGCACCCAGGGCGCCGCGAAACGGATTTGGGCGAACGGCGGCGGAGCGTGTAATGTCTTCATCGCTCGCCCCAATAGCTCAGTCGGCAGAGCGTCTCCATGGTAAGGAGAAGGTCTACGGTTCGATTCCGTATTGGGGCTCTGGTGTGTGAGGTTCCCGTCGCGAGGCGGGAACGGATCGCATCACAGCGGTGTAGCTCAGTCGGTAGAGCAAGCGGCTCATAATCGCTGTGTCACCGGTTCAAGTCCGGTCACCGCTACTGACGGTAGCCGATTGCGGGGTCGGTCCTTCGATCGGCTACTCTTCTATGCGTTAAACCATCCTATCCGTTCGTCAAGGAGCACTCACGTGGCTGCCACCGACGTCCGCCCGAAGATCACGCTGGCCTGCGTGGAGTGCAAGGAGCGGAACTACATCACCAAGAAGAACCGGCGTAACAACCCGGACCGACTGGAGATGAAGAAGCACTGCCCGCGTTGCAACGCGCACACCGCGCACCGCGAAACGCGATAAATCAGGCTCGTACACGAGGCCGTCCCCGAGTGATCGGGGGCGGCCTCGCGTCGTTGAGGGACCCGATACCGGCCAGTAGAGCAACCAGGAGGTGCCGAGCCCATGGCGCTCGACCAGTCCTTCGTGGGGCGGACCTACCCGCCCACCGACCCCTATGAGGTGGGCCGGGAGAAGATCCGTGAGTTCGCCGAGGCGGTGGGCGACACCAACCCCGCGTACACGGACCCGGAGGCCGCCAAGGCGCTCGGTCACCCCGATGTCGTCGCCCCGCCGACCTTCGTCTTCGCGATCACCTTCAAGGCCGCCGGACAGGTCGTGCAGGACCCGCAGCTCGGCCTGGACTACAGCCGCGTGGTGCACGGCGACCAGAAGTTCGCCTACGTCCGCCCCGTGCGCGCCGGTGACCGGCTGACCGTCACCTCCACCATCGAGGCGATCAAGTCCCTGGCGGGCAACGACATCCTGGACATCCGAGGCGAGGTCCACGACGAGGCCGGCGAGCACGTCGTGACCGCCTGGACCAAGCTGGTCGCGCGCGCGGCAGAGGAGGCGTGACAAAGAACATGACGGCGAAGATCGCATACGGCGACGTCGAGGTCGGCACCGAACTGCCCGGCCGGTCCTTCCCCGTGACGCGTGCCACCCTCGTCCAGTACGCGGGCGCCTCCGGGGACTTCAACCCCATCCACTGGAACGAGAAGTTCGCCAAGGAGGTCGGGCTGCCGGACGTCATCGCGCACGGCATGTTCACCATGGCCGAGGCGATCCGCGTGGTCACCGACTGGGTCGGCGACCCGGGCGCGGTCGTCGAGTACGGCGTCCGCTTCACCAAGCCGGTCGTCGTCCCCAACGACGACCAGGGCGCCACGATCGAGGTCAGCGCCAAGGTCGCCGCCAAGCTCGACGACAACACGGTCCGGGTCGACCTCACGGCGACCAGCGCCGGGCAGAAGGTGCTGGGCATGTCACGAGCGGTCGTGCGGCTGGCCTGAGTGCCGGATCCGACAGTCCGGGTAAGGGGCGCCCTCCATTGCGGGGCGCCCCTTACACATCCTTCGCGCGACCCGTCTTGCAAAGTTAGTGATTGAGTACTAACTTACTTGCATGGCCAGGATGAGTGCAGAGGAGAGGCGCGAGAGCGTCATCCGCGAGGCGACGATCGAGTTCGCCCGCGGCGGCTACCACGGCACGTCGACCGAGGCGATCGCCAAACGGGTCGGGGTCTCGCAGCCGTATCTCTTCCGGCTCTTCCCGGGCAAGAAGGCGATCTTCCTGGCCGTGGCCGAGCGCTGCATGGAGGACACCGTCCGCACTTTCGAGGAGGCCTCGAAGGGGCTGGAGGGCGAGGAGGCCCTGCACTCCATGGCGAACGCGTACACCCGGGTCATCGCGGAGCGGCCCGAGTGGCTGCTGATGCAGATGCAGATGTACGTCGCCGTGGGGGCCGCCGAGCAGGAGGGCGACCACGAGTTCGGCGAGGCGGTGCGGGCCGGCTGGATGCGGCTGTGGGACACCGTCCATCTGCCGCTGGGCGCCGACGACAACGAGACGACGACCTTCCTGGCGTACGGAATGCTGATCAACTGCCTGGTGGCGATGGGTTTCCCGCCCGGACACCGGGTCTGGGAAGGCATGTACCCGTCGGCACGGCTCAAGGGCCGACTGGAGCACTGAGAATCCTCGACCGAGGCGCCGTCGGCGCCTTTTCATGATCGAGAAACTTAGTAATCAATAACTAATCAACCATCACCCGCTGGGGGAGCGATGTCACAGCCGGCAGCACAAGCCACACCGACCGCACGGCGCGGGGGAGCGGTCTGGGCCCTCGTCATCACCAGCGTCGCCGGATTCATGGCGGCCCTGGACAACCTCGTCGTCACCACCGCCCTGCCCTCCATCCGGGAGGATCTCGGCGGAGCGCTGCACGACCTCGAATGGACCGTCAGCGCCTACACGCTCACTTTCGCCGTCCTGCTGATGACCGGCGCGGCACTCGGCGACCGCTTCGGCCGCCGCCGCCTCTTCCTGGCCGGCCTCACGATCTTCACCGGCGCGTCGGCGGCCGCGGCCCTGGCCCCCGGCATCGACTCCCTCATCGCCGCCCGCGCGGTCCAGGGCGTGGGAGCGGCGATCATGATGCCCCTCACGCTCACCCTCCTCACGGCGGCCGTGCCCGCGGCCAAGCGCGGGATGGCGTACGGGATCTGGGGCGCCGTCAACGGACTCGCGGTCGCCTCCGGGCCGCTGATCGGCGGCAGCCTCACCGAACACATCTCCTGGCAGTGGATCTTCTGGCTGAACGTCCCGCTCGGCATCGCCCTGCTGCCCCTCGCCCGGCTCCGCCTCGCCGAGTCCCACGGCACCGGTGCACGGCTCGACATCCCCGGCACGCTGCTCGCCAGCGGCGGTCTCTTCGGCGTCGTCTACGGCCTGGTCCGCGGCCCGTCCGACGGCTGGACCGACTCCGTGGTCCTGCTGGCCCTGTTCGCGGGGGCCGCGCTGCTCGCCGCGTTCGTCCTCTACAGCACGCGGGCCAAGAACCCCATGCTCCCGATGCGGCTGTTCCGCTCCCGCGCCTTCTCCGGCATCAACGCGGCCAGCCTCCTCATGTTCCTCGGCATGTTCGGCTCGATCTTCCTGCTCAGCCAGTACATGCAGGGCGTGCTCGGGTACTCGCCCACCGAGGCGGGCCTGCGGATGCTGCCGTGGACCGGTATGCCGATGCTCGTCGCGCCGATCGCCGGGATCCTCTCCGACCGCGTCGGGGGCCGCCCGGTCGTCGCGACGGGTCTCTTCTTCCAGGCGGCGGGTCTCGCGTACATGGCGTCCGTCGTCACGGTCGACGCGTCCTACGGCGCGCAGCTTCCCGGTCTCGTCCTCAGCGGCATCGGCATGGCCCTGTTCTTCGCCCCCGCGTCCAACCTGGTGATGTCGAGCGTGCTGCCCAAGGAACAGGGCATCGCGTCCGGGGCGAACAACGCGCTGCGCGAGGTGGGCGGGGCGCTGGGCATCGCCGTCATGGCGTCCATCTTCTCCTCGCAGGGCGGCTACGAGAGCGGCCAGTCCTTCGTCGACGGCCTGCGACCGGCACTGGTCACCGGGGCGGGCGTGGTGGCACTCGCCGGAATCGCGGCCCTGCTGATTCCGTCCCGGAAGCGGGTGGTGGGGACCCGTGAGGAGGAGCGGGTACTGGAGCTGGCGGACGCGTAGGGGGTGGTTCGCGGGTTCGTCGGCGGCTGCGGGTCGGTGGGGGCTGGTCGCGCAGTTCCCCGCGCCCCTGGGTGGGTGCAGTCACCGGCGTCACGACGGACCGTTCGCCGCACCGCGCGCCGCAAAGGACCGTTGGCCGCGTACGGCGGTGAGGGGACGGGGTGGGGGGTGTCCGCCCGCAGCGGCCGGCGTCCGTTACCGAGAACTACTCAAGGGGCCGAGCCGCCGGACCGAGGACGGATACCCCCCACCCCGGCACCGACCCACCCACCGGGCCGTATGCGCTACGCACGCCCCCACTGGACCGCAACGGGCCGCCGCAGGCATCAGGGGCGCGGGGAACTGCGCAAAAACGCCCGCCCCCACCCCCGTACCCTGTACCGCGTGCAGGAACGACACGACGCCCCCCTCGCCCCCCTGACCACCTTCCGCCTCGGCGGCCCCGCCACCCGGCTCGTCACCGCGACGACCGACGCCGAGGTGATCGAGGTCGTCCGCGAGGCCGACGCCACCGGCACCCCGCTCCTCGTCATCGGCGGCGGCTCCAACCTCGTCATCGGCGACAAGGGCTTCGACGGCACCGCACTCGTCATCGCGACCAAGGGCTACCGACTCACCGGCACCCACCTCGAGCTCGCCGCCGGCGAGGTATGGACCGACGCCGTCGCGCGCACCGTGGACGCCGGGCTCGCCGGGATCGAGTGCCTCGCCGGCATCCCCGGCAGCGCGGGCGCGACCCCGATCCAGAACGTCGGCGCCTACGGCCAGGAGGTGTCCTCCACCATCACCGAGGTCATCGCCTACGACCGCCGCAACGGCGAGACGGTCACCCTCACCAACGACGAGTGCGCCTTCTCCTACCGCCACAGCCGCTTCAAGCAGGACCCCGCCCGCTACGTCGTCCTGCGCGTCCACTTCGAGCTGGAGGACGCCGACGGCCTCTCCGCGCCGATCAGGTACGCCGAGACCGCCCGCGCCCTGGGCGTGGAGCCCGGCGACCGCGTCCCCCTCACCGACGCCCGCGCCACCGTCCTGAAGCTGCGTGCCGGCAAGGGCATGGTCCTGGACCCCGACGACCACGACACCTGGTCGGCGGGCTCCTTCTTCACCAACCCCATTCTCACGGCGGCGCAGTTCGCCGAGTTCCACGCGCGCGTGAAGCAGCATCTCGGCGAGGACGCCGAACCCCCCGCCTTCCCCGCGGGCGACGGCCGCACCAAGACCTCCGCGGCCTGGCTCATCGACAAGGCGGGCTTCACCAAGGGGTACGGCACGGGTCCGGCCCGCATCTCCACGAAGCACACCCTGGCCCTCACCAACCGGGGCGACGCCACCACGGAGGACCTCCTCACCCTGGCCCGGGAGGTCGTGGCGGGCGTACACGACACCTTCGGCATCACGCTGGTCAACGAGCCGGTGACGGTGGGCGTCACCCTGTAGCCGCCCAGGCCCGCCCCAGACCCGCCCCAGGCCCGCCCCAGACCCGCCCCAGGCCCGCCCCAGGTCCGCCCCAGGCCCGCTCCGGGCGGACGCCCGACGCCCGCTTCAGTCCACCGGCTCGCTCAGCCAGTCGTCCACTCCCGACAGCAGCTTCGCCTTCACGTCCTCCGGCGCCGCCGAGGCCCGTACCGACTGCCGGGCGAGTTCGGCGAGTTCCGCGTCCGAGAAGCCGTGCCAGCGCCGCGCGATCTCGTACTGCGCGGCCAGCCGGGACCCGAACAGCAGCGGGTCGTCGGCGCCCAGCGCCATGGGCACACCGGCCTCGAACAGCTTGCGCAGCGGCACGTCCTCGGGCTTCTCGTACACGCCGAGGGCCACGTTCGAGGCGGGGCAGACCTCGCAGGTCACCTGCCGGTCCGCCAGCCGCTTCAGCAGCCGGGGGTCCTCCGCGGCGCGCACCCCGTGCCCGATCCGCGTGGCGTTCAGGTCGTCCAGGCAGTCCCGCACCGAGGCCGGACCGCTCAGCTCACCACCGTGCGGCGCCGACAGCAGCCCGCCCTCCTGCGCGATGTGGAACGCCCGGTCGAAGTCCCGTGCCATGCCCCGGCGTTCGTCGTTGGAGAGCCCGAACCCCACCACACCCCGGTCCGCGTACCGCACCGCGAGCCGGGCCAGGGTGCGCGCGTCCAGGGGGTGCTTCATCCGGTTCGCGGCGACCAGCACCCGCATCCCGAGCCCGGTCTCCCGCGAGGTCGTCTCCACCGCGTCCAGGATGATCTCCAGCGCCGGGATCAGCCCGCCCAGCCGGGGCGCGTACGACGTCGGGTCGACCTGGATCTCCAGCCACCCGGAGCCGTCGCGGACGTCCTCCTCGGCGGCCTCCCGCACCAGCCGCCGGATGTCGTCGGGCTCCCTGAGGCACGAGCGCGCCGCGTCGTACAGCCGCTGGAACCGGAACCAGCCCCGCTCGTCCGTCGCCCGCAACCTCGGCGGTTCCCCGCTGGTCAGTGCCTCGACCAGCGCCTCGGGCAGTCGTACGCCGTACTTGTCGGCCAGTTCCAGAACCGTCCCCGGGCGCATCGAGCCGGTGAAGTGCAGATGCAGATGGGCTTTCGGCAGCTCAGAGACATCACGTACACGCTCCATTCCGGAATCCTGCCGTACGCCACAGGCGTCCCGGTACCACTTTCCCCTTTAGTGGTCTTGCTCGCACAAAAAAAGGACCGGGTACTCACGTGAGTACCCGGTCCCTTTCGCCGCGAGCTCAGTCGCGGGCCTCCGCGAGCAGCTTCTGGATCCGGCTGACGCCCTCGACGAGGTCCTCGTCACCGAGCGCGTACGACAGCCGCAGGTAGCCCGGCGTGCCGAAGGCCTCGCCCGGGACCACCGCGACCTCGGCCTCCTCCAGGATCAGCGCGGCCAGCTCCACGGTGTCCTGCGGGCGCTTGCCGCGGATCTCCTTGCCGAGCAGCTCCTTGACCGACGGGTAGGCGTAGAAGGCGCCCTCGGGCTCGGGGCAGAGCACGCCGTCGATCTCGTTGAGCATCCGGACGATCGTCTTGCGGCGGCGGTCGAAGGCCGTGCGCATCTCCGCGACCGCGTCGAGGTTGCCGGAGACCGCGGCGAGGGCGGCGACCTGGGCGACGTTCGACACGTTGGACGTGGCGTGCGACTGGAGGTTGGTCGCGGCCTTGACGACGTCCTTCGGGCCGATGATCCAGCCCACCCGCCAGCCGGTCATGGCGTACGTCTTCGCGACCCCGTTGACCACGATGCACTTGTCGCGCAGCTCGGGCAGGAGCGCGGGCAGCGAGGTGAACTTCGCGTCGCCGTAGACGAGGTGCTCGTAGATCTCGTCGGTCAGCACCCACAGGCCGTGCTCGACGGCCCAGCGGCCGATCGCCTCGGCGTCGGCCCGGCTGTAGACGGCGCCGGTCGGGTTGGAGGGGGAGACGAAGAGGACGACCTTCGTCTTCTCGGTGCGGGCCGCCTCCAGCTGCTCGACGGAGACCCGGTAGCCGGTCGTCTCGTCGGCGACGACCTCCACCGGGACACCGCCGGCCAGCCGGATCGACTCCGGGTAGGTCGTCCAGTACGGGGCCGGGACGATGACCTCGTCGCCCGGGTCGAGGATCGCGGCGAACGCCTCGTAGATCGCCTGCTTGCCGCCGTTGGTCACCAGGATCTGGGCCGGGTCGACCTCGTAGCCGGAGTCGCGCAGCGTCTTCGCGGCGATCGCGGCCTTCAGCTCGGGCAGGCCGCCGGCCGGCGTGTAGCGGTGGTACTTCGGGTTCGAGCAGGCCTCGATCGCGGCCTGGACGATGTAGTCCGGGGTCGGGAAGTCGGGCTCACCGGCGCCGAAGCCGATCACCGGACGCCCGGCGGCCTTGAGGGCCTTGGCCTTGGCGTCCACGGCGAGGGTGGCGGACTCGGAGATCGCGCCGACTCGGGCGGAGACCCGGCGCTCGGTGGGAGGGGTTGCAGCGCTCATGGGGCCCATCGTTCCAGACCGGAAACATCCCCGGCACACGGGTTTCACGGACTGAACAACAGCTGAACAACCGTCCGGATCCGCCTCGCACGCTGGGCGATCTTCCGTCCCCAAGGCCCCTACGGGCGCTTTCTGTTCGACGGGGGGCCGCGGACCACGTACACTCTCACCTCGTTGGCCTTCAGCAGCCGCGCCTCCAGGTGCACACCGAGCACCCGGTCGGATGCGGTACGTTGGGGGGCACACAAAGGGTCGTAGCTCAATTGGTAGAGCACCGGTCTCCAAAACCGGCGGTTGGGGGTTCAAGTCCCTCCGGCCCTGCTACACACACCTTCGCCAGGATGTGTGCGCATGTACGTACAGCAATGCACCGCCGTGCGGCTCCAACCGGGCGCGGCACGGCCACGACCCGGGAACAGGTGAGGACGAATGGCGGATGCCGTGGGCTCCATCGACACGCCTGGCGCCCAGGACGAAGTGCCGGAGTCCAAGAAGAAGGCCCGTAAGGGCGGCAAGCGTGCCAAGAAGGGCCCGCTGAAGCGTCTTGCGATCTTCTACCGGCAGATCGTCGCAGAACTCCGCAAGGTCGTCTGGCCGTCGCGGAGCCAGCTGACGACGTACACGACCGTGGTGATCGTCTTCGTCCTCGTCATGATCGGCCTGGTGACCGTGATTGACTATGGACTGAACCACGCCGCCAAGTACGTATTCGGCTGAGCACAGAGCGAAGGGCGCCGAGGTTACCGGCGCCCCTTTTCGCATGTTCCACCCCATGTATCCAGGAAGAAGCAGCCACCGTGTCTGACCAGAACCTGAACGACGCCATCGAGCCCGACGAGTCTGTCGACGACGAGCTCGACATCGTCGAGGGCGCGGACGAGGACCTGGACGAGGTCGAGGCTGCCGACGCCGAGGCCGGCGAGCCCGCCGAGGAAGCCGCCCTCCACGCCGAGGACGAGTCCGGCGGCGACGTCGAGGCCGTCGAGGACGAGGAGGAGGCGGACGCCGAGGAGGAGCCGGCCGAGCCGGTCGACCCCGTCGCCGCCCTGCGCGAGGAACTGCGGACCCTGCCCGGCGAGTGGTACGTCATCCACACCTACGCCGGTTACGAGAACCGCGTGAAGACCAACCTCGAGCAGCGTGCCGTCTCGCTGAACGTCGAGGACTACATCTTCCAGGCCGAGGTGCCGCAGGAAGAGGTCGTCCAGATCAAGAACGGCGACCGCAAGACGATCCGCCAGAACAAGCTCCCCGGCTACGTTCTCGTCCGCATGGACCTGACGAACGAGTCCTGGGGCGTCGTCCGCAACACCCCCGGCGTCACCGGCTTCGTGGGCAACGCCTACGACCCGTACCCGCTGACCCTGGACGAGATCGTCAAGATGCTCGCCCCCGAGGCCGAGGAGAAGGCCGCCCGCGAGGCCGCCGAGGCCGAGGGCAAGCCGGCTCCGGCCCGCAAGGTCGAGGTCCAGGTCCTGGACTTCGAGGTCGGCGACTCGGTCACCGTCACCGACGGCCCCTTCGCCACCCTCCAGGCGACCATCAACGAGATCAACGCCGACTCGAAGAAGGTCAAGGGCCTCGTCGAGATCTTCGGCCGCGAGACCCCGGTCGAGCTGAGCTTCGACCAGATCCAGAAGAACTGATCTTCTTCCGGACAGAGCTTCCGACCAGGTCAGGCGGGCTGTCACAGCTCGTCTGACCTGCTCGGTTTTTGGCCGCGCATCTATACCCGTTATCGTTGTGCGGTATGCCTGCGTTCGGGTGGTCCCCGTAGGCAGGCAGGACCCGAATCGAAAGGACCCGGAGAGCTATGCCTCCCAAGAAGAAGAAGGTCACGGGGCTCATCAAGCTCCAGATCCAGGCCGGTGCCGCCAACCCGGCTCCGCCGGTCGGCCCCGCGCTGGGTCAGCACGGTGTCAACATCATGGAGTTCTGCAAGGCGTACAACGCGGCGACCGAGTCGCAGCGTGGCTGGGTCATCCCGGTGGAGATCACGGTCTACGAGGACCGCTCCTTCACCTTCATCACCAAGACCCCGCCGGCCGCGAAGATGATCCTCAAGGCCGCGGGTGTGGAGAAGGGCTCCGGCGAGCCGCACAAGACCAAGGTCGCCAAGATCACCGAGGCGCAGGTCCGCGAGATCGCCACCACCAAGATGCCCGACCTCAACGCCAACGACCTGGACGCCGCCGCGAAGATCATCGCCGGTACCGCGCGTTCCATGGGCGTCACGGTCGAGGGCTGAGCCCCAACCCCCCAGTACACCAAGCAGAAGTGGCAGGGCCTGCTCGGCCCGTACCACGACTCCTTTCAGAACACACAGGAGCAGTAGTGAGCAAGCGCAGCAAGGCCCTTCGCGCTGCGGACGAGAAGATCGACCGGGAGAAGCTGTACGCCCCGCTCGAGGCCGTCCGTCTCGCCAAGGAGACCTCCACGACCAAGTTCGACGGCACCGTCGAGGTCGCCTTCCGTCTGGGTGTCGACCCGCGCAAGGCCGACCAGATGGTCCGTGGCACCGTGAACCTCCCGCACGGCACCGGTAAGACCGCCCGGGTCCTGGTCTTCGCGACCGGTGACCGTGCCGAGGCCGCTCGTGCCGCGGGCGCCGACATCGTCGGCGCCGACGAGCTCATCGACGAGGTGTCGAAGGGCCGTCTGGACTTCGACGCCGTCGTCGCCACCCCGGACCTCATGGGCAAGGTCGGCCGCCTCGGCCGCGTGCTCGGTCCCCGTGGTCTCATGCCGAACCCCAAGACCGGCACCGTCACCCCCGATGTCACCAAGGCTGTCACCGACATCAAGGGCGGCAAGATCGAGTTCCGCGTCGACAAGCACTCGAACCTGCACTTCATCATCGGCAAGACGTCGTTCGACGACACCAAGCTGGTGGAGAACTACGGCGCGGCCCTGGAGGAGATCCTCCGTCTGAAGCCGTCCGCCGCCAAGGGCCGCTACATCAAGAAGGCCGCCATCAGCACCACGATGGGCCCCGGCATCCCGGTCGACTCCAACCGCACCCGCAACCTCCTCGTCGAGGAGGACCCGGCCGCGGTCTGAGACACCGGCAGGTTCACGGGCCCCGCACCTTTCGAGGTGCGGGGCCCGTTCCCATGTGCGGGGACTGTGCTCTGAGTTAGCGTGCGAGCAGGGCACTTGCACCAGGGGGACGCATGAAGAGGACGACGGCCTGGCTCACGACGGCCGCCGCACTGACGGGCCTCGCCGCCTGTACCTCCTCCGGTCCCTCCGACCGGCCGGGGAAGGAGCGGCCCCCGGCCTCGGCCCCCGCCTCCCTCACCGCCCTGCGCGCCGCCGAACAGGCCACCGAGCGGGCCCGCAGCGTCCGGGTGCGCTCCACGACCGTGATGGGCAGCCAGCTCTCCCTGACCGCCGACGGCGTCCTCGCCTGGCGCGACGGCCTCTCCGGGTCCCTGACCATCCACTACACCGGCGGCACCGCGGCCGAGACGATGCGCGGTCTCGGCGTCACCTCCATGCAGGCCCGCTACCTCGCCGACGCCTACTACGCGCGCATGGGCGACTCCTTCGCCGCCAGGACCGGCGGCAAGCACTGGCTCAGATACGCCTACGACGACCTGAGGACCCTCGGCGGGGGCGCCGACCTCGCCGACCAGATGCGCTCCACCACCCCCGACCAGTCGGTGCGGCTGCTGCTGGACTCCGACGACGTGCGCGAGCTCGGCCCCGAGACCGTGGACGGCCAGGGCACCACGCACTACACCGGCACCGTGGACGTCCGGGACGTCACCGACGCCGAGCTCCGGCAGCGCCTCCAGGCCGCCGACGTCACCGCCGAGACCGTCGACATCTGGATCAACGAGAAGAACCTGCTGGTCAAGAAGGTCGAGAAGACCAGCACGGCCAACGGCGAGGTGACCCAGACCGCCCACTACAGCGACTACGGCGTCAAGGTCGCCGTTCGGAAGCCGCCGGCCGCCGACACCGAGGACTTCAAGAACCTCCTGTCACAGTCGAGCACCAACCCCACCTGAGCCACAGGGAATTCGCGGACCGCACACCTCCCGCTCGGATAAGCTCGCGGTCTTGCTGTGAATCGACCATGTGTTCCTTGGGGGGAATCTATGGCTACTTCTGTACGACGTTCCGCTGTACGCCGCAGGACCGTCGGCGCCGGTCTCGCCGCCGTCGCCCTCGCCGCGGGTGCGGTGAGCTGTTCCAAGGGCGGCGACGAGTCGCCCGAGATGACGCCCGCCGCCGCGGTCGCCAAGGCGGCGAAGAACACGGAGGAGATCACCTCCTTCCACTACCGCATGAAGGGCGAGATGCCCGGCCAGGGGCAGGTCAACGCCGAGGCCGCCATGCGGACCAAGCCCGACATCGCGATGAGCATGAAGATGACCGCGGCCGGCCAGGGCTCCGCGGAGATCCGCCTCGTCGACAAGGCCATGTACATCGGCGGCAACGCCGACATGGCCAAGGAGATGGACGGCAAGAAGTGGATGAAGTTCGACCTGTCCTCGCTCGGCAAGGACGGCGACCTCGGCGCGGCCGCGTCCGGCGCCGGCCAGGCCGACCAGAACCCGGCCTCCATGTCCTCCTTCCTCAACGGGGCCAAGGACGTGAAGAAGGTCGGCACCGAGACCGTGGACGGGGTCGAGACCACCCACTACTCGGGCGACGTCACGCTGGCCGAGCTCAAGGCCTCCTTCAAGGACGCCGACAAGTCGGTCCGTGAGCAGCGCGAGAAGAGCATGGAACAGATCGAGAAGCTCGGCCTGGACAAGTTCACGATGGACATGTGGGTCGACGACGAGGACCACGCCAAGCAGTTCCGCATGCAGGGCGACGCGGACAAGGGCAAGTTCGACATGACCTTCACCTTCCTCGACTACAACAAGCCGGTGACCGTCACGGCGCCGCCCGCGGGCGAGACCGCCGACCTGGCCGAGATGATGAAGGAGCTCCAGAACAGCTGAGCGTCACAGGACCGGATTTGCTTGACAGGGATCCGGTCACGTACGCTCCTACAGAAGCCAAAGACCGCTGGTCGTTGCCGTGTCCTCGAAAGAGGGAGCGGTGGCCGAAGGATCCGCTGAAGACTGCGGACGACCCGCGCAGGTGACTGTGGATGTGCTCCCGGAGACGCTTGCCCCGTGCAGGTGATTGCGGTCGAGCTACGCCCCGTGCGCCTGCGCCGGGGCGTTTCGTTTTGTGCAGCCCCTTCTGAGCGGTCCTCATCACCCGGAAGGAGGCCGACGCTCTATGGCAAGGCCCGACAAGGCTGCCGCGGTAGCCGAGCTGACGGAGCAGTTCCGCAGCTCGAACGCCGCCGTGCTGACCGAGTACCGGGGTCTCACCGTGGCGCAGCTCAAGACGCTGCGCCGTTCGCTCGGTGAAGACGCCCAGTACGCCGTGGTGAAGAACACGCTGACCAAGATCGCGGCCAACGAGGCCGGGATCTCGACGCTCGACGACCTGTTCAACGGTCCGACGGCGGTTGCCTTCATCACCGGTGACCCGGTGACGTCGGCGAAGGGTCTTCGTGACTTCGCCAAGGACAACCCGAACCTCGTCATCAAGGGCGGTGTCCTTGACGGCAAGGCGCTGTCCGCCGATGAGATCAAGAAGCTCGCGGACCTCGAGTCCCGCGAGGTTCTGCTCGCCAAGCTGGCGGGCGCCTTCAAGGGCAAGCAGACTCAGGCTGCTCAGGTCTTCCAGGCGCTCCCGTCGAAGCTCGTCCGCACCGTGGACGCGCTGCGCGCCAAGCAGGACGAGCAGGGCGGTGCCGAGTAACTCGGCTCGCGCATTGATCCACGCCGCCTGAGGCGCGGGTCGTAGCGGGCCGTAAGTACGCCCGCCGTATCGATACATCCGGCACCTGCCGAAATTAGTGGAAGGATCGCCCCTCATGGCGAAGCTCAGCCAGGAAGACCTGCTCGCGCAGTTCGAGGAGATGACCCTCATCGAGCTCTCCGAGTTCGTGAAGGCCTTCGAGGAGAAGTTCGACGTCACCGCCGCCGCGGCCGTCGCCGTCGCGGGCCCGGCCGGTCCGGCCGCCGCCGCCCCGGCCGAGGAGGAGAAGGACGAGTTCGACGTCATCCTCACCGGTGCCGGCGACAAGAAGATCCAGGTCATCAAGGTCGTGCGTGAGCTGACCTCCCTGGGTCTGAAGGAGGCCAAGGACCTCGTGGACGGCGCCCCGAAGCCGGTCCTCGAGAAGGTCGCCAAGGACGCCGCCGAGAAGGCCGCCGAGTCCCTCAAGGGCGCCGGCGCCTCGGTCGAGGTCAAGTAACACCCCACAGGTCCCGCTGGGCCTGTAACGCGCAAGCACCGAAGAGCGATCATCCATCCGGGTGGTCGCTCTTCGGCGTTCCTGGAGGCGCGGTCACGGTTGCCTTGCGGCCTCGAGGGCGAGGGGTATGGTGATCTTCGTCGTGTCTCCCGGAACCTCTGGTTCGGCAAGGGGGGCCTTGACGAACCGCACGCAGCGCGCAATTCTCAGGACGCGTCGTCAGAACGGTCCGAATCCGAGGCATGGATCGGCGACGAAGAGGGCAGTATCAACGTGCGTTGAGGGCACCATGCCGAGGGCGTTGAGGGCAGCGAGAGTTTTTGAAGACCGGGCAGAAAAGCGGGACTGGACATCAGTGCGCCAAGTGGCTACACTGACCCTTTGCGCTGCCTGTTAGCTGTCCCCTGCCCGTCACCAGGGGTCTGCCCTCGCCTCAGCATCGATGACCGGACCTACTCTGAGCTGGCCCTTTGGCCAAATCGGAGAGACCTGTCCTCTGTGCCGCGGAGGAGGGCCCGGGGAGCGCGTAGTGAGTCCGAGCCCTCGGAAGGACCCCCTCTTGGCCGCCTCGCGCACTGCCTCGACCGCGAATACGAACAACGGCGCCAGCACCGCCCCGCTGCGCATCTCCTTTGCAAAGATCAAGGAGCCTCTCGAGGTTCCCAACCTGCTCGCGCTGCAGACCGAGAGCTTTGACTGGCTGCTCGGGAACACCGCCTGGCAGAGTCGGGTCGAGGAGGCTCTGGAGTCCGGTCAGGACGTCCCCACCAAGTCCGGTCTGGAGGAGATCTTCGAGGAGATCTCCCCGATCGAGGACTTCTCCGGGTCGATGTCGCTGACGTTCCGCGACCACCGCTTCGAACCGCCGAAGAACAGCATCGACGAGTGCAAGGAGCGCGACTTCACGTACGCCGCCCCGCTCTTCGTGACGGCGGAGTTCACCAACAACGAGACCGGCGAGATCAAGTCCCAGACGGTCTTCATGGGCGACTTCCCGCTCATGACCAACAAGGGCACCTTCGTCATCAACGGCACCGAGCGTGTCGTGGTGTCCCAGCTCGTCCGCTCGCCGGGCGTCTACTTCGACTCCTCCATCGACAAGACGTCCGACAAGGACATCTTCTCCGCCAAGATCATCCCGTCCCGGGGTGCCTGGCTGGAGATGGAGATCGACAAGCGCGACATGGTCGGTGTCCGCATCGACCGCAAGCGCAAGCAGTCCGTGACCGTTCTGCTCAAGGCTCTCGGTTGGACGACCGAGCAGATCCTCGAGGAGTTCGGCGAGTACGAGTCGATGCGCGCCACCCTGGAGAAGGACCACACCCAGGGCCAGGACGACGCGCTGCTCGACATCTACCGCAAGCTGCGTCCGGGCGAGCCGCCCACGCGTGAGGCCGCCCAGACCCTTCTGGAGAACCTCTACTTCAACCCCAAGCGCTACGACCTCGCCAAGGTCGGCCGCTACAAGGTCAACAAGAAGCTGGGTGCGGACGCTCCGCTGGACGCGGGCATCCTGACCGTCGAGGACATCATCTCGACGATCAAGTACCTGGTGAAGCTGCACGCGGGCGAGACCGAGACCACCGGTGACAGCGGCACCACGATCGTCGTCGAGACCGACGACATCGACCACTTCGGCAACCGTCGCCTGCGCAGCGTCGGCGAGCTCATCCAGAACCAGGTCCGCACGGGTCTGGCTCGTATGGAGCGCGTCGTCCGCGAGCGCATGACGACTCAGGACGTCGAGGCGATCACGCCGCAGACCCTGATCAACATCCGGCCGGTCGTCGCCTCCATCAAGGAGTTCTTCGGCACCAGCCAGCTGTCGCAGTTCATGGACCAGAACAACCCGCTGTCGGGTCTCACCCACAAGCGCCGTCTGTCGGCTCTTGGCCCGGGTGGTCTCTCCCGTGAGCGGGCCGGCTTCGAGGTCCGTGACGTGCACCCGTCCCACTACGGCCGCATGTGCCCGATCGAGACGCCCGAAGGCCCGAACATCGGTCTGATCGGTTCGCTCGCCTCCTACGGCCGCGTCAACGCGTTCGGTTTCGTGGAGACGCCGTACCGCAAGGTCGTCGACGGTCAGGTCACCGACGAGGTGGACTACCTGACGGCCGACGAGGAGGACCGCTTCGTCATCGCGCAGGCCAACGCCACGCTCAACGACGACATGCGGTTCGAGGAGGCCCGGGTCCTGGTCCGCCGTCGTGGCGGCGAGGTCGACTACGTCCCCGGTGACGACGTCGACTACATGGACGTCTCGCCGCGCCAGATGGTGTCGGTCGCGACCGCCATGATCCCGTTCCTCGAGCACGACGACGCCAACCGTGCCCTCATGGGCGCGAACATGATGCGTCAGGCCGTGCCGCTGATTAAGTCCGAGGCCCCGCTCGTCGGCACCGGCATGGAGTACCGCTCCGCCGTCGACGCCGGTGACGTGGTCAAGGCCGAGAAGGCGGGTGTGGTCCAGGAGGTCTCCGCGGACTACATCACCACCGCCAACGACGACGGCACCTACATCACCTACCGGCTGGCCAAGTTCGCCCGCTCCAACCAGGGCACCTCGGTCAACCAGAAGGTCATCGTCAACGAGGGCGACCGGATCATCGAGGGCCAGGTCCTGGCCGACGGTCCGGCCACCCAGAACGGCGAGATGGCGCTCGGCAAGAACCTGCTCGTCGCGTTCATGCCGTGGGAGGGTCACAACTACGAGGACGCGATCATCCTGTCGCAGCGCCTCGTGCAGGACGACGTCCTCTCCTCGATCCACATCGAGGAGCACGAGGTCGACGCCCGTGACACCAAGCTCGGCCCCGAGGAGATCACCCGGGACATCCCGAACGTCTCCGAGGAGGTCCTCGCCGACCTCGACGAGCGCGGCATCATCCGTATCGGTGCCGAGGTCATCGCCGGTGACATCCTCGTCGGCAAGGTCACGCCCAAGGGTGAGACCGAGCTGACGCCCGAGGAGCGTCTGCTGCGCGCGATCTTCGGTGAGAAGGCCCGTGAGGTCCGTGACACCTCGCTGAAGGTGCCGCACGGCGAGACCGGCAAGGTCATCGGCGTCCGCGTCTTCGACCGCGAGGAGGGCGACGAGCTTCCCCCCGGTGTGAACCAGCTGGTGCGCGTCTACGTGGCGCAGAAGCGCAAGATCACCGACGGTGACAAGCTCGCCGGCCGACACGGCAACAAGGGTGTCATCTCCAAGATCCTGCCCATCGAGGACATGCCGTTCCTCGAGGACGGGACCCCGGTCGACATCATCCTCAACCCGCTGGGTGTGCCGTCCCGAATGAACCCGGGACAGGTCCTGGAGATCCACCTCGGCTGGCTCGCCAGCCGCGGCTGGGACGTCTCCGGCCTCGCCGAGGACTGGGCGCAGCGCCTCCAGGCGATCGGCGCCGACTCCGTCGCCCCCGGCACCAACGTCGCGACCCCGGTCTTCGACGGTGCCCGCGAGGACGAGCTGGCCGGTCTGCTCCAGCACACCATCCCGAACCGGGACGGCGAGCGCATGGTGCAGCCGACCGGTAAGGCGAGGCTGTTCGACGGCCGCTCCGGTGAGCCGTTCCCGGACCCGATCTCGATCGGGTACATGTACATCCTCAAGCTGCACCACCTGGTCGACGACAAGCTGCACGCCCGCTCGACCGGTCCGTACTCGATGATCACCCAGCAGCCGCTGGGTGGTAAGGCCCAGTTCGGTGGCCAGCGCTTCGGTGAGATGGAGGTGTGGGCGCTGGAGGCATACGGCGCCGCCTACGCCCTCCAGGAGCTGCTGACCATCAAGTCCGACGACGTCACCGGCCGCGTGAAGGTCTACGAGGCCATCGTCAAGGGCGAGAACATCCCCGAGCCCGGCATCCCCGAGTCCTTCAAGGTGCTCATCAAGGAGATGCAGTCTCTCTGCCTGAACGTGGAGGTGCTGTCCAGCGACGGTATGTCCATCGAAATGCGTGACACCGACGAGGACGTCTTCCGCGCGGCGGAGGAGCTCGGCATCGACCTGTCCCGGCGCGAGCCGAGCAGCGTCGAAGAGGTCTGACGGGAGTCCGGCCGGAGGACCTGGTGAGGAACCTCCGGCCGGCCCCAGGA
The DNA here is from genome assembly GCF_044756385.1 of Streptomyces sp. NPDC091972. Taxonomy (NCBI): domain Bacteria; kingdom Bacillati; phylum Actinomycetota; class Actinomycetes; order Kitasatosporales; family Streptomycetaceae; genus Streptomyces; species Streptomyces sp. NPDC091972. Next base: position 282,908 of record NZ_JBIVSV010000011.1, on the reverse strand, counting down.
CCCCCGTATCAGACCCCAAGACTTACAACCCTGAGAGGGATTGACGCATAGTGCTCGACGTCAACTTCTTCGATGAGCTCCGGATCGGTCTGGCCACCGCTGACGACATCCGTCAGTGGAGCCACGGCGAGGTCAAGAAGCCCGAGACCATCAACTACCGCACCCTCAAGCCCGAGAAGGACGGACTCTTCTGCGAGAAGATCTTCGGTCCGACCCGGGACTGGGAGTGCTACTGCGGCAAGTACAAGCGTGTCCGGTTCAAGGGCATCATCTGCGAGCGCTGCGGCGTCGAGGTCACTCGCGCCAAGGTGCGTCGTGAGCGGATGGGCCACATCGAGCTGGCCGCCCCCGTCACGCACATCTGGTACTTCAAGGGCGTCCCGTCGCGTCTGGGCTACCTGCTCGACCTGGCCCCCAAGGACCTCGAGAAGGTCATCTACTTCGCGGCGTACATGATCACGTACGTCGACGAGGAGCGCCGTACGCGTGACCTGCCCTCCCTGGAGGCGCACGTCTCCGTGGAGCGCCAGCAGATCGAGAACCGTCGCGACGCCGACCTCGAGGCCCGTGCCAAGAAGCTCGAGTCCGACCTGGCCGAGCTGGAGGCCGAGGGCGCCAAGGCCGACGTGCGCCGCAAGGTGCGCGAGGGTGCCGAGCGTGAGATGAAGCAGCTGCGCGACCGTGCGCAGCGCGAGATCGACCGCCTCGACGAGGTGTGGACCCGCTTCAAGAACCTCAAGGTCCAGGACCTCGAGGGCGACGAGCTGCTCTACCGCGAGCTGCGGGACCGCTTCGGCACGTACTTCGACGGTTCGATGGGTGCCGCGGCGCTGCAGAAGCGCCTGGAGTCCTTCGACCTCGACGAGGAGGCCGAGAAGCTCCGCGAGATCATCCGTACCGGCAAGGGCCAGAAGAAGACCCGTGCGCTCAAGCGCCTGAAGGTCGTCTCCGCGTTCCTCCAGACCAGCAACAGCCCCAAGGGCATGGTGCTGGACTGCGTCCCGGTCATCCCGCCGGACCTGCGTCCGATGGTGCAGCTGGACGGTGGCCGCTTCGCGACCTCCGACCTGAACGACCTGTACCGCCGTGTGATCAACCGCAACAACCGTCTGAAGAGGCTCCTCGACCTCGGCGCGCCCGAGATCATCGTCAACAACGAGAAGCGCATGCTTCAGGAGGCCGTTGACGCCCTCTTCGACAACGGTCGTCGCGGCCGCCCGGTGACGGGCCCCGGCAACCGCCCGCTGAAGTCCCTCAGCGACATGCTGAAGGGCAAGCAGGGTCGTTTCCGTCAGAACCTGCTCGGCAAGCGTGTGGACTACTCCGCGCGTTCCGTGATCGTCGTCGGTCCGCAGCTGAAGCTGCACCAGTGCGGTCTGCCGAAGGCGATGGCGCTGGAGCTCTTCAAGCCGTTCGTGATGAAGCGCCTGGTCGACCTGAACCACGCGCAGAACATCAAGAGCGCCAAGCGCATGGTGGAGCGCGGCCGCACGGTCGTGTACGACGTCCTCGAAGAGGTCATCGCCGAGCACCCGGTTCTCCTGAACCGTGCTCCCACCCTGCACCGACTCGGCATCCAGGCCTTCGAGCCGCAGCTGGTCGAGGGCAAGGCCATCCAGATCCACCCGCTCGTCTGCACCGCGTTCAACGCGGACTTCGACGGTGACCAGATGGCCGTGCACCTGCCGCTGTCCGCGGAGGCGCAGGCCGAGGCCCGCATCCTGATGCTGTCCTCGAACAACATCCTCAAGCCCGCCGACGGCCGTCCGGTGACGATGCCGACCCAGGACATGGTCCTCGGTCTGTTCTTCCTCACCACCGACGGTGAGCTGCGTGACACCAAGGGCGAGGGCCGCGCGTTCGGCTCCACGGCCGAGGCGATCATGGCGTTCGACGCGGGCGAGCTGGCGCTGCAGTCGCAGATCGACATCCGCTTCCCGGTGGGCACCATCCCGCCGCGTGGCTGGACGCCGCCGGCGCGCGAGGAGGGCGAGCCGGAGTGGCAGCAGGGTGACTCGTTCCGCCTGCGCACCACCCTGGGCCGCGCGCTCTTCAACGAGCTGCTGCCCGAGGACTACCCGTTCGTCGACTACTCGGTGGGCAAGAAGCAGCTCTCCGAGATCGTCAACGACCTGGCCGAGCGCTACCCCAAGGTCATCGTGGCGGCGACGCTCGACAACCTGAAGGCGGCGGGCTTCTACTGGGCGACCCGTTCCGGTGTCACCGTGGCCATCTCCGACGTCGTCGTTCCCGAGGCGAAGAAGGAGATCGTCAAGGGCTACGAGGCGCAGGACGAGAAGGTCCAGAAGCAGTACGAGCGCGGTCTGATCACCAAGGAAGAGCGCACTCAGGAGCTCATCGCGATCTGGACCAAGGCGACCAACGAGGTCGCCGAGGCGATGAACGAGAACTTCCCCAAGACGAACCCCATCTTCATGATGGTTGACTCGGGTGCCCGAGGAAACATGATGCAGATGCGGCAGATCGCCGGTATGCGTGGTCTGGTGTCGAACGCCAAGAACGAGACGATCCCGCGTCCGATCAAGGCGTCCTTCCGTGAGGGCCTGTCCGTGCTGGAGTACTTCATCTCCACGCACGGTGCCCGTAAGGGTCTCGCGGACACCGCCCTGCGTACCGCCGACTCGGGTTACCTGACCCGTCGCCTGGTGGACGTCTCGCAGGACGTCATCATCCGCGAGGAGGACTGCGGCACCGACCGCGGCCTCAAGCTCGCGATCGCCGAGCGTGGCGCCGACGGCGTCCTGCGCAAGGCGGACGACGTCGAGACCTCCGTGTACGCGCGCTGCCTCGCCGAGGACATCGTCGTCGACGGCAAGGTGCTGGCCCCGGCCGGTACCGACCTCGGTGACGTGCTCATCGACGAGCTGGTCAAGCACGGTGTCGAGACGGTCAAGACCCGCTCGGTCCTGACCTGCGAGTCCGCCGTCGGCACCTGCGCCATGTGCTACGGCCGCTCGCTGGCCACCGGCAAGCTGGTCGACATCGGTGAGGCGGTCGGCATCATCGCCGCCCAGTCCATCGGTGAGCCCGGTACCCAGCTGACGATGCGTACCTTCCACACCGGTGGTGTGGCCGGTGACGACATCACCCAGGGTCTGCCGCGTGTCGTCGAGCTCTTCGAGGCCCGTACTCCGAAGGGTGTCGCCCCGATCTCCGAGGCCCAGGGCCGCGTGCGGATCGAGGAGACCGAGAAGACCAAGAAGATCGTCATCACGCCGGACGACGGCAGCGACGAGACGGCGTTCCCGATCTCGAAGCGTGCCCGGCTCCTGGTCAGCGAGGGCGAGCACGTCGAGGTGGGCCAGAAGCTCACCGTGGGTGCCACCAACCCGCACGACGTGCTGCGCATCCTGGGCCAGCGTGCCGTCCAGGTCCACCTGGTCGGCGAGGTCCAGAAGGTCTACAACTCGCAGGGTGTGTCGATCCACGACAAGCACATCGAGATCATCATCCGGCAGATGCTCCGCCGGGTGACGATCATCGAGTCCGGCGACGCCGAGCTGCTGCCCGGCGAGCTGGTCGAGCGCTCGAAGTTCGAGACCGAGAACCGTCGTGTGGTCCAGGAGGGCGGTCACCCGGCCTCCGGTCGTCCGCAGCTCATGGGTATCACCAAGGCCTCGCTGGCCACGGAGTCCTGGCTGTCGGCGGCGTCCTTCCAGGAGACGACGCGAGTCCTCACGGACGCGGCGATCAACGCCAAGTCCGACTCGCTCATCGGCCTCAAGGAGAACGTCATCATCGGTAAGCTCATCCCGGCCGGTACGGGTCTGTCCCGCTACCGCAACATCCGGGTCGAGCCGACCGAGGAGGCCAAGGCCGCGATGTACTCGGCCGTCGGCTACGACGACATCGACTACTCGCCGTTCGGCACGGGCTCCGGCCAGGCCGTTCCGCTGGAGGACTACGACTACGGGCCGTACAACCAGTAAGCGGGTCGCTTGAGCCGGAGGGCGGTCACCTTTTGGGGTGGCCGCCCTTCGGCGTGTCAGCGCCCGCGTTCCACATAGGCCCGCAGGTGGTGCATCCGCGTATGGACATCGGGATGGGAGTCGAGCAGGCGCAGCATCAGGCCCTCCCTGGCGGTCTGCCGGGACTCCATGCGGTCGTGCTCCGCACGCAGCACCTCCAGCAGATGCGCGGCGAAGCCGAGACCGGCGGCGTGCTCGTCCGCGCGTAGTTCGGCGCGCCGGGAGACAGCGGCCACAGATACGGCGTGGCCAGCGGAAGGAAGATCAGGCCGTAAGTCGCGGTGGCCAACGTGAGGACGACAACCGCCGCCACGATGATCGTGAGGGTCGCTGCGTTCGCGGAGAGTCGCTTGACTCGTGAGGCCAGTCGGAGCAGCAGACGCCACGCGAACCGGGCGGGCAGCGCGTACCAGAGGGAGAGCAGAGACGCCCACGCGTGCCCCCGAGTGTGATGGCCCAGTTCGTGAGCGAGGACGCCGCCGAGCTGGGCCGGGGTCAGTTCCTTCAGCGAGTGGCTGGTGACGCTGACGATGTGGCCGGCGGCCGCCAGGGCGTTGATGTCGGAGCTGTTCTCCACCCAGAGCTGGTACGCGTGCGCATCGACTCCGGCCCGGCCCGCCACCTCCCGCCAGACGGGACGGAGTTTCCTCTCCTCCTCCGGGGCGGGGTAGCGGAGCCGGAAGAGCCACCGGGCCAGAAGGCGTTCGCAGGAACTGCTGAAGACCAGGGCTCCGCTGAGCGCCCAGCACCCGAACGGGACCCACCAGGGAAGGCCGCTCACGAGCCCCACGACGTACGACGCCAGGAAGACGACGGCCAGACTGGCGAGACCGTGGGGGAGGTGGAGCGCCAGATGGCCGAGGGCGGTGATGTCCGCGCCCCGTCGGCGGGTGGATATGTGGACGCGGCCGGAGCGGAACGGCAGCTCCTCATCCGGTTTCCGAGACTCCTCGGATTCCTCGGGTTGGTAGGGCAGGGACATGGTTCTTCCTTCCGAGTGGGGACGATCTCAGGCGATGAGCAGTGACACGGGGAGCAGGACTGCCGAGCCGCCGAAGGCGATCAAGCCGTTCCGGATCCAGAAGTGTTTGCGAGCGGCGATCCGGCTGTTCTCGGCGAGAGCGGTGCGCGTAGCGCGAGCGGGCGAGCGTTCCGTGTCCGCGAGAGCGGAGGTGAGCAGTCCGGCACGGGCGGCGCGGCGGATGTCGTCGAAGTAGGTGAGTGGAAGGCCCGGCGCCCAGTGGCTCCTGCTGTAGCGAGGCGTGACGGCCAGAAGCAGGGCGAGGAGCGAGACGAGGAGCAGGGCGGTTCCCGACCACCACAACAGGGCGGCCGGCATGGAGAGGCCCGCAGGGCTCCATCGCAAGTTGATCAGGAGGGCGCTCAGTACACCGGCCGTCAGGCCGAGCATGCCGACCAGGACCGTTGCCTTGGCATCGGCGCGGGCGATCTCGCCGCGTAGCTCGGCGAGCAGGTGGACATCGGCCCGTGGACGTGGACTGCGCGGGGCCCTGCTCACGAGCCGTCGTCCGGGCGACGTTCGCGCGGCAGCTCCGGGTAGGCGGGCGGAGGCTCGCCTTCTGCGGAGGCTCCTGTCGCCCGCAGGATGGCCATCATCCGTTCGGCTATGAGCTGGTGGGGCTTTTCGAGGTGGTAGTCCTCCAGCCGCTTGCTGTCCAGCGCCTGGTCGATCAGGTGCAGCTGAGACCGCACGAGCTCGGCCTGGTCGGTCTGGAGGTGCTGGAGGATCAGATTCGTGTCCTCGGGATGCACCGCAAGATGCAGGGCCAGGGCAGCTGTGCCGCCCCGGGCCAGGTGGCGCTCATAGAAGTCGATCTTCGCGGCCGTCCGTTTCGCCTCGTACTCGTCGCGGAGCATGGACGCCCGGTGCTCCGGTTCGGCGGCCTCCTCCTCGTGCCGTGCGGTGCGCAACCGGCTTTGGTGATGTCGCTCGGCGGCGTCCCGCCGCAACCGGACCGAGCAGGTGACCTCCAAGCCTTCGGCGGTGCCGATCTGCGGGGTGGCGTCCACCGCCCGCTGCACGGCCTCCTCGGCGTCGGCGCTGGCCTCGATGAAGTGGCCGCGTCCGGCGGCTCGCATCACGGGCAGGAGCCTGCGGGTGAGCAGCGCGGGCACGTCGTGCTGCTGGCTGCGCACGAACAGTTCCGGATCGACCACACGCCAACCGATGTCGGCGGTGGCCTCGAACTCGAAACTGTCGATCCGGCTGGGCAGGGGCACGGTGAGCTGGAACGAGTGGGCGTCTGTGTCCACCTCGTACACCGTGATGCACCCCCAGACCGAGGTGGGACGCTTCGGCGGCATGAAGGTCCGGTACGTCCCCTGCTGGGTGACCAGGACCAGCGCGTGGTCGAGGCGCCCGGCGTAGCGCCGGCTGCCGAACCGGAACCGTGACAGGTGCCAGACGGTGTGGACCGGGTCCGAGTCGGGATGAGGGCTGAACGGCTTTCCGGGTCGCTGCGTGAACCAGTCGAGCTGCTCGGACCGCCGGGTGTCGTCGCCTTGCCCGTCCCGCTCCGCCTTCTTGTCCATGCGTGCGGCGCGCGGGTCCCCGCCGGCCGCCTGTCGTTTGGGTGGGGCGGGGTGTCGCCGTTCGGATCGTGGGTCGGTGTGTTCCATCATCGGCCTCTCTCAATGGCTGGGGATGCGTGCCAGCAGCCGTTCGGCCGCCGGTGACGGAGGTTTCTTGGCGTCCCTGACCGCGCGGAGGAGGTGGCTGATGCGGTGGCGGTTCGCCGATGTGACGACGAGGGCGGGCAGCAGTGAGGTGAGAGCCGCCTCGCACTCCGGGTCGCGGTCCGCCGTCAGGACCCAACTGCGCAGGATGCGCAGGGCCTCGGAGGTGGTGTCCCGGTCGGTCAGCGCCGCGTTCCAGAACGACACGAGGTGTGGTGCCGCGGTGTCGTCGACGGTCGCCGCGGCCTGTGCGTACCAGTCCAGGACGATGGGACGGTCGGCCGCTCCGTCGGTCTGCCGGCAGGCCTGGAGGAAGGCGAGCAGCGCATAGGTACGAACCCTGCGGTCGCTGTCCAGGCGTTCGGCCAAGGCGCTCAACACAGGTTCGCGCACGGCGAGGAGTAGGAGCTCCAGAGCGTCCGCGAACTGAAGGGCCTCCTCCTTCGCGTAGGCCTCGGCGTCGAACTCGTCGTCCTGGTCCTCGTGGGGTCGCTGCAGGTGTATGGCGTCCAGCAGGGCGTTCAGCGCGGACTGGGAATGCACCGGGCCCAGAAGGCCGTATGCCCGTACGGCCGTCCAGCGGCGGCCTTCGTAGTCGTCGTCGCTGGTGCACCAGTCGTGCAGGATGCGCAGGACGGTGGGCACGTCCAAGAGCTGTGCCATCGTGAGTGCGTTTGCCGCGGTGAGCCAGGAGTTGAAGTGGCCGTCGTCCGCCCAGCGTTCGATGAGCAGGGCCATGGCTGAGGACAGGTCTGCCTTGGCCAGCAGCGCGGTGGCCGAAGCTGCCCGGGTCCGTACCAGAGGGCGTCCGTCATCGGCGAGTTCGTGGATCCACTCGACGAGCGCGGGCCGAGCGGACGGATGGAGGTTCCACACCTCCTCCAGCAGGATGGGAGCCGTGCGCTCGTCGCGGAACTCGGCGATGTACCGGCCCACGAGCGGGCCCCATTCGGTGACTTCCGTGCCCACGTATCCGCGGGCACGGGCGAGGTGGAGCCGCTCCTCACGGGAGCTGCCGAAGATCGGGATCACGGGCGCCGCATGGGGGTCTGCCGTGCGGTGCAGGTGCACGAAGAGCTGGTCGGCGAGTTCGGCCGTCACCGCGTAAGGAGCTTTGTCGAAGACGGCGAGTGCGATGAGGAACGCCTTGTCGCGCAGATCTCGCTGGTCGTCGGTGAGCCAGCGGGAGACCTGTGCGGCCACAGCGGCCTGTCCTTGAGCGGCGAGCTCTTCCACGCCGATCCTGCCGCCCTGGAACGCGACGAGTTGTCGTGCGAACTGGTCGATCTCGCCGGGCTGCTGCTGTCGTATGAGGAACTCCTGCACTGGCGCAATGTCGCGGAGGTCGTCCCATGCGGCGGCTCCGGCATGCCGGGTGACGTGGGAACGCAGCATCTCCTCAGTCGGCGGCGGTTCCCAACGCACGACGGGGACGTCCTCCAGAGCCGCCGACGGCTCGATCGTGATGACCAGGTGGCCTCCGGTGCGCTCCAGGCGCTCCCGCAGGGCCAGGAGGTGCGGTTCACGTAAGGGGTGGCTGCGGGTGGTCACCAGGTTGAGCAGCAGGTATCCGCACGAGTCGGCCAACTGCTCCGGGAGAGTGGAGAGCGTGGAGGGTGCGTGGAGGCTGCGCATGGGCTCGGCGCCCAGGCGCAGCAGCAGCATGAGCGCCGCCGAGCGCCGACCGGTGTCCCGCCCGCCGGAGAGGATGACGACCCGGTCGCTGCGCAGCCGGTCGAGCGCCTCGTCGAAGCTCGGGCAGTCATGGAATACGTAGGACAGCTCCTCGACCTGTTCCCGGGGGATCTCACCGGAGAGGTGTTCGAGCCGCTCTTGCCGTGAGCCGAAATGGTAGTTCACGTCGCCCTTGACGATGCCGCCAGTGACGCCGAACAGGTCCCTGTTGGCGTCGGTGCGGGCCAGTGGGGAGACGAAAGCCGGTCCGTGGGCGATCAGGTCCCACCGCGCGTCCCAGGCCTTCTGCCGCTGCCGCTCCTGTGAATCCGTCGACTCGTCCTGTTTCTTCTGCTCGCCGTCCGGCTTGACCGCGTCGGCGTTGGACGCGGGCGCCACGTTCTCCTGGCTCATCGGCGCCCACCTCGCCGGGACGAGCCGAAGTCGTAGTTCAGGTTGCCGTTGCTTCCGCCGCTGGGGCCGTAGTGGTCACCCCTGACACGGGTCTCGTTGTGCTGGGCGGACGCGGTGCCGCCAGTCGAGGAGTCTGTGCGGGAGTCACCGGCGGGTGCCTCCGGGGTCGGGTCCGCGGGTGCGCCGTGGAGCCAGGCCACGGTCGGGCCCTCCTTGGTCTCCAAGGTGATCCGGTGGAAGTCCTCCGGCCGCACGCCCAGGTGGCCGTTGCTGACGACACCCTGGTAGACGCCGTCCGACGCGCACAGCACCCAGTCGTCGCCGCGGTTCCTGAGCGCCGCCTTCAGGGGCTCGGAGTCCAGTAGCCGTACAGCGTGGTTGAGGTCCCTGCCGACCCATCCGCCGAGCTCGTCCACGGCGACGTAACCGGCCGAGAGCACCATGCGCAGGCGCATCCGGGTGCCGTCGGCGATCAGGCGGTTCTTGCTGTGCAGGTGGGCGGGGGTCTCGCTCAGCAGGGTCTTGGCCAGGACCGGTACGGAGACGTGGGTGTCGATGAGCTCCATGACGGAGTCACCGCGGTCCGCCCGCAGCCGTGACGTCTCGTCGGCGCCGGCGGCGAGGAGTGTGGCGTCGACCACGTCGTAGAGCATCCGGCGGAGATAGGCCTGCTCCACGTCGTCGCGCTTGCCGAACTGCTCGATGTCGAAGAGCAGGATGGTGCGGTACACGGGGTCGGTCATGGCTGCCTCTCGGGGGTCGGGCTGTTGCCCAGCACGATGGCCCGCCCGGTCGCGGCGGCCGAAGGCCCGATGACACGGAGGAACTGTGACCGTGTGCACAGACGGGACGGGAGACGGGACCCGTGTGTCAGGCCGCGCCGCCGGTGACGATGCGGCGCAGCACGTCGGGACGGAGCACGACGATGCGGCGGCGATCGGTGATGACGATCTCGCGGCTGCGCAGGTCCTTGAGCAGGCGAGCGACCGCCTCGCGCGAGGAACCGACCGAGCCCGCGAACTCCTGCTGGCTGAGGCCGATGGTGAGTTCTATCCCCGCGTCCGTGTGCCGGCCGTGCGTGCGCACGAGTTCGAGCAACAGGGCGGCCAGCCGCTCGCGCACCGACAGAGCGGCCCATTCCAGTCGACGACGGTCCGTGGAGCGCTGTCGGTCCGTGGTGAGGCCCAGCAACTGCAGGGCCACCCGTGCGTTGTCGGCGAGGAACGCAGTGAAGCGCTTCTCCTCGACGACGACCGCTTCGACCGGCTCCAGCGCGGTGACCGTCGCCGAACGCAAGCGCCTGCTGAGTGCAGCACCCTCGCCGACTATGTCACCCGGGCCGCGCAGGGCGAGTAGGGCCTCGTAGCCGTTGACTGCGATCACCGTGACCTTGGTCCACCCGTGCAGAAGCAGCAGCACGTGGGTGGACGGTTCGTTCTGGCGCATGACGACACCGCGGGCCGGATAGCTCAGCGGCCGGCCGATGCCGAGCAGGGCGGCCCTGTCCTCTTTCTCGAGACGAGCGAGGAAAGGAACCTTGTCGTCGAAACCGCTGTCGTCCCATGTTTGCGTCTGTCCCCCGGCCATCTCCCCTGCCCCCTCCTTCACCTGCACGGATGCCGTTGATTCCGCAACCAGTCAACGTACTTGAAGCGCCGGTTCGGGAAACGGGCGACAACCGGCCGTCGTGGCCGACGCGCCGTCGGCGTACGCGATTGCCGGGGTGATGAAGGCGTTCATTCGAGGCCGGGGCGGTCGAGGCGCTGAACCCCGTGGGTGTTTCCGCTTCGGGATGCGGGAACCTGTCCCGGTATCGCAGCGTTGGAGCATCATGGAGGCATTCGACCGCCCAGGGGGTGCTCCTGTGTCGCAACCGTCGTGGCAACCGTGGCAGGGGAACGAGGAGTCGCCGTCAGGGCCGGGCAGGGACGGTCCGGTGGCGGGGGCCTGGTCCGGTGCGCATGCCCCCGTTGCCCGTCCCTGGCCGGGGTACGCCGCGCCGCAGCCCGCCGCCTCCGCCATGCTCGCCTCGCATGCCGATCGGGAGCGGGCCGTCGACGTGTTGCGGGCCGGGTACGGGGAGGGGCGGCTGGAGAAGGGGGAGTTCGACAAGCGGGTGGAGCGGGCGTACGCGGCGCGGACCGTGGGGGAGCTGGCGCTGCTCGTGTCCGACCTGCCGGTGGGCCCCGTGCCGCAGCCGGCGCCCGTCACGGCCGTACCGCGGACGTTCCTGCCCGCCCCGCGGCCGCGGGCGAACGGGAAGGCGGTCGGAGCCGCGGTGTGCGGGCTGCTGTGCGTGCCGACCTTCGGGTTCACCGGGATTCCGGCGGTGATCCTCGGGCACGCGGCACGGGCGGAGATCGAGCGGACGGGGGAGAGCGGGGACGGGCTGGCGCTGACCGGGCTGGTGTTCGGCTGGCTGTCGATCGCCGCGTGGTCGGTCATGATGACGCTGCTGGTCGCGGTGGGGCTCGCCTCGGGGTGAGCGGCTTCCCGCACGTGTGCGCCGTGTGAAATCGAAGATCGTCCACGGCGTAGGGGCTTGACATCGACCGCTCCCCGAGGGTGCCGGCGGCCATCTGTTTTGACCGCAGCGAATGAGCTGGGTACGCTCAGACCTTGTGCCTGGGGTGTGCCCTGGCTCCCGTGCGTGCCTTGAACCGCACTAGGGGGGCCGTGAGCGGCCACCGTAATCTGCGCCCTTTTCGCCTTGCGGCGGGAGTCCGCCGGATTCGACACACCCGACCGCGTGGGTCGGCGACGTTCCAGGTTAGCTTCACCATTCGGCACACAGAAACCGGAGAAGTAGTGCCTACGATCCAGCAGCTGGTCCGCAAGGGCCGGCAGGACAAGGTCGAGAAGAACAAGACGCCCGCACTCGAGGGTTCCCCTCAGCGTCGCGGCGTCTGCACGCGTGTGTTCACGACCACCCCGAAGAAGCCGAACTCGGCCCTGCGTAAGGTCGCGCGTGTGCGTCTGACCAGCGGGATCGAGGTCACTGCTTACATTCCGGGTGAGGGACACAACCTGCAGGAGCACTCCATCGTGCTCGTGCGCGGCGGCCGTGTGAAGGACCTGCCCGGTGTTCGCTACAAGATCATCCGCGGTTCGCTCGACACCCAGGGTGTCAAGAACCGCAAGCAGGCCCGCAGCCGCTACGGCGCCAAGAAGGAGAAGTAAGAATGCCTCGTAAGGGCCCCGCCCCGAAGCGCCCGGTCATCATCGACCCGGTCTACGGTTCTCCTCTTGTCACCTCCCTGATCAACAAGGTGCTGCTGAACGGCAAGCGCTCCACCGCCGAGCGCATCGTGTACGGCGCCATGGAGGGCCTGCGCGAGAAGACCAGCAACGACCCGGTCATCACCCTCAAGCGCGCGCTCGAGAACATCAAGCCGACCCTTGAGGTCAAGTCCCGCCGTGTCGGTGGCGCCACCTACCAGGTGCCGGTCGAGGTCAAGCCCGGCCGCGCCAACACGCTGGCGCTGCGCTGGCTGGTCGGTTACTCCCGCGCCCGTCGCGAGAAGACCATGACCGAGCGTCTGCTCAACGAGCTTCTCGACGCCTCGAACGGCCTCGGCGCGGCCGTCAAGAAGCGCGAGGACACGCACAAGATGGCCGAGTCCAACAAGGCCTTCGCGCACTACCGCTGGTAGTCGCAGACCCCATCGAGACCGAGAGAAGACTGAAGCCTTATGGCTACCACTTCGCTTGACCTGGCCAGGGTCCGCAACATTGGGATCATGGCCCACATCGACGCGGGCAAGACGACCACCACCGAGCGGATCCTGTTCTACACCGGCGTTTCGTACAAGATCGGTGAGGTCCACGACGGCGCCGCCACCATGGACTGGATGGAGCAGGAGCAGGAGCGTGGCATCACGATCACCTCTGCTGCCACCACCTGTCACTGGCCGCTCGACGGCGTCGACCACACCATCAACATCATCGACACCCCGGGTCACGTCGACTTCACCGTCGAGGTGGAGCGTTCGCTCCGCGTTCTCGACGGTGCCGTGACGGTGTTCGACGGCGTCGCCGGCGTGGAGCCGCAGTCCGAGACGGTGTGGCGTCAGGCCGACCGTTACGGCGTGCCCCGCATCTGCTTCGTCAACAAGCTGGACCGTACCGGCGCCGAGTTCCACCGCTGCGTGGACATGATCTCGGACCGCCTGGGCGCCCAGCCGCTCGTCATGCAGCTGCCGATCGGCGCCGAGGCCGACTTCAAGGGTGTCGTCGACCTCGTCACCATGAAGGCGCTCGTGTGGTCCGCCGAGGCGGCCAAGGGCGAGATGTACGACACCGTCGACATCCCGGCCACGCACACCGAGGCTGCCGAGGAGTACCGCGGCAAGCTCATCGAGGCCGTCGCCGAGAACGACGAAGAGATCATGGAGCTGTACCTGGAGGGCGAGGAGCCCACCGAGGAGCAGCTCTACGCGGCGATCCGTCGCATCACCATCGCGTCCGGCAAGTCCAAGGACACCACGGTCACCCCGGTGTTCTGCGGCACCGCGTTCAAGAACAAGGGCGTCCAGCCCCTGCTCGACGCGGTCGTGCGCTACCTCCCCACGCCGCTCGACGTCGAGGCCATCGAGGGCCACGCCGTGAACGACGCGGAGGAGATCGTCAAGCGCAAGCCGTCCGACGACGAGCCGCTGTCCGCGCTGGCGTTCAAGATCATGAGCGACCCGCACCTCGGCAAGCTCACCTTCGTCCGGGTCTACTCGGGCCGCCTGGAGTCCGGCACCGCGGTGCTGAACTCCGTCAAGGGCAAGAAGGAGCGCATCGGCAAGATCTACCGCATGCACGCGAACAAGCGTGAGGAGATCGACTCGGTGGGCGCCGGCGACATCATCGCCGTGATGGGTCTGAAGCAGACCACGACCGGTGAGACGCTGTGCGACGACAAGCAGCCGGTGATCCTGGAGTCCATGGACTTCCCGGCGCCGGTCATCCAGGTCGCCATCGAGCCCAAGTCCAAGGGTGACCAGGAGAAGCTGGGTGTCGCCATCCAGCGTCTCGCGGAGGAGGACCCCTCCTTCCAGGTCCACTCGGACGAGGAGACCGGCCAGACCATCATCGGTGGTATGGGCGAGCTGCACCTCGAGGTGCTGGTCGACCGTATGCGCCGTGAGTTCAAGGTCGAGGCCAACGTCGGCAAGCCGCAGGTCGCGTACCGCGAGACGATCCGCAAGGCCGTCGAGCGCGTCGACTACACGCACAAGAAGCAGACTGGTGGTACCGGCCAGTTCGCCAAGGTGCAGATCGCGATCGAGCCGATCGAGGGCGGCGACGCCTCGTACGAGTTCGTGAACAAGGTGACCGGTGGCCGTATCCCGAAGGAGTACATCCCTTCGGTGGACGCCGGTGCGCAGGAGGCCATGCAGTTCGGCATCCTCGCCGGGTACGAGATGACGGGCGTCCGCGTCACGCTTCTCGACGGCGCCTACCATGAGGTGGACTCCTCCGAGCTCGCGTTCAAGATCGCCGGCTCGCAGGCCTTCAAGGAGGCCGCGCGCAAGGCCAGCCCCGTGCTGCTCGAGCCGATGATGGCCGTCGAGGTCACCACGCCCGAGGACTACATGGGTGAGGTCATCGGCGACATCAACTCCCGCCGTGGTCAGATCCAGGCCATGGAGGAGCGGGCCGGTGCCCGCGTCGTGAAGGGCCTCGTGCCCCTCTCGGAGATGTTCGGCTACGTCGGAGACCTCCGCAGCAAGACGTCGGGTCGCGCAAGCTACTCGATGCAGTTCGACTCCTACGCCGAGGTTCCGCGGAACGTCGCCGAGGAGATCATCGCGAAGGCCAAGGGCGAGTAACGCACCGCGTTCGCACGCTTTAGGCTTGACTCCGGAGCCCGGAGGGGCATTCACCCGCATTCGTGGGGGAGTGCCCCCGGGCCGAGGCTTTCCAGCAAAGATCACCTGGCGCCGATGAAGCAAGGCGTTCAGAACCACTCCACAGGAGGACCCCGTGGCGAAGGCGAAGTTCGAGCGGACTAAGCCCCACGTCAACATCGGCACCATCGGTCACATCGACCACGGTAAGACGACCCTCACGGCCGCCATTACCAAGGTGCTGCACGACGCGTACCCGGACCTGAACGAGGCCTCGGCCTTCGACCAGATCGACAAGGCTCCCGAGGAGCGCCAGCGCGGTATCACCATCTCCATCGCGCACGTCGAGTACCAGACCGAGACGCGTCACTACGCCCACGTCGACTGCCCCGGTCACGCGGACTACATCAAGAACATGATCACCGGTGCTGCCCAGATGGACGGCGCCATCCTCGTGGTCGCCGCCACCGACGGCCCGATGCCGCAGACCAAGGAGCACGTGCTCCTGGCCCGCCAGGTCGGCGTTCCGTACATCGTCGTCGCCCTGAACAAGGCCGACATGGTGGACGACGAGGAGATCCTGGAGCTCGTCGAGCTCGAGGTGCGTGAGCTCCTCTCCGAGTACGAGTTCCCGGGCGACGACGTTCCCGTCGTCAAGGTCTCGGCGCTCAAGGCTCTCGAGGGCGACAAGGAGTGGGGCCAGTCGGTCCTGGACCTGATGGCCGCCGTCGACGAGGCGATCCCGCAGCCCGAGCGTGACGTCGACAAGCCGTTCCTGATGCCGATCGAGGACGTCTTCACGATCACCGGTCGTGGCACCGTCGTCACCGGTCGTATCGAGCGTGGTGTCCTCAAGGTCAACGAGACCGTCGACATCATCGGCATCAAGACCGAGAAGACCACCACCACGGTCACCGGCATCGAGATGTTCCGCAAGCTGCTCGACGAGGGCCAGGCCGGTGAGAACGTCGGTCTGCTGCTCCGTGGCATCAAGCGCGAGGACGTCGAGCGCGGCCAGGTCATCATCAAGCCGGGTTCGGTCACGCCGCACACCCAGTTCGAGGCCCAGGCCTACATCCTCTCCAAGGACGAGGGTGGCCGCCACACGCCGTTCTTCAACAACTACCGTCCGCAGTTCTACTTCCGTACGACGGACGTGACCGGCGTCGTGACCCTCCCCGAGGGCACCGAGATGGTCATGCCGGGTGACAACACCGAGATGAAGGTGGAGCTCATCCAGCCCGTCGCCATGGAAGAGGGCCTGAAGTTCGCCATCCGTGAGGGTGGCCGGACGGTCGGCGCCGGCCAGGTCACCAAGATCACCGCCTGATCTTGTTCTGACCCGGTAGGTCTCCGAGACCCGTAGGTCTGTGGACTCGCAGGTCTCTGAAGGGGCCCGTACGACTTCGGTCGTACGGGCCCCTTCGCCTTTTGGGGGGGTTGCCCGCGGGGCGGGTGAAGAGTGGGCGAACTCCGGTGGACGTCTTCCCGAGGCTTCGGCCAACTGTCGCGCGAGGCCGTCCCGAATGGTCTTGTCTGGCCGCTGTGGGGTGGTTGTGAGGGTCGTAGCCTGAGGCGCCCGGTGGCCACTCCCGGCCCGGTTTCCTCACGAGACGGACGGACTCGCAGGTGTCGATGCAGGACGCGGAGAGCAGAAGGCCGATGCCGCGACGGATCGTCCGCGGCGGCCTGCAACAGCCCCTTCCGCCCCTCGCCGCGCCCACCGAGCAGATCCGGCCCGCCCGGCACGCCGCCGTACGCGACCGCGCCGGCCGTCGGCTCTACGCCATCGACGGCATCCGGCTCCTCGCCGCCCTCATGGTCGCCGTGCACCACTACGCCGGCACCCGGCGCGTCGACCAGCCCGGCAACCGCATCTGGGACCGCCCGGTCTCCGACATCATGCCGACGGTGTTCCGGTTCGCCTCCTACGGCTGGATCGGCGTCGAGATCTTCTTCGTGATCAGCGGCTTCGTGATCTGCATGTCCTGCTGGGGCCGCAGCCCCCGGCAGTTCTTCACGTCCCGGGTGATCCGGCTGTACCCGGCGTACTGGTTCGCCATCGTCTTCACCACGGCCGTCCTGGTGGCCCTGCCGGGCGTCTGGGACCGCCTGCGCACCCGTGACGTCCTCCTCAACTTCACGATGTTGCAGTCGGGTTCGGGCGTCATGAACGTCGACGGCGTCTACTGGACCCTCTGGTCGGAGCTGCGCTTCTACCTCCTCTTCCTGGTCGTCGTGTGGAGCGGCCTGACCTACCGCAAGGTCGTCGTCTTCTGCTGCGTGTGGGGCGCCGCGGCGATGCTGGCCCCGATCTCGAAGCTGCCGCTGCTGGAACTGGTCGCGAACCCCGAGGGCGCCTGGTACTTCATCGCGGGCCTCGCCCTGTACCTGATGCACCGCTTCGGCCAGGACCTGCTGCTGTGGGGCGTCCTGGCGATGGCCTGGCTGATGGGCCAGCGCGAACTCGGCATCCGGATCGACGAGGTCGAGCACGTGTCGGGATGGCGGGGGAGTGTTCTGATCTTCACGGTGTTCCTGCTGGCCATGGTCGCCATCGCCCTCGGCGCGACGGACGGCGTCCGCTGGAAGTGGCTGGTGACGGCGGGAGCCCTGACCTACCCGCTCTACCTGATGCACTACGCGGCGGGTACGGCGGTGATCAACCGCCTGCGCGACACGATGGACGCCCGCCTCCTGGTCGTCTGCCTCATCGCCGCTTTCATGCTGCTGAGCTGGCTGGTGCACCGGTTCGTGGAGCGGCCGGCGGCACGCGTGCTGAAGCGGGGGCTGGACACCTCGTTCGCCCGGCTGCGGAACGCGAGCGTCTGAACTCCGTACGGCGACCGTGCGTTCTGAGTACGAACGCTCATGCGCACGGGCGCGGCGGGCGCTGGGATGGTGCCATGCCGGACAATTCACTGGACGACCGCGCACAGGGGGCCTGGGCGGCCCCGCTGATCTCGACCCTGCTCACGCTCCCCGCCTGCCTGGTGGCCTACGCCCGGGCCGACCGCTTCGCCGCGAGCTACGGCGTGGCCTTCCCGATGCTGCTGGCGGGCCTGGCTGTGGCCCTGTTCCTGGTGGCGGCGAGCTGGGCGCTGCCCTGGGAGCGCCACGACTCCGCCCGCCGCCTGGGCCTCGCGGCGGCGGCACCCTTCACGGTCCCGCTCGCCTACGCCGTCTTCGCCGCCCTGGCCAGCAGGCCGTAGTCCGGGCGAAAGTCATGATCAGGTCATGGGATAGTCTGCCTCCTCCTTTTTCCGCACCATGAAAGTGGTGGTAATGACCACTGGCAGACGTACGGCCACCGGGGCCGCGCTCGTGGGGGCACTGGCCCTCACCCTTCTGAACGCCCCGGCGGCCCAGGCCCAGGACACCGGGATCACCGTGTCCGACATCGTGATCAACAAGGGCAGACCGATCGTCGTCGGCACCTCGGCGGTGGTGGAGCCGTCCCTCACCTTCAAGATCGCCCTGCCGTCCGGGTACAGCACGAGCGACCCGTCCCGGTACGACGCGTTCCCCTTCATCTACCGGGGAGGTCTGGAGCACGCGGCCGGCACCGGTGACAACTACATCGGGCCGGGCAGCTACACCTGCTACGAGCTGAGCGCCCGGAAGGCCGAGTGCGAGGGGTCCCTCTACATCGACCCGCACCCCTCCCAGGAGCACGTCGACTCCAACGGCGACGCCACCACCTGGAAGACGGCTGTGGCCCTGCGCCTCTTCCGGGCCAGTGGGAGCCTCGTGGCCGAGGAGCACGAGACCCGGTCCCTGACCGTCCGGCTCAAGCGGGCGTCGAAGGTGACCGTGAACGCCTCGCCGGAGCCGGTCGTCAAGGGCAGGAAGATCACCGTCACCGGCAGGCTCACCCGGGCGGACTGGGCGACCAAGAAGTACGGCGGCTACGGCGGCCGTTCGGTCAGCCTCCAGTTCCGTGCGACGGGCACCAGCTCCTTCGTCACGGTGAAGAAGGTCACGACGAGCAGCACCGGCGCCCTGAAGACCACGGTCACCGCGTCGAAGGACGGGACCTGGCGCTGGTCGTACGGCGGCAACGACACGACGGGTGCCACGACGAGCGGCGGGGACCACGTGGACGTGCGCTGACGCGCCGCTCACGGGGGGACGAGCAGCCCCGCGGCGGGCCGGGGACAGGACCTGTGTTTGACCTGCGTCACTCTCGGGGTATTGTCTCCGGCTCGATTGGCCAGGCCCCTGCCCCGTATGGCAGACTAGCGGGGTTGCTCGGTCGAGTGTTGATGCTGCGCGCCTCCCGCCGGGAGGACCGGAAGCGAGTCCCACAGTACTCGTCGTTCCAACTGCCGTGAGGCAGCGCTGGGGCGGACGTACGGGAATCTTTCGGGAAGTGTCAGTGCGGCACCGGCCAGGCACCCGGTGGGCTTCTGTCCCCGGCTTGCGGTTCCGGAAGGGCCGTGTTCATTCCCAGCAGGGATGTTCGAACAAGGGACATCTGTGTCAGTGGAAGTGCGACACGCCCGACCGCGTGGGTCGGAGGAAGTCAACGGAACACCGGGTTCCAGAGCTGTAGAGAGACAGGACTACTGAGTAGCCATGGCGGGACAGAAGATCCGCATCCGGCTCAAGGCCTACGACCACGAGGTCATCGACTCCTCGGCGAAGAAGATCGTCGAGACGGTGACGCGCACTGGTGCGTCGGTCGCGGGCCCGGTGCCGCTGCCCACTGAGAAGAACGTGTACTGCGTCATCAAGTCGCCGCACAAGTACAAGGACTCGCGCGAGCACTTCGAGATGCGCACGCACAAGCGCCTGATCGACATCCTCGACCCGACCCCCAAGACCGTTGACTCTCTGATGCGACTCGACCTCCCGGCCGGTGTCGACATCGAGATCAAGCTCTGAGGCCGGTGATCTGAACGATGGCTAAGCAGATCAAGGGCATCCTGGGCGAGAAGCTCGGCATGACGCAGGTGTGGGACGAGAACAACCGTGTTGTTCCGGTCACCGTCGTCAAGGCCGGCCCCAACGTCGTGACCCAGGTCCGTACGAACGACGCCGACGGCTACGAGTCCGTCCAGATCGCGTTCGGCGAGATCGACCCGCGCAAGGTGAACAAGCCCCTCAAGGGCCACTTCGCCAAGGCCGACGTCACTCCCCGCCGCCACCTCGTCGAGATCCGTACCGCTGACGCCAGCGAGTACACCCTCGGCCAGGAGATCACCGCCGAGGTGTTCGAGGCCGGCATCAAGGTCGACGTGACCGGCAAGAGCAAGGGCAAGGGCTTCGCCGGTGTCATGAAGCGTCACAACTTCAAGGGCCTCGGCGCCGGTCACGGCACCCAGCGCAAGCACCGCTCTCCCGGTTCCATCGGTGGCTGCGCCACCCCGGGCCGCGTGTTCAAGGGCCTCCGCATGGCGGGTCGCATGGGCAACGAGCGGGTCACCACCCAGAACCTGACCGTTCACGCCGTTGACGCGGAGAAGGGCCTGCTCCTCATCAAGGGTGCGGTTCCTGGTCCGAACGGCGGCCTCGTCCTGGTCCGCACCGCGGCCAAGGGGGCCTGAGGATATGAGCACCATTGACATTCTGTCGCCCTCCGGCGACACCGCCGGGACCGTCGAGCTCCCGGCCGAGATCTTCGACGTCGAGAAGGTCAGCATCCCGCTGATCCACCAGGTCGTCGTCGCGCAGCTGGCCGCTGCCCGCCAGGGCACGCACAAGACCAAGACGCGTGGCGAGGTCCGTGGTGGCGGCAAGAAGCCGTACCGCCAGAAGGGCACCGGCCGCGCCCGTCAGGGTTCGACCCGTGCGCCGCAGTTCGCCGGCGGTGGCGTCGTCCACGGCCCCGTGCCGCGTGACTACTCGCAGCGGACGCCCAAGAAGATGAAGGCCGCGGCCCTGCGCCACGCCCTCACCGACCGGGCCCGCCACAACCGCATCCACGTCGTCTCCGGCGTGGTCGAGGGCGCGACCCCCTCCACGAAGGCCGCCAAGTCGCTGTTCGGCAAGATCTCGGAGCGCAAGAACCTGCTCCTGGTCGTCGACCGCGCCGACGAGGCCGCGTGGCTGTCCGCCCGCAACCTGCCCCAGGTCCACATCCTGGAGCCGGGCCAGCTGAACACGTACGACGTTCTCGTCTCGGACGACGTGGTCTTCACCCAGGCCGCCTTCGAGTCCTTCGTGTCCGGCCCGAAGGCCAACGACACCGAAGGGAGCGAGGCCTGATGGCTACGCGTCACCCGAGCATCGCCTCCAAGGCTGCGAAGGCCGCCAAGGCCGCGCGCGTCGCCAAGGCGCGCCGCCACGCCGCCGAGGGCAAGAACACCGTCGTCACGCCGGCGAGCAAGGCCTTCACGGACCCCCGTGACGTCCTGCTGAAGCCGGTCGTGTCCGAGAAGAGCTACGCGCTTCTCGACGAGGGCAAGTACACGTTCATCGTGGCCCCCGGCGCCAACAAGACCCAGATCAAGCAGGCCGTCCAGGCGGTCTTCTCGGTCAAGGTCACCGGGGTGAACACGATCAACCGCCAGGGCAAGCGCAAGCGGACCCGCACCGGCTTCGGCAAGCGTGCCGACAGCAAGCGCGCGATCGTGACCCTTGCCGAGGGCGACCGTATCGACATCTTCGGCGGTCCGACCGCGTAAGCGGGTCGGATCGTCCGATATCGGACGAGGACTGAGAAATGGGAATCCGCAAGTACAAGCCGACTACGCCGGGCCGTCGCGGCTCCAGCGTCGCCGACTTCGTCGAGGTCACGCGGTCCACGCCGGAGAAGTCGCTGGTCCGCCCGCTGCACAGCAAGGGCGGCCGTAACAACGCCGGTCGTGTGACCGTTCGCCACCAGGGTGGCGGACACAAGCGCGCCTACCGTGTCATCGACTTCCGTCGCCATGACAAGGACGGCGTGCCGGCGAAGGTCGCGCACATCGAGTACGACCCCAACCGCACCGCGCGCATCGCGCTGCTGCACTACGCCGACGGCGAGAAGCGCTACATCCTCGCCCCGCGCAACCTGCAGCAGGGTGACCGCGTCGAGAACGGTCCCGGGGCCGACATCAAGCCGGGCAACAACCTGGCGCTCCGCAACATCCCGGTCGGTACCACGATCCACGCGATCGAGCTCCGTCCCGGTGGCGGCGCCAAGTTCGCCCGCTCCGCCGGTGCCTCCGTGCAGCTGCTCGCGAAGGAGGGCACGATGGCCCACCTCCGCATGCCCTCCGGTGAGATCCGCCTGGTCGACCAGCGCTGCCGCGCCACGGTCGGCGAGGTCGGCAACGCCGAGCAGAGCAACATCAACTGGGGTAAGGCCGGCCGCAAGCGCTGGCTGGGCGTCCGCCCGACCGTCCGCGGTGTGGCGATGAACCCGGTTGACCACCCCCACGGTGGTGGTGAGGGCAAGACCTCCGGTGGTCGCCACCCGGTCAGCCCCTGGGGTCAGAAGGAAGGTCGTACTCGTTCGCCGAAGAAGGCTTCGAACAAGTACATCGTCCGCCGCCGCAAGACGAACAAGAAGCGCTAGGAGCGGGTTTAGATGCCGCGCAGTCTCAAGAAGGGGCCCTTCGTCGACGACCACCTGATCAAGAAGGTGGACGCCCAGAACGAAGCCGGTTCCAAGAACGTCATCAAGACCTGGTCCCGTCGCTCGATGATCGTCCCGGCCATGCTCGGCCACACGATCGCGGTGCACAACGGCAAGACCCACATCCCGGTGTTCGTCACCGAGTCGATGGTCGGCCACAAGCTCGGCGAGTTCTCGCCGACGCGCACCTTCCGGGGTCACGTCAAGGACGACCGGAAGTCGAAGCGCCGCTAAACGCGGATCGCATTCAGACACGTAAGTAACTGAGAGGGACAACCATGGAAGCCAGGGCCCAGGCGCGGTACATCCGCGTTACGCCCATGAAGGCCCGCCGCGTGGTGGACCTTATCCGTGGCATGGACGCCACGGAGGCTCAGGCGGTCCTGCGATTCGCTCCGCAGGCCGCCTCAGTGCCCGTCGGCAAGGTGCTCGACAGCGCCATCGCCAACGCCGCGCACAACTACGACCACACCGACGCCGACAGCCTCTTCATCTCCGAGGCGTACGTCGACGAGGGCCCGACCCTGAAGCGGTTCCGGCCGCGCGCCCAGGGCCGTGCCTACCGGATCCGCAAGCGGACCAGCCACATCACCGTGGTCGTCAGCAGCAAGGAAGGAACCCGGTAATGGGCCAGAAGGTTAACCCGCATGGGTTCCGGCTCGGTGTCACCACGGACTTCAAGTCCCGGTGGTACGCCGACAAGCTGTACAAGGACTACGTCAAGGAAGACGTCGCCATCCGTCGGATGATGACGTCCGGCATGGAGCGCGCCGGCATCTCGAAGGTGGAGATCGAGCGCACCCGTGACCGCGTCCGCGTGGACATCCACACCGCGCGTCCGGGCATCGTCATCGGCCGCCGTGGCGCCGAGGCCGACCGCATCCGCGGTGACCTCGAGAAGCTCACGGGCAAGCAGGTCCAGCTGAACATCCTCGAGGTCAAGAACCCCGAGACCGACGCTCAGCTGGTTGCCCAGGCCGTCGCCGAGCAGCTCTCCTCCCGCGTCTCCTTCCGTCGGGCCATGCGCAAGAGCATGCAGTCCGCCATGAAGGCCGGCGCCAAGGGCATCAAGATCCAGTGCGGTGGCCGCCTCGGCGGCGCCGAGATGTCCCGCTCGGAGTTCTACCGCGAGGGCCGCGTGCCCCTGCACACGCTCCGCGCGAACGTGGACTACGGCTTCTTCGAGGCCAAGACGACCTTCGGCCGCATCGGTGTGAAGGTCTGGATCTACAAGGGCGACGTCAAGAACATCGCCGAGGTCCGCGCCGAGAACGCTGCGGCCCGTGCGGGTAACCGCCCGGCCCGCGGTGGTGCCGACCGCCCGGCCCGTGGTGGCCGCGGTGGCGAGCGGCGCGGTCGCAAGCCGCAGCAGGCTGCCGGCGCCGAGGCCCCCAAGGCCGAGGCTCCCGCCGCCGCTCCGGCTGAGAGCACCGGAACGGAGGCCTGACCGACATGCTGATCCCCCGTAGGGTCAAGCACCGCAAGCAGCACCACCCGAAGCGCCGTGGTCAGGCCAAGGGCGGTACGACGGTCGCGTTCGGCGAGTACGGCATCCAGGCCCTCACGCCGGCGTACGTGACCAACCGCCAGATCGAGGCGGCCCGTATCGCGATGACCCGCCACATCAAGCGTGGCGGCAAGGTCTGGATCAACATCTACCCGGACCGCCCCCTCACCAAGAAGCCTGCCGAGACCCGCATGGGTTCCGGTAAGGGTTCTCCGGAGTGGTGGATCGCGAACGTGCACCCGGGCCGGGTCATGTTCGAGCTGTCGTACCCCAACGAGAAGATCGCCCGTGAGGCGCTGACTCGCGCAGCCCACAAGCTGCCGATGAAGTGCCGGATCGTCAAGCGCGAGGCAGGTGAAGCGTGATGTCGGCCGGTACCAAGGCGTCCGAGCTGCGCGAACTGGGCAACGAGGAGCTGCTGAACAAGCTCCGCGAGGCCAAGGAAGAGCTGTTCAACCTCCGCTTCCAGGCGGCGACCGGTCAGCTCGAGAACCACGGTCGGCTCAAGGCCGTCCGTAAGGACATCGCGCGGATCTACACCCTGATGCGTGAGCGCGAGCTGGGCATCGAGACGGTGGAGAGCGCCTGATGAGTGAGAGCAACGTGACTGAGCAGACTGCAGAGGCCCGCGGCTTCCGCAAGACCCGTGAGGGTCTCGTCGTCAGCGACAAGATGGACAAGACCGTCGTCGTCGCCGTCGAGGACCGCGTCAAGCACGCGCTGTACGGCAAGGTCATCCGCCGTACCAACAAGCTCAAGGCGCACGACGAGCAGAACGCCGCCGGCGTCGGCGACCGGGTCCTCCTCGCGGAGACCCGCCCGCTGTCGGCGACCAAGCGCTGGCGCGTCGTCGAGATCCTCGAGAAGGCCAAGTAATTCCTGCGGTCAACCCCGCAGGTCAGTTCCGCCAGGCTCGGCAGGGGTCCTCGTACTGAGGCCCCTGCCGGGAACCGGCAGACAAACAGGAGATAGACGTGATCCAGCAGGAGTCGCGACTGCGTGTCGCCGACAACACTGGTGCGAAGGAGATCCTTTGCATCCGTGTGCTCGGTGGCTCCGGTCGCCGCTACGCGGGCATCGGTGACGTCATTGTCGCCACCGTCAAGGACGCGATCCCCGGTGGCAACGTGAAGAAGGGTGACGTCGTCAAGGCGGTCATCGTTCGCACCGTCAAGGAGCGCCGCCGTCCGGACGGCTCGTACATCCGCTTCGACGAGAACGCCGCCGTCATTCTGAAGAACGACGGCGACCCTCGCGGCACCCGTATCTTCGGCCCCGTCGGCCGTGAGCTGCGCGAGAAGAAGTTCATGAAGATCATCTCGCTCGCGCCGGAGGTGCTGTAAGCATGAAGATCAAGAAGGGCGACCTGGTCCAGGTCATCACCGGTAAGGACAAGGGCAAGCAGGGCAAGGTCATCGCGGCCTTCCCCCGCGAGGACCGCGTCCTGGTCGAGGGTGTCAACCGGGTCAAGAAGCACACCAAGGCCGGCCCGACCGCTCGCGGTTCGCAGGCCGGTGGCATCGTCACGACCGAGGCGCCGATCCACGTCTCCAACGTCCAGCTGGTCGTTGAGAAGGACGGCAACAAGGTCGTCACGCGTGTCGGTTACCGCTTCGACGACGAGGGCAACAAGATCCGCGTTGCCAAGCGGACGGGTGAGGACATCTGATGGCTACCACCACCACTCCGCGTCTCAAGACGAAGTACCGCGAGGAGATCGCGGGCAAGCTGCGTGACGAGTTCAAGTACGAGAACGTCATGCAGATCCCCGGCCTCGTCAAGATCGTGGTCAACATGGGTGTGGGCGACGCCGCCCGCGACTCCAAGCTGATCGAGGGCGCCATCCGCGACCTCACCACGATCACCGGTCAGAAGCCGGCCGTCACCAAGGCCCGCAAGTCCATCGCGCAGTTCAAGCTGCGTGAGGGCCAGCCGATCGGTGCCCACGTCACGCTTCGTGGCGACCGCATGTGGGAGTTCCTGGACCGCACCCTGTCGCTCGCGCTGCCGCGCATCCGCGACTTCCGCGGCCTGTCCCCCAAGCAGTTCGACGGCCGTGGCAACTACACCTTCGGTCTCACGGAGCAGGTCATGTTCCACGAGATCGACCAGGACAAGATCGACCGTACCCGGGGCATGGACATCACCGTGGTGACCACGGCGACCAACGACGCTGAGGGCCGCGCGCTCCTTCGTCACCTCGGCTTCCCGTTCAAGGAGGCGTGAGCGAGATGGCGAAGAAGGCTCTGATTGCCAAGGCTGCTCGCAAGCCCAAGTTCGGTGTGCGTGGCTACACCCGCTGCCAGCGCTGCGGCCGTCCGCACTCCGTGTACCGCAAGTTCGGCCTGTGCCGCGTGTGCCTTCGTGAGATGGCTCACCGTGGCGAGCTGCCGGGCGTGACCAAGAGCTCCTGGTAATCCCACCATTTAGGGATTCTGGAAGCTCTCGGTAAGCAATGGGCGTGTCAGGCGCCCTCCCTTCCATGGCTTAGGCTTGGAGGGTTGGGCGCCTGACGGTCGCCCGTACGACTTACTACGCCGTAGGTCCACCGCACCGCACCCGCCTCGTCTCGGATCGAGGAGAGGGATGGGCACCTGGAAACCCCGGCGAGAGAGGCCGAAGGCCAATTCATGACCATGACTGATCCGATCGCAGACATGCTTACGCGTCTGCGGAACGCGAACTCGGCGTACCACGACTCCGTGACGATGCCGGCGTCCAAGATCAAGTCTCACATCGCGGAGATCCTCCAGCAGGAGGGCTTCATCACGGGCTGGAAGGTCGAGGACGCCGAGGTCGGCAAGAACCTCGTCCTCGAGCTGAAGTTCGGCCCGAACCGTGAGCGCTCCATCGCGGGCATCAAGCGGATCTCCAAGCCCGGTCTCCGGGTGTACGCGAAGTCCACCAACCTGCCCAAGGTCCTCGGTGGCCTCGGCGTGGCGATCATCTCCACGTCGCACGGTCTCCTGACCGACAAGCAGGCCGGCAAGAAGGGCGTGGGTGGGGAAGTCCTCGCCTACGTCTGGTAGCGGAAGGGAACGGAGGAAACAGCTATGTCGCGTATTGGCAAGCTCCCCATCACGGTTCCCGCCGGCGTGGACGTCACCATCGACGGCCGTACGGTCTCGGTCAAGGGCCCCAAGGGCGAACTGACCCACACCGTCGCTGCGCCGATCGACATCGCCAAGGGTGAGGACGGCGTTCTCAACGTCACCCGCCCCAACGACGAGCGTCAGAACAAGGCCCTGCACGGCCTGTCCCGCACGCTGGTGGCGAACATGATCACCGGCGTGACCCAGGGTTACGTGAAGAAGCTCGAGATCAGCGGTGTCGGTTACCGCGTGACGGCCAAGGGTTCGAACCTCGAGTTCGCTCTCGGCTACAGCCACCCGATCACCGTCGAGGCCCCCGAGGGCATCACCTTCAAGGTGGAGGCCCCCACCCGGTTCTCGGTCGAGGGCATCGACAAGCAGAAGGTCGGCGAGGTTGCGGCCAACATCCGCAAGCTGCGCAAGCCCGACCCGTACAAGGCCAAGGGCGTCAAGTACGAGGGCGAAGTCATCCGCCGCAAGGTCGGAAAGGCGGGTAAGTAAGCCATGGCATACGGACAGAAGATCCTGAAGGGCGACGCCTACAAGCGCGCCGCGATCAAGCGCCGTCACATCCGGATCCGCAAGCGGATCTCCGGTACGGCGGAGCGTCCCCGTCTGGTCGTTACCCGCTCCAACCGCCACATCGTGGCCCAGGTGATCGACGACATCAAGGGTCACACCCTGGCGTCGGCGTCCACCCTGGACACCACGGTCCGCGGTGGCGAGGGCGACAAGTCCGCGCAGGCCAAGCAGGTCGGCGCCCTGGTCGCCGAGCGCGCGAAGGCCGCCGGTGTCGAGGCTGTCGTATTCGACCGTGGTGGCAACCAGTACGCCGGGCGCATCGCCGCCCTGGCGGACGCCGCCCGCGAAGCCGGGCTCAAGTTCTGAGCCGCTCGTAGCTAGCGGAAAGAGAGAGGTAATCCAATGGCTGGACCCCAGCGCCGCGGTGGCGGTGCCGGTGGCGGCGAGCGGCGGGACCGTAAGGGTCGTGACGGTGGCGCAGCCGCCGCCGAGAAGACTGCTTACGTTGAGCGTGTCGTCGCGATCAACCGTGTCGCCAAGGTTGTGAAGGGTGGTCGTCGCTTCAGCTTCACCGCGCTGGTCGTGGTGGGCGACGGTGACGGCACCGTGGGTGTCGGTTACGGCAAGGCCAAGGAGGTGCCGGCCGCCATCGCCAAGGGTGTTGAGGAGGCCAAGAAGCACTTCTTCAAGGTCCCCCGTATCCAGGGCACCATCCCGCACCCGATCACGGGTGAGAAGGCTGCCGGCGTCGTTCTCCTCAAGCCGGCTTCGCCGGGTACCGGTGTTATCGCCGGTGGTCCCGTGCGTGCCGTCCTGGAGTGCGCCGGTATCCACGACGTGCTGTCGAAGTCGCTCGGCTCGTCGAACGCGATCAACATCGTGCACGCGACCGTGGAGGCCCTGAAGGGCCTGCAGCGT
Source organism: Streptomyces sp. NPDC091972 (assembly GCF_044756385.1). Taxonomy (NCBI): domain Bacteria; kingdom Bacillati; phylum Actinomycetota; class Actinomycetes; order Kitasatosporales; family Streptomycetaceae; genus Streptomyces; species Streptomyces sp. NPDC091972. The sequence goes on along the minus strand of NZ_JBIVSV010000011.1, from coordinate 254,694 downwards.
CCCGAGGAGATCGCGGCCCGCCGCGGTCTGCCCCTTGAGGACGTCGCTCCCGCGGCTCTGCTTCGTGCGCGTGCCGGGGCTGGTGCTGCGTAATGGCTCAGCTCAGGATCACGCAGACGAAGTCGTACATCGGCAGCAAGCAGAACCACCGTGACACCCTGCGTTCCCTTGGTCTCAAGGGCATCAACACGCAGGTCGTCAAGGAGGATCGTCCCGAGTTCCGCGGCATGGTGCACACCGTCCGCCACCTCGTGACGGTCGAGGAGGTCGACTGATCATGGCGGAGAACAACCCGCTCAAGATCCACAACCTCCGTCCCGCCCCGGGCGCCAAGACCGCCAAGACCCGTGTGGGTCGTGGTGAGGCGTCGAAGGGTAAGACGGCCGGTCGTGGTACCAAGGGTACGAAGGCCCGTTACCAGGTTCCGGAGCGCTTCGAGGGTGGCCAGATGCCCCTCCACATGCGTCTTCCGAAGCTGAAGGGCTTCAAGAACCCGTTCAAGACCGAGTTCCAGGTCGTGAACCTCGACAAGCTGGCCGCGCTCTACCCCGAGGGTGGCGAGGTCACCGTCGAGGGTCTGGTGGCCAAGGGTGCCGTTCGCAAGAACAGCCTCGTCAAGGTCCTCGGCCAGGGCGAGATCTCGGTGGCGCTGCAGGTGACGGTCGACGCCGTCTCCGGCTCCGCCAAGGAGAAGATCACCGCCGCCGGCGGCACGGTCACCGAGCTCGTCTGAGCGCGATGACCTGAAGCAGTACCCACCGGGGATACCTCACAACGAGGTATCCCCGGTTGGTCGTTCCACGGCAGGCGGCCCCCCGGGTAAGGTGGCCTGCACTGCTTTCCCACATATTCGTCGAACCTCAAGACCGTCACCCTTGACGCAGTAGCGCGGGGGTCGCAGGAGGCACCGTGCTCACCGCGTTCGCCCGGGCGTTCAAGACGCCCGACCTGCGCAAGAAGCTGCTCTTCACGCTCGGCATCATCGTGGTGTACCGCGTGGGTACCCACATCCCGATCCCCGGCGTCGACTACAAGTCGGTCCAGGAGTGCGTGGACCAGGCGTCCGGCAACCAGGGACTCTTCGGTCTGGTCAACATGTTCAGCGGCGGCGCGCTGCTCCAGATCACGGTCTTCGCGCTCGGCATCATGCCGTACATCACCGCGAGCATCATTCTGCAGCTGCTCACCGTGGTCATCCCGCGCCTGGAAGCCCTCAAGAAGGAGGGCCAGGCCGGTACGGCGAAGATCACGCAGTACACCCGTTACCTCACGGTGGCCCTGGCCATCCTTCAGGGCACCGGCCTGGTGGCCACCGCCCGCAGCGGCGCCCTCTTCTCCGGGTGCACGGTCGCGTCGAGCATCGTCCCGGACCGCGCGATCTTCACCACGATCGTCATGGTCATCACGATGACCGCCGGTACGGCCGTCGTCATGTGGCTCGGTGAGCTCATCACCGACCGCGGCATCGGCAACGGCATGTCGATCCTGATGTTCATCTCGATCGCCGCCACCTTCCCGTCCGCGCTGTGGGCCATCAAGAAGCAGGGCACCCTGGCGGACGGCTGGATCGAGTTCGGCACGGTCATCGCGGTCGGCCTGGTCATGGTCGGTCTGGTGGTCTTCGTCGAGCAGGCCCAGCGCCGCATCCCGGTGCAGTACGCGAAGCGCATGATCGGCCGCCGTTCCTACGGCGGTACGTCGACGTACATCCCGCTGAAGGTCAACCAGGCCGGTGTGATCCCCGTCATCTTCGCGTCGTCGCTGCTCTACATCCCGGCTCTGATCGCGCAGTTCTCCAGCGGGAACTCGGGGTGGAAGACCTGGATCGAGGCCAACCTCGTCAAGGGCGACCACCCGATCTACATCACCCTGTACTTCTTGCTCATCGTTTTCTTCGCGTTCTTCTACGTGGCGATCTCCTTCAACCCCGAGGAAGTCGCCGACAACATGAAGAAGTATGGTGGCTTCATCCCGGGCATCCGGGCTGGCCGACCGACCGCTGAGTACCTCTCGTACGTACTCAACCGGATCACCTGGCCGGGTTCGCTGTACTTGGGTCTGATCGCTCTTGTGCCAACGATGGCGTTGGTCGGCTTCGGGGCAAGCCAGAACTTCCCGTTCGGTGGGACCAGCATCCTGATCATCGTGGGTGTGGGTCTCGAGACGGTGAAGCAGATCGAGAGCCAGCTCCAGCAGCGCAATTACGAAGGGTTCCTCCGCTGATGCGTATCGTCCTCGTCGGGCCGCCGGGTGCCGGCAAGGGAACGCAGGCCGCGTTCCTCGCCAAGAACCTGTCGATCCCGCACATCTCCACGGGCGACCTGTTCCGCGCCAACATCAGCCAGCAGACGGACCTCGGCAAACTCGCGAAGTCCTACATGGACGCGGGCAACCTGGTTCCGGACGAGGTCACCATCGGGATGGCCAAGGACCGCATGGAGCAGCCCGACGCCGAGAAGGGCTTCCTGCTCGACGGCTTCCCGCGCAACGTCTCGCAGGCCGAGTCGCTCGACGAGATGCTCCGTACCGAGGGCATGAAGCTGGACGCGGTGCTGGACCTGGAGGTCCCCGAGGAGGAGGTCGTCAAGCGCATCGCCGGCCGCCGCATCTGCCGCAACGACTCGGCGCACGTCTTCCACGTCTCGTACAAGGCGCCGAAGCAGGACGGCGTCTGCGACGTCTGCGGCGGCGAGCTGTACCAGCGGGACGACGACTCCGAGGAGACGGTCCGCAAGCGCCTCGAGGTCTACCACACCCAGACCGAGCCGATCATCGACTACTACAAGGCCCAGGGCCTGGTGGTCACGATCTCGGCGCTCGGCAAGGTGGAGGACGTCACCGGCCGTGCCATGGAGGCCCTCCAGCACGAGGACGACGCCGCGTAGCGGTTTCCCCGAGTACGACAGCCGCGGTTCCCTTCCGAGGGGGCCGCGGCTGCTGTGTGGGTGCACGTATCGTTGAAGGCACCCGTCCCTCTCCCTTTGAAAGGCTCCCGCCGCATGGTGCAGATCAAGACCCCCGAGCAGATCGCCAAGATGCGTGAGGCGGGGCTGGTCGTCGCCGCCATCCACGCGGCGACCCGAGAGGCCGCGGTGCCCGGGGCCACGACCAGGGATCTCGACCAGGTCGCGCGCAAGGTCCTCGCGGAGCACGACGCGAAGCCGAACTTCCTGGGCTACGGCGGCTTCCCGGCGACGATCTGCACCTCGGTGAACGAGGTCGTCGTCCACGGCATCCCGTCCGACGAGGTCGTCCTCAAGGACGGCGACATCATCTCCGTCGACTGCGGCGCGATCATCGACGGCTGGCACGGGGACGCGGCCTACACGGCGTTCGTGGGCTCGGGCCACGCCCCCGAACTGATCGAGCTCTCCCGGGTCACCGAGGAGTCGATGTGGGCCGGCATCGCGGCGATGAAGCAGGGCAACCGGCTCGTCGACGTCTCCCGGGCCATCGAGACGTACATCCGCCGCCAGCCGAAGCCCGGCGGCGGCCGCTACGGGATCATCGAGGACTACGGCGGCCACGGCATCGGCACCGAGATGCACATGGACCCGCACCTGCTGAACTACGTCGACCGGCGGCGCGGGAAGGGGCCGAAGCTGGTCACCGGGTTCTGCCTGGCGATCGAGCCGATGGTGTCCCTGGGCACGCCCAGGACGGAGGTCCTGTCGGACGACTGGACGGTCATCACGACGGACGGCACGTGGTCGTCCCACTGGGAGCACTCGGTGGCGCTGACGGAGGAGGGGCCGCTCGTGCTCACGGCTCCCGACGGCGGCAAGGCGAAGCTCGCGGAGCACGGGATCGTCGCGGCGCCGGATCCGCTGGCCTAGGTGCTTAAGGATCTCTGTGTCGGGGCATCCTTCCTCGATTCGTCTTTCTGGGTGCGCTGACGTAGACTGACTCGTCGGCTCTCGTGCACCCGCATGTCCGCATGCGCCCCTGATGGGAAACGCAGGAGAGTCGATCAAGGTAGTCGATTCGAAGGGCGAAGCGTGGCCAAGAAGCAAGGTGCCATCGAGATCGAGGGCACTGTCGTCGAGTCTCTTCCGAACGCCATGTTCAAGGTCGAGCTCCAGAACGGCCACCAGGTCCTGGCACACATCAGCGGCAAGATGCGTATGCACTACATCCGCATCCTCCCTGACGACCGGGTCGTGGTGGAGTTGTCTCCGTACGACCTGACACGTGGCCGGATCGTCTACCGGTACAAGTAGATCTTGCCCGCATTCCGTTTCGGCGGGGTGGTGGCACTGACCCGGAGAACCTCAATCCCATGAAGGTCAAGCCGAGCGTCAAGAAGATCTGCGACAAGTGCAGGGTGATCCGCCGTCACGGTCGGGTCATGGTCATTTGCGAGAACCCGCGCCACAAGCAGCGCCAGGGCTGACGCACGACCGAACCCTCTGCTCTCGCAGGGATTCGCGCGACGCAAGCTGAATTTGTTCATACGCAGAGCCCAGACGTCCTTCGTCTGACACCCCCGGTTCGGAGGCCGGGGACCCAGTTCGTACCTGGTACGGCGGCTGGGAACCGGTTCTGCGGAAGACCTCCGAAGATCACCAGGAGCCATTGAATGGCACGCGTTTCCGGTGTTGACATCCCGCGCGACAAGCGCGTGGAGGTCGCCCTGACCTACGTGTTCGGCATCGGCCGGACCCTTTCGCAGCAGACGCTGGCCGAGACCGGCGTCAACCCGAACACCCGCGTTCGCGACCTCTCCGAGGAGGAGCTCGTCGCGATTCGTGAGTACGTCGACAACAACCTCAAGACCGAGGGTGACCTCCGTCGCGAGATCCAGGCCGACATCCGCCGCAAGGTCGAGATCGGCTGCTACCAGGGTCTGCGTCACCGCCGTGGACTGCCCGTCCGTGGTCAGCGCACCAGCACGAACGCTCGTACCCGCAAGGGCCCGCGTCGCGCCATCGCCGGCAAGAAGAAGCCGGGCAAGAAGTAGTCCTCAGCGGACAACGCTTCATCAGCGGTCTTCGCTGTAGGACCGACCACCTCCCCGTAGGAGTTTGTAGATGCCCCCCAAGGGTCGTCAGGGCGCTGCCAAGAAGGTGCGCCGCAAGGAAAAGAAGAACGTCGCTCACGGGCACGCCCACATCAAGAGCACGTTCAACAACACGATCGTCTCGATCACGGACCCCTCGGGCAACGTGATCTCCTGGGCCTCCGCCGGCCACGTCGGCTTCAAGGGCTCGCGCAAGTCCACCCCCTTCGCCGCGCAGATGGCCGCCGAGTCGGCCGCCCGCCGCGCGCAGGAGCACGGCATGCGCAAGGTGGACGTGTTCGTCAAGGGTCCCGGCTCCGGCCGTGAGACCGCGATCCGCTCCCTCCAGGCCACCGGCCTCGAGGTCGGCTCGATCCAGGACGTCACGCCCACGCCGCACAACGGCTGCCGTCCGCCGAAGCGCCGCCGCGTCTGACGCACGGCTGCTGCACGCAGGCTTGGTTCGGGCGGTACGGCTCTGATGGGCCGTATCGCCCGTACCCTTGCAGTACCCGTCCCTTTTGCCGGGGGCGGTTCCGTCGGGCGTCAAATAGCGGGCGTCCACGAAAGAAGGATCTGATCCACACATGCTGATCGCTCAGCGTCCCTCGTTGACCGAAGAGGTCGTCGACGAGTTCCGCTCCCGGTTCGTGATCGAGCCGCTGGAGCCGGGCTTCGGCTACACCCTCGGCAACTCCCTCCGCCGCACCCTCCTGTCGTCGATCCCCGGTGCCGCTGTCACCAGCATCCGCATCGACGGCGTCCTGCACGAGTTCACCACCGTGCCGGGCGTCAAGGAGGACGTCACCGACCTGATCCTCAACATCAAGCAGCTGGTCGTCTCCTCGGAGCACGACGAGCCGGTCGTGATGTACCTGCGCAAGCAGGGCCCGGGTCTGGTCACCGCCGCCGACATCGCGCCCCCGGCCGGTGTCGAGGTGCACAACCCCGACCTCGTCCTCGCCACGCTCAACGGCAAGGGCAAGCTGGAGATGGAGCTCACGGTCGAGCGTGGCCGCGGTTACGTCTCCGCCGTGCAGAACAAGCAGGTGGGCCAGGAGATCGGCCGTATCCCGGTCGACTCCATCTACAGCCCCGTGCTGAAGGTCACGTACAAGGTCGAGGCGACCCGTGTCGAGCAGCGCACCGACTTCGACAAGCTGATCGTCGACGTCGAGACGAAGCAGGCCATGCGTCCCCGTGACGCCATGGCGTCGGCCGGCAAGACCCTGGTCGAGCTGTTCGGTCTCGCCCGCGAGCTGAACATCGACGCCGAGGGCATCGACATGGGCCCGTCCCCCACGGACGCCGCCCTCGCCGCCGACCTGGCGCTGCCGATCGAGGAGCTGGAGCTCACGGTCCGCTCCTACAACTGCCTCAAGCGTGAGGGCATCCACTCCGTGGGTGAGCTCGTGGCGCGCTCCGAGGCCGACCTCCTGGACATCCGCAACTTCGGTGCGAAGTCCATCGACGAGGTCAAGGCGAAGCTGGCCGGCATGGGCCTGGCCCTGAAGGACAGCCCGCCCGGATTCGACCCGACCGCCGCCGCGGACGCCTTCGGCGCGGACGACGACGCGGACGCCGGGTTCGTCGAGACCGAGCAGTACTAAGAGCTCGGGACCACCGGTCCGTACTCGGGCGCGGGTGCGCTGTGCTTGATCGCGCAGTTCTCCGCGCCCCTTCCAGGCCTCTTCGGGGGCCTGGATCTCCGACAGGCGACCGCCTGCTCGGATACTGACCCCGGTACCTAGTACGGCCGGGGCAGACATCTAGGAGACACACCATGCCGAAGCCCACCAAGGGTGCCCGTCTGGGCGGCAGCGCCGCGCACGAGAAGCTGCTCCTCGCGAACCTCGCGAAGAGCCTCTTCGAGCACGGCCGCATCACCACCACCGAGGCGAAGGCGCGCAAGCTGCGTCCGTACGCCGAGCGTCTGGTCACCAAGGCGAAGAAGGGCGACCTTCACAACCGCCGTCAGGTGCTCCAGGTGATCACGGACAAGAGCGTCGTCCACACGCTCTTCACCGAGATCGGCCCGCGCTACGAGAACCGTCCCGGTGGCTACACCCGCATCACCAAGATCGGTAACCGCCGCGGCGACAACGCGCCCATGGCTGTCATCGAGCTGGTCGAGGCCCTGACGGTCGCGCAGCAGGCGACGGGTGAGGCCGAGGCCGCCACCAAGCGTGCCGCCAAGGACGCCGAGGCCGCTCCGGCCGCCGAGGAGACCAAGGTCGACACGACCAAGGCCGCCGACGCCGAGGACGGCGCCGAGGCTCCGGCCGAGGAGTCCAAGGACGCGTAAGCGTTCTGCCGGGGATGCGTTTGCGGCTGCGGCGCCGTCGTGGTCGGTCTCGCAGTTCCCCGCGCCCCTAGGGCGATTGCGGGCCCGTTCCTTTCGAGGAGCGGGCCCGTTCGCGTTGTGGCGCAAGGGGACTGCAACCTCACAGCGGGCTCATGTGTCATGCATACGGCGACACCGATCCGGTGCGCACGATGTCCCACTTACGGGGGTCCCATGACGTCTCTGGCCGCTGTGCGGCGCACCATCTCCGTGTTCGCGCTGGCCGCCCTGGCCGGTGCGGCACTCGCTGTTCCCGCCGGTGCCGAGGAGGAGCCGCTGCCGGTGTCCGTCGAAGGCACCGACAGCGTGAACCTCTCGATGCAGCCGGAGCCCGGTGAGCCGGGCGAGCCGGGTGAGCCGCAGATCGAGCTCGGACTCCGGGCGCCCGGCGAACCGGTGCCGGACGAGAACGGCGTCACCTACCCGATCCACCAGGGCGAGTACACGGTCACCGTGGACGCGAGCTCCCTGGCCGGGGTCGCCGCGGTGGACTTCTCCCGCCTCGGCGGCTGGCAGGGCTGCTCCGTCGAGGGGCTGGTGGCCACCTGCCACGGTTACGAGATCTACGCCGGCCGGGACTACAACGACCTGGGCGGCATTCGTCTCGACGTGACCGACGAGAGCGCCGCGGGCGACTTCGGCACCATCGAGGTCACGGCCGCGGGGGAGGGCCTGGCCTTCACCGGGCACACGGTGGACGTCCTGGTCGGCGGCCCCGAGCTGCAGATGAAGCAGTTGGCCGAGCCCGAGGGCTTCCAGGCCGGCGACACCTTCCAGGCGCCGCTGAGCTTCCGCAACGTCGGCGGCCTGGGCGGCAGGGGCGTGGTGCTGCGGATGTACGGCAGCCGTGGCCTCTCCTTCCCCAGCACCTACGGGAACTGCTGGTACGACCCGCGTGACCCCGACGACCTGTTCGGGAGCTCTCAGGCCCTGTGCGTCTTCGACGAGGAGTTCGCGGCCCAGGCGGCCTACGGGCTCAGCGCTCCCTTCCCGGTCGAGACGGCCGGCTTCGCGCTCTACGACGTGATGTCCTACTCCTTCAGCGCGGTGCCCGCCGACCAGGTCGGGAAGCTGCTGGCGGAGGGCGACTACCAGGCGGGCACCGGTCCCGAGCTGGGGCTGGTGCGGCTGCCGGACGCCGACCCCGCCGGCTACACCCGGTACGCGGATCTGGACTTCCCGACGAAGAACACCTTCGACCTCGACCTGACCGGTGAGCGGCTGCGGGCCCGCAAGGGCGAGACCGTGTCGGTGGACGTCGGCTTCGCCAACCACGGCCCCGCCTGGCTGGCCCTGCTGCGCTCCGGCGGCGAGCCGATCGCCTTCTGGGTCGACCTTCCCCCGGGCACCACGGTCACCACGGTTCCCGAGGGCTGCCGGGCCGCCGACTGGGAGGGCGCCGAGGGCGACTACCTCTGCTACCTCGACACGCCGATCCTGGAGGACGCCTCCCGCACCTTCACCTTCGGCCTCCGCGTCGACGAGGTGATCCGCAACGCCACGGGCCGGGCGTTCTTCGCCTACACCATGCCGAACGAGGGCAACCCGGCGAACGACTCCGGCGACATCGTGCTCAACCCGCGGGGCGGGCACTGACCGACGGTGATCGCCGCTGATCCACGGGTGTGCGGGCCCGCCCCTCGGGGCGGGCCCGTTCCGCGTTCCTGAGAGGATCGGGGGGTGAGCGACGAAGTACAGCCGGGTTACGTCCGTGTCCGCCTCGACCTCTCCTACGACGGGACCGACTTCTCCGGATGGGCCAAGCAGGCCGGCGGCCGGCGGACCGTCCAGGGCGAGATCGAGGACGCGCTGCGCACGGTCACCCGGTCGAAGGACGTGACGTACGAACTGACCGTGGCCGGCCGCACCGACGCCGGTGTGCACGCCCGGGGCCAGGTGGCCCACGTGGACCTGCCCGCGGAGCTGTGGGAGGAGCACCGGGAGAAGCTCCTGAAGCGGTTGGCGGGACGGTTGCCGAAGGATGTGCGGGTGTGGCGGGTGGGGGAGGCGCCGGGCGGGTTCAATGCGCGGTTCGCCGCTCTGTGGCGGCGGTACATCTACCGGGTGGGCGACCGGCCCGGTGGGGTCGATCCGCTGCTGCGCAGCCATGTGCTGTGGCACGACTGGGAACTGGACGTCGCGGTCATGGACGCCGCCGCCAAGTCACTCGTGGGGGAGCACGACTTCGCGGCCTACGCGAAGAAGCGTGAGGGGGCCTCGACGGTTCGTGAGATCTTCGACTTCGGAGTGCGGCGCACGGCGGACGGCATCGTCGAGATCGAGGTCCGGGCCGACGCCTTCTGCCACAACCAGGTGCGGTCCATGGTCGGGGCGCTGCTGTTCGTCGGGGACGGCCACCGGGGCGTGGAGTGGCCGCGTAAGGTGCTGGACGCGCGGGTGCGGGACAGCGCGGTGCATGTCGTACGACCGCACGGGCTGACGCTGGAGGAGGTCGCGTACCCGGCGGACGAGCTGCTGTCGGATCGGCAGCTTCAGGCCCGCCGGGTACGCGGGGAGGTGCACAGGGTCAGTCGGCCAGGACCTTCTCCAGAGCCGGCTTGAGGAAGGGCTCCAGGGTCTTCGAGTAGCTCGAGGTGATGTGGCTGGCGTCGAAGTAGACGACCTGGTCGCCGATCACGCTGGGGCAGACGTGCTTCGTGCAGAAGGCGGGCACCGTGTCGATGATCGAGGCGCCGTACTTCTCGGCTACCTCCCGCTCCATGGTCCGGAAGTCCGTGTACTCGAGCGCCTCGTACTGCTTGCGGTTGCAGGAGGAGATGTCGTCGATGTGAGTGGCGAGGCAGTCGGGCACGTTCTGGCCGGGCTGGGGGGTGTCCGTCATGTAGACGAGTTCGGCTCCGGTTGCCTTGAGGACCTTGAACGTGGCTTCCGCCCCCTGCCGCGTCGCCTCGCGGCGCGTCCGGTTGGCGACGACCACGACATCGGGCTTGAGGTCGCCGAGTTCCTCGAACACCGACTCGCGCCAGCTGTCGCACTCGGTGTACTCGCGGTGCAGCTCGTCGTTGACGATGCGGTACTCCTGGGGTGAGCAGCCGCCCTTCGCCATGGTCACCACCCTGACCCCGAGACTCTTCCCGATCTCGTCGAAGGCGTCGTTCCACTGCCAGGCGTGCGAGTCGCCCATGAGGACGACCGTCTTCTTCCCTTCGGGATCCCCGATGACGCAATGGTCCTGCATCGTGAACTTCGCGACTTCGGTGTTGTCGATGCAGCCGCTCGAAGCGTGGTTGTCCGCGGTCTTCGGCAGGGCACCCTGTACCGCCGCGGAGAGCTTCGTCCGCAGTGCGGCCGTCTCGACCGAGGCCTCGTCGGTGTAGCCGACGGCGACGGTGTTCGAGGAGGCGGTGGCGAGGTTCAGCGGGACGATCATGGCCAGTGCCATGGCTCCGGCCGCGCAGGCGGTGGCCGTGCCGCCCGCGAGGATGCCCTTCCAGGGGCGTGCCACCAGCTGCGCGTTGTTCCTGAAGCGGCGTTCGACGGCGTAGTGCATCGCGACGGCCACGAGGAACGACGCGACGGCGACCCGGAACCGGTCCGAGTACGTGACCTCCCAGGACACCAGGTACGGCCAGAGGATCAGGAGTGGCCAGTGCCAGAGGTACCAGCCGTAACTGACGTTTCCGATGAAGTTGAAGACGGGGTTGTCGAGGAGCCGTTCCGCGCCCAGGCGCGGAGCCGCGCAGCCACCGGCGATGATCATGCCCGCGCCCAGCACCGGGCCGGCCACCGCGTACCCGGGCAACGGTGTCTTCGCCGAGATGAGGAGCGCGGTGACGAGGGTGGTGCCGAGCCCCGCCCAGGAGAGCACCGCCGCGAACCCGGTGTTCATCCGGGACAGGAGCGGTCCGCCGAGGGCGAGGAGAACGCCGAAGGTGATCTCCCAGATGCGGGTGTGGGTGCTGAAGTAGGCGAGGGGCTGGTTCTCTGAGGTCTGCGCGTAGCCCAGGTAGGCCGATCCGCCGATCACCGTCATGAGGAACAGCGCCACGAGGACGCGGTTGCGGAAGAGGAGACGGCTGAGCCAGGCCGTGACGACGAGCGCGATCGGCGCGATCACGTAGAACTGCTCCTCGATGCCCAGCGACCAGAAGTGCTGGTACGGGGACTGGCTGCCGTCGTCGGCGAAGTAGTCGGTGCCGGTCTCGACGAGGCGCCAGTTCATGACGCTCAGCGAGGCTGCGAGGCCGTCCTCCATGTACGAGCGGAACCTGAGCGGGCTGGCATAGAGCCAGGCCAGGACCGCCGTTCCGATGATGGTGACGGCCATCGCCGGCGCGAGCCGCCGGAAGCGGCGTGCCCAGAACTTGCTCAGGGAGACCTTGCCGGTCTTGTCGATCTCGGCCAGCAACTGGCCGCCGATGAGGAAGCCGCTCAGCACGAAGCTGACGTCCACGCCGCCATGGATGTCCAGGATGCCGCAGTGCATGCTGACGACCATCATGATGGCCACGGCACGCAGGCCCTGGATGTCCGGCCGGTACTTGCGAAGACGCTCTGTCTGCGCGGCCGGTGCGCGACGGCGGGTGCGGGTGTCGGTTGTCAAGGAATTCTCCGGTCGAGCACGCTGGCAGGCGGACGACTTCAGTGGACCGTCGGGCAGGCGGCAGCCGTCCCGCTGACGCGCACCCCTTGGGCGGGTATGCGGATGCCGCACGACAGCCGTAGCTGGGCGGGCAGTTCGTTGTCCGCGCCGATGTGTGCGTGGCAGCCCACGACCACTTCGCGCAGGACGGAGGCACGGCCGATCGTGGAGTCGTGGTCCACCACCGACTCGTGGATCCGGGCGCTCTCGGCCACGGTCACGGCGGCCCCGATGATCGAGCGGTCGACGACCACGTGCGGGCCGATCACGGCGCGCGGTCCGATCGTCGAGCCGCCCGTGACCCGGGCGGTCGGGTGGACGACAGCGGCGGGGTGGATCAGAGCCTCGGACGGCGGGCCGACCAGGGGCGAGGGCGCGCGGCCGGTCACCAGGTCGGCGGAGCCGTGGACGAAGGCGAGCGGGGTGCCGAGGTCACGCCAGTACTCCTCGGTCGTGTGGCCGTACACCCGCCGTCCCGTGGCGACGAGCTGCGGGAAGATCTCCTGCTCGACCGATACCTCGCGGTCGGCCGGAATGGCGTCGAGGACCGAGCGGCGGAAGACGTAGCAGCCGGCGTTGATCTGGTCCGTGACGCACTCCTCGGGCGTCTTCGGTTTCTCGAGGAAGGAGAGCACCCGGCCGGATCCGTCGGTGGGGACCAGGCCGAACGCCCGGGGGTCGGGGACGCGGGTGAGGTGCAGGCTCACGTCCGCCGCGCGCTCCTCGTGGCGTTCCAGGAGGGTGCGCAGATCGACCCCGGAGAGGATGTCGCCGTTGAGGATCAGGACCGGCGCGTCGGGTGAGGTGCCGTGCAGGAGACGGGCCGCGTTGCGGATCGCTCCGCCCGTGCCGAGCGGTACCTCCTCGACGGCGTACGAGATTCTCAGGTCCTGGGAGAAGTCCTTGAACTCCTCCTCGAAGAGGCCGGCGAGGTACGAGGTCGCGAAGACCACGTGCTCGACGCCCGCGTCCGTCAGCTTGGCGATCTGGTGCCGGATGAAGGAAGAGCCCGCGACGCCGAGCAACGGCTTCGGGGTGTGATTGGTCAGGGGGCGCAGGCGGGTTCCCTTGCCGCCCACCAGGATGATGGCTTCTTGCATGACTGCCTCCGCTCGGTCAGCTTGCGGTGTCGGTCCCGGGTCCTGCGTAGTCCGAGGTGAAACAGGACTTGATCGCCTTTTCGGAGAGGGGACGTCCGGCGAAGTCGAGCCGGGAGGCAACCTTGTCGTCGGGCTTGGTGTTGGGGTCGTCGTCGAACCAGAGCGACCACCAGTAGATGCCCTGCATCTTCCGGTCCTGGACGACCTCGCAGACCGCCTTGTACCAGTTGGCCTGTACCTCGGGTTCGAGGGCCCGGCGGGTGTAGAAGTCGCCCGGCGCGTGGTAGGCGCCCTTCATGGCACCGATACCGGTCTCGGAGACGAGGATGTTCGGCAGCGGGCCGGTGGCCTTCTTGTCCAGCCAGGTGTTCCAGCCGTCGACGAGGGCGGAGACCGGGGCGGTGTCCGGCACCTTGACCGGGAAGTAGGCGTCGACGCCCAGGTGGTTGACCGGCATGTTGATGCGGCCGGAGACGTAGTTGTCCCAGTTCGCGTCGTAGGAGACCTCACCCGAGAAGGTCTTCTCGGCGGAGGTGACCAGGGCGTCCCAACCAGGGTCGCCCTCCAGCGAGTTGAGCTCGGTGCCGATCACGAAGGTGTTCGCCTTCGTCTCCTCGGCGGTACCGAGATACGGCGCCAGGAGCTTCTTGTACGAGGCGAACCAGGCCGAGCGCGAGGCCGGGTCGATGTTGCCGCGCCAGCCGTTGTTCTGCTTCAGGTTGCCCTCGTCCAGGATCGGGCGGAGCGTGGTGCGGAACCCGGCGTCCTTGAAGACCTTCAGCACCCGTCCGAGGCGTTCGGGGGACGGGGTCTTGGCTCCGGCCGACAGTTCGTCGGAGGTGGGGCCGCCGATGAAGTAGGGGAACGAGACGGACACCGAGTTCGCGCCCAGCCCGATGAGGTACTTCGCGTGCTTGCGGGCCTGGTTCTCGATGAACGTGTCGGATCGTTTCTTCGCCTCCTCCTCCCAGTAGAGCTGGACGCCCCACTGCGGCATGCCCTTCTTCCAGGGCTTGGCGACCCGGGGGGCGCCGGTGGACAGGGAGGAGGAAGGGGTATCGGTCGACGCGGAGGCCGACGCCGTGCCGGACGGGGTGGCGGAGGTCTCCGAGTCGCCGATGACGACCTTGGGCAGGGCCGAACCCGCCTCCCAGCGCACCGGGTGGTCGCCGAGGACGAACGGGGCGCCCAGCACGAGGCTGAGAACGGTCACAGGGAAGATCGCGAGCAGGGGCAGTCGTGAGCGCATGAGTCAGATGTCTTCCGGGCTGGTCAGGCGGGCTTGGCGATCACGACGAACTTGTTCTCCTCGCGCCGGACGAACCTCAGGAAGCCCTTGAAGCCGCCGAGACCCTCCAGCACGGAGAAGACGGGTATGCACACGACCACCACGATCGGCTCCCACCACTTGCGCCGTCCGCTGAGCGACGCGAGCGCGTTCAGTCGCAGACCCTCCCAGTAGGTCCAGATGACATAGGCGAAGTTGAAGGCCCACAGGATGGTGACGGACTGCGTCACGGGCGAGGTGTTCATGTCGTTGAAGAGCCAGCCGATGAGCAGCACGGCACCGATGTGCTGGAGCGGACCGAGGATCCAGGTGGTCACGCAGATCGACAGGAACCAGCGGTAGCGCCAGGGCACGGCCTTGTTGAAGCAGAGCGCCACGAGGCCCCAGGCCCACCGGTCGCGCTGCTTGATGAAGTCGGCGGCGGTGGCGGGGGAGGCGCCGTAGCAGCGGCCGTTGAACCAGTCGCTCCGGCCCGGGTACTTGCGGCAGAAGGTCAGGGCGAGGCGAGCGTCCTCGACGATCTCCTTGGGCCCGAAGTCCCATCCGATGGTCGCCTCGATGGACGCGCGGAGCACCAGCAGCTCGCCGTGCACGCCGGCGGCCGGGGTGCCCATGCCGGTCAGGGCGCGGAAGCGGGCGATGTCGTCGGCGGGGCGCACCGCGTCGGCGAGCCACGTGAACATGTTCACCGCGTTCTCGCGGGGGTAGGTGAGGATGCCCTGGGCCATGTGCTTGGCCTCGTCGGGGTGGGCGCGGCGCTGACGGTTGATGAACTGGGCGAGCGAGGACGCGGTGTCCGGCCCGACACCGGTGTCGTCGTCCATGTGCAGCACCCAGACGTAGTCGAGGGCCTCGCCCTCCGCGATGCGCAGCTCGTGGGCGTAGTGGTTGGCGCGCGCCTTGAAGCGGGTGCCGTTGGCCGGGACGTAGTCCTTGGGCACGGTGATCACGCGGATCAGGGGATGGGAGTCGGCCAGCCGGTCGATGTCCGCGGCCGCCTCGCAGCCCTCCTCGGTGAGGATGTCGACGCGCATGTACGGAAACCACTCGGGCAGGTGCTCGACGTACGAGAGGATCGAGCGCTCCAGGGCCGGGTAGGTGTCGTTCCGTCCGATGGTCGGGCAGAGGACGATCAGGAAGTCCTCCTCGGCCGGTGCAGGGGGGACCATCCGGTCGCTCCTGCGGACTCGGCGGCGGATCAGCAGCGCACCCTGGATGCCGACCAGAACGCCGACCACCGGCAGGGTCCAGACGACGGAAAGAGCCCAGCTCAGTACGGACGAACTGGGGCGGTAGCTCCACAGTCCGAACGCCACCAGCAGGACGAAAGGCAGGAGGAACGGGAGGATCCCCGGCTTCCACGCAGCGGTGCGTTTCGCGAGCTTCTGATGGTGCCGGGAATGCGGCACGCCCCCCTCGACGGCTGTCGATGCCATGACGACTGCGGAACTCCCCTTGAGATCAGTGGCGCGTTGAGGCACGACGGATCTGCGTCACGGCATGAGTGCGCACCGTGACGCCTGGTGTGGTTCCGGGTCCATCCCCTCAACGCCTTCTTTGGCGCCTCCGATCAGCCGCGCTCAGATGCCCCCCCGGGCGCCCGAAGACTGATCGAACAGAAGACAGATCTTTACACACGTGCGTGAAAGTGAAAACGCTTGTGAGGGTGATGTGTTCAAAAGTTAATCAAGTCACGTCTTGTGTGGTGATCTGCTAACAGCGTCGGACACACCCCGATGACCACCGGTGATCACCCTCGGTGACGCATAGGTGCGTTTCACGTCGGCGGCGGTGTTCTTGGCGCGAGGCGCCGAGACGTTGTCGTACGACAGCGCCTGGCCCCACACCGTCCACAGCACCCACGGCGTCCGGGACAGGGTCCCCGGCTGCTGGGCGTTGAGCGGTACGTGGAAGGACTCGGCCATGATCCGCGGCCTGCGGTACGCCTCCAGGCCGCGGTACCAGACCTCGGTCCAGGAACCCCCGCCGAAGGGCTCGGCCGGGGTGTCGCTGTAGTCGTCGACTCCGACGACGTCGACGAAACGGCCGCCGGGGTAGTACGGCCGGGGGTCACGGCCGTAGCCGCCGTCCCAGGAGTTCGGCGACCAGACGAAGATCAGGTGATGCAGGCCACGACGGTTCACGAGGTAGTCGTACGTGAGCCGCCACAGTCTGTGGAAGGCGGCCGGGTCCTGCCCCGCCCACCAGAAACCGCGGCCCGGCACCGTGTTCATCTCGTGGTACGGCCGCAGCAGCACCGGCACCCCGCGGTCGGCGAGGTAGCCGAGGTGGTCCGCGAGGAAGGCCAGGTCGTGCAGCAGAGCCCGGTGTTCGGTGGTGCCTTCGGTGACCACCCGGCCGAACCAGCCGGGGTCCCTCGCCCCGGGAGAGTTGCTGTGCCGGGTCTCCGGGAAGCCCTTGACGGGGCTGCCCGGGTAGGGCTGGTGGAAGGAGAAGCCGACCAGGCCGGCGGGCCCGCCCCCGTTGTCCGGAAGTGAGACCTCGATGCCGGTGGCGCACTCCCGGTGCGTGCCGGAGGGGCGGTAGGAGCCGTCGGCGGCTCGTGGCAGTCCCGCCCACACGCCGACGGCCAGGTCCACGGCGTCCTCCACATACCCCCAGTCACGACGACAGCTCGGCCAGTCGCGGTTGTAGGAGCGCGCCTCACCCACCGCCCAGCCGGGCCGGCCGTAGCCGGGCCCGAGGTCCAGCTCCACGAAGGCGGGCAGCTTTCCCGTGATGTCCCGTGCCTTGCGGTAGTAGTAGCCGGGCTGCTTGGTGCCGCGGTAGTCGCCGTACTGCGGGTTGTACCGCTCGTTGTGCAGCTCCACGTGCTGCCCGATCAGCGTGCGGGACGAGCGGTCGCGCCGGGCGTCGTTCTCCAGGCCGGCCAGCAACGCGTACACCCGCCGGGCCGCGGGCACGGCCTTGGGGTCCCGGTCGCGCAGCTCGGTGGGGACGAGCGCGGTCCCCTGTCCGCTGCGCTCGGACCATGCCCACACCCCCAGCGGGGCCAGCAGCGCCGCCCCGGCCGCGGCCCCCGCGATCCGGACCCGCCCTCGCATGTCCAAGGCGTCAGGCCGGGACCGCGCTGAGCCGTGCGACGGCCGAGGCGGCGAGGGCGGCGGCGCCGAGGCCGCGGGCAGCGGCAGGCAGGTGGCGCCTGGACATGTGGTGCGCGGCCATGGACGGGCCCCCGGGACTGCTGATCGGCGCGTGATCGGAAAAGGGGAGGCTCTCACACGGCGGCGCGCCGGGTCACTCGCTCGCGGCCGCCGATGCCTGGGCCTCGCCGCGGCGGTGGATCTGGCGGAAGGTGAACTCGGCCAGGTTGTCGCCGATGCTGAAGACCGCGGTGTCCTTCTCCGTGACGTTCTTGCCGCTGGCGAAGCCGGCGATGGTGAAGTACGCGTAGCGGCCGTAGGAGTTCGAGGTCGTGCGGCAGATCGCCGAGTTGCAGAAGGCCTTGACCGCGCCGCCGGGCAGCGACTTGACGATGTCCTTCTTGGTGTTGACCTGCCCCTTCGCCTTCGTCGCCTGGGCCTCCGTGTCGAAGACGGCCACGCCGACGGTCACCGAGACGCCGTCCTTGGTGTAGCTGACGCGCATGAACTGGGTGCAGCCGTCGGCGGCGAGGATCTTGCCGAGGCTGGCCTGGACGCCGTCCGTCGCGGCGCAGTTCTTCGTGTCGGAGGTCGTGCCCTTCTTGTACACGGTCGAGCCCATGGTGAGCTGGGTGCCCGGGAAGAGGATCTTGGCGCTGAGCGGGGCCGAGTCCTTGGCCTTGCTGGCGATGAAGTCCTTCGGGTCCAGCGGCGGCGGGGCGCTGGTCGGCGCGAACGACGGGGCGGTGCCGCTCGCGCTGGGGAGCGCCGCGGCCGACAGCGAGGACGCCGGCTTGTTCGCCTCGTCACCGCCGTTCGCCGACACGACGGCCATCGCCACGGCGGTGCCGATCGCCACGGTGGCGAGCGCGCCGCCGACGATGAAGAACAGCCGGCGCCGTTTGTTGCGGATCTCGGAGGCCTCGGCGAGCGCGGCCCAGTCCGGAGTCTGCTCGCCCCCGCCGCTGCTCCACGGCTGCTGCGACTGCGGTTTCCAGGGATCCCACTGGGACGGGGGTCCCCCCTGCTGCCCAAAGCTCATGGGGCGCATCTTAGACGGGCACGCGGTCCACTGCTCCGCCCCAACAAGCCCCTCAGTGCCCGGCGTTCGGGGGAAGAAGCACGGGCAAACATGACATCTCCGGGTGATTGGTGTGGCGTTCTGCCTGGCCGCCGCCTGCGGCGCCGGTGCAGGAGATCGGGGCCCCGACGGCACATGTGGCGCGGGCCACGCTCGGCCGGTACCGCGAGGGACGGGAGGCCGGCGCAGGGAGCGCGTCGCCCCCGCCGCGGGAGACCCGGGGCGGGCCGCCGTGCACGCCGGCGACGTCTCCCTCGCCGCCGGACTCGTTTTGACCCGTCCGTGGGACCCCGGGTATCCTGCTTCTTCGTTGTGTATCGGCCTCCTCATTCTCACCGAGTGGCCTTTACCTAGGTTCCCTGGAGCAGTTACCAGTGGGCGGCATA
Organism: Streptomyces sp. NPDC091972; assembly: GCF_044756385.1. Taxonomy (NCBI): domain Bacteria; kingdom Bacillati; phylum Actinomycetota; class Actinomycetes; order Kitasatosporales; family Streptomycetaceae; genus Streptomyces; species Streptomyces sp. NPDC091972. The sequence continues at coordinate 235,789 of NZ_JBIVSV010000011.1, read as the reverse complement.
CGGGCAGTGACCCGGCCATTGTCGTCCCCAGCTGCACGATCGCTTCAGTGATGCCATGTGTCAGCACCCATCCACTGAAGAAGAAGGCTGCGAAGTGCGTACGTACAGCCCCAAGCCCGGCGATGTGACTCGCCAGTGGCACGTCATTGACGCTCAGGACGTCGTCCTGGGCCGTCTCGCCACCACTGCCGCCTCCCTGCTGCGCGGCAAGCACAAGCCGATCTACGCCCCTCACGTCGACACCGGTGACTTCGTCATCATCATCAACGCCGACAAGGTGCACCTGTCCGGCAACAAGCGGACCCAGAAGATGGCGTACCGCCACTCCGGCTACCCGGGTGGTCTGCGCTCCGTCCGTTACGACGAGCTCCTCGACAAGAACCCCGAGAAGGCCATCGAGAAGGCCGTCAAGGGCATGCTCCCCAAGAACACCCTGGGCCGTCAGATGCTCTCGAAGCTGAAGGTCTACTCGGGCGACCAGCACCCGCACGCTGCCCAGCAGCCGGTGCCGTTCGAGATCACCCAGGTCGCGCAGTAAGTCCGGCCACCCCCTAAGACAGAAGAGAATCTGAGGAGAATCGTGGCCGAGACCACCGTCGAGACGCCCGTCGAGGGCGAAGAGATCGTCGACATCGACAGCTACACCACCGAGTCCGAGGTCCCCGTCGAGGGCGAGTACACCTCGGAGTCGCTCGCGTCCCGCTTCGGCGACCCGCAGCCGGCCGCCGGCCTGGGCCGTCGCAAGAACGCCATCGCCCGCGTCCGGATCGTCCCGGGCACCGGCAAGTGGAAGATCAACGGTCGCACCCTCGAGGACTACTTCCCGAACAAGGTGCACCAGCAGGAAGTCAACGAGCCCTTCAAGGTGCTCGAGCTCGAGGGCCGCTACGACGTCATCGCCCGCATCTCGGGTGGCGGCGTCTCCGGTCAGGCCGGTGCCCTGCGCCTCGGCGTGGCCCGCGCGCTGAACGAGGCCGACGTGGACAACAACCGCGGCGCCCTCAAGAAGGCCGGCTTCCTCCGCCGCGACGACCGTGCGGTCGAGCGCAAGAAGGCCGGTCTCAAGAAGGCCCGCAAGGCTCCGCAGTACAGCAAGCGTTAATCGCAGCTGCCTGTACGTCCGAACGCCCCGGCGGCACGCCACAGTGCCGCCGGGGCGTTCGTTTATCACAGCCTTAGGCGTATAACGGCACAAGGCGCTCAAAGGCTCATGTGATCGGATGATCTCCGTTACTGACGCTTCCTCAGGAGGACAAGTGGGACGACTCTTCGGCACGGACGGCGTGCGCGGTGTCGCCAACGCGGATCTGACGGCCGAGATGGCGCTCGGTCTGTCGGTCGCGGCGGCGCACGTGCTGGCCGAGGCGGGTACGTTCCAGGGCCACCGGCCGACGGCGGTGGTCGGACGGGACCCGCGCGCGTCCGGGGAGTTCCTGGAGGCCGCCGTCGTCGCGGGCCTCGCGAGCGCCGGTGTGGACGTCCTGCGCGTCGGAGTGCTGCCCACCCCCGCGGTGGCGTATCTCACGGGCGTGCTCGGCGCCGACCTCGGTGTCATGCTCTCCGCCAGCCACAACGCCATGCCCGACAACGGCATCAAGTTCCTCGCCCGCGGCGGGCACAAGCTCGACGACGAGCTGGAGGAGCGCATCGAGGCGGTCTACGAGGAGCACAAGGGCGGTGAGCCCTGGGAGCGGCCCACCGGCGGCGGTGTCGGCCGGGTCCGCGAGTACACCGAGGGCTTCGACAAGTACGTGGCCCACCTGATCGCCGTACTGCCGAACCGGCTCGACGGGCTGAGGATCGTCCTCGACGAGGCGCACGGCGCCGCCGCCCGGGTGTCGCCGGAGGCGTTCTCGCGGGCCGGCGCCGAGGTGATCACCATCGGTGCCCAGCCGGACGGGCTCAACATCAACGACGGCTGCGGCTCCACCCACCTCGATCTGCTGAAGGCCGCCGTCGTCGAGCACGGGGCGGACTTCGGCATCGCGCACGACGGGGACGCGGACCGGTGCCTGGCCGTCGACCACACCGGCGAGGAGGTGGACGGCGACCAGATCATGGCCGTGCTCGCGCTCGCGATGAAGGAGCGGGGCGCGCTGCGGTCCGACACCGTGGTCGCGACCGTCATGTCGAACCTCGGGTTCAAGCTGGCGCTGGAGCGGGAGGGGCTCCGGCTCGTCCAGACCGCGGTGGGCGACCGGTACGTGCTCGAGGAGATGAAGGAGCACGGGTACGCCCTCGGCGGCGAGCAGTCCGGGCACGTCATCATCCTCGATCACGCGACGACCGGGGACGGGACGCTGACCGGGCTGATGCTGGCGGCGCGGGTCGCGCAGAGCGGGCGCTCGCTGCGGGAGCTGGCCTCGGTGATGGAGCGGTTGCCGCAGGTTCTGATCAACGTGCCTGATGTGGACAGGTCGCGGGTGTCGACGTCCGCGGAACTGGCTTCCGCCGTCGCCGAGGCGGAGCGGGAACTCGGGGAGACGGGGCGGGTGTTGTTGCGGCCCTCGGGTACGGAGCCGCTGGTGCGGGTGATGGTCGAGGCCGCGGACATCGATCAGGCGCGGTCCGTTGCCGGGCGGCTCGCGGATGCGGTGAAGTCCGCGCTGGGCTGAGGTCCGGGTCCGGGTCCGGGGTGGGGGCGGGGGTCCTGCGCTGGTGCGGGCTGCGGGTCCGTCGTGGCTGGTCGCGCAGTTCCCCGCGCCCCTAACGGCGTTTCCGCCAGGCCCACTTCTGGAGCAGCAGGGTCAGCGTGCCCGCCAGGACGATGCCCAGGAGGTTCAGGAGGAGCTGCTCCGTCGAGCCCCAGGTCTGGTTGGTGTCGCCGTAGCTGAGGGCCACCGCGGCGTTGGCGGCCGCCGGGACCGTGGTGACCGAGATGGCCACGCCCACCAGGGCGCCGGACTTCGCCGACGTCAGGGAGAGGGTGCCGGCGGCGCCCGCGAGGACGGCGACGATGAAGGAGAAGGCGTCCGGGGCGTAGACGAAGCCGGTCTGCGGACGGTCGCCCTCCAGCTTGCCCTCGCTGAACAGGTTCAGCGCGTCCATGAAGAGACTGAAGCCCACCGTCACGGCCATCGCCACGGCGAAGCCGGCCAGCAGGGCGATCAGGGAGCGCAGGGCCAGGCGGGGCGCGCGCTGCACGATCGAGGTGGAGATGCCGGCGAGGGGGCCGAACTCCGGGCCCACCGCCATCGCGCCCACGATGAGGACCGCGTTGTCGAGCACCACACCGCAGGCCGCGATCATCGTGGCCAGGGTGATGAAGGCCAGGTAGGTGGCGGAGAGCGTCGACTCCTCGTGCGTGGCATCGGTCAGGTGCTCCCACAGGACCGCGTCCGCGCCCTCGCCGGGTGCCTCCGCCTCGGCCTTGTCGGCGCGTTTCGACAGGGACAGGTCGATGTTCTCCACCGCGATGGAGCCGCTGTCGTCGAGGCCCAACTCCTGGAGTTCGCTGAGGAGTTCGTCGCCGGCCTCACGGGCGACATCGCACAGGACGACGTCCCCCTGCGGGTTGCGGGCCGCGCCCGGCAGCACGACGAGATGGGTGGTGCCGACCGTCCCCTCGATCAGACGGACCACGTCGGCGGTCCGGTCGGACGGTGTGATCAGGCGCAGATGCAGCATGACGCCTTTCTAACAGGCGCCGGTGGTCACAGCTTGCGGAGGCTGAGCTTGCGCACCTTGTGGTCCTGGCCCTTGCGGATGACGAGGGTGGCGCGGCCGCGGGTCGGGGCGATGTTCTCCACCAGGTTGGGCTTGTTGATGGTGCGCCACAGGGTGCGGGCGTAGTCGAGGGCCTCCTCCTCCGAGACCTGGGTGTACTTCCTGAAGTACGAGTCGGGGTCCTGGAAGGCGGTCTGCCGGAGCTTCTTGAACCGGCTGAGGTACCAGCGCTCGATGTCCTCGGCGCTCGCGTCGACGTACACGCTGAAGTCGAAGTAGTCGGCGAGACCGACGCGGGTGCGGCCGTCCGTGCCGGGCAGGGCCGGTTGCAGGACGTTCAGGCCCTCGACGATCAGGATGTCGGGGCGGCGGACGGTGAGCCGCTGGTCCGGGACGATGTCGTAGATCAGGTGGGAGTAGACGGGGGCGGTGACCTCGTCCTTGCCCGCCTTGATGTCGGCCACGAAACGGGTCAGCGCGCGGCGGTCGTACGACTCCGGGAAGCCCTTGCGCGACATGAGCCCGCGGGCCTCCAGTTCCCGGGTGGGGAGGAGGAAGCCGTCGGTGGTGACCAGCTCGACGCGGGGGTGCTCGGGCCAGCGGGACAGCAGCGCCTGGAGGAGTCGGGCGACGGTCGACTTGCCCACCGCGACCGATCCGGCGACCCCTATGACGAACGGGGTGCCGGACTGGGAGCCCTGCTCGCCGAGGAAGGTGTTCAGTGCGCCTCGGAGGCCGTCCGTGGCGCCCACGTACAGGTTCAGCAGCCGGGACAGCGGGAGGTAGATGTCCCGCACCTCGTCGAGGTCGATGACGTCCCCGAGGCCGCGCAGCTTCTCGACCTCGTCGGCGGTGAGGGGGAGCGGCGTCTTGTCGCGCAGCGCACTCCACTCCGCTCGGGTGAGGTCGACGTAGGGAGTCGCCTCCGGCTTGTGCCGGTGGGCGCTCCGGGGCATCGGGGAGACCGGAGAGATCACAGTCCATTGTTAACGGAGTTTGAACGGGGTGGGGGGTGGGGTGCGTCACGCGGGGCCCGTCACGTGAAGTCCGCGTGGGCGAGGTGGGTCGCGCAGACCCGGCAGCGGAAGAGGTACGCGGTGGGCTGGTCGTCCTTGTCGAGGGAGCCGAGGTGGTCGTCGAAGCCGTCGTGGGGCCACTGCCGGCGGAGGTGGTCGACGGCGTCCGGGTACCCGTCGAGCTCCTTCGCCCCGACGCGACCGAGAAACTCGGCGCCGTCACCGCAGTGCGTGAGCCAGGGCGGCGACTGCCAGGCGGAGAACCCCGGGGTGCGCCTGAGGATCGCTGTCACGACGTCTTCTGGTACGTCACCCTCGATGCCGTCGGTGAAGGTGGCGTCGTAACGCTCGGCGGCCTTGCCGAAGGCGATGCAGTGCGGGCAGATGCCGGAGTCCGGGGCGTCCGTGGCGTGGACGGGGCCGGTGTAGATCCAGCCGCGTTCCTGTCCGCAGCACACGCACCGGTCGTCGGAGGCGATGACGGATCCGGTGGCGACGGGGCTGGGGTGGTAGGGGAACGAAGGCAGGGCGGGGCGTCTGCGGGGCTCCGGCTGCGGGGAGATCACGAGCTGGATCGCCCGTCCGGTCAGGGCCTCGGGGGTCACGACGATCGCTTCCGCGCGCAGGCTCTCCGGGAGGTGTCCGCGGTCGGCCTCGCTCGTGATGATCATCGGGCAGTCGAGCGGCATGACGCCCGCGCCGGTCCTTCGGACGAGTGCGGCCACGTGATCGAGGATCCGGCCGGGGGAGAAGCGGTGGAACGTGAGCCCGAGTGCGTCCCCGTACACCTCGGACCCACCGCCGTCCTCGGCTTCGAGGTCCCAGGACTCCGGCAGACCGGTGGGGGGCATGCCGCCCACGGTGACGGGGCCGAGGGTGTCGCGTATCGCGGATTCGTCCATGGGGGCGGGTTCCTCGTCCACGAAACGCCAGACGTACATGCTGTAGCTCACGTGGCTCCTACGACCAGTGGGGATCAGGGCCGGACGCCCATGATCGCAGTGTGCTCCGGCGCGGCGATATCCGAATCCGGGCACGAAGTGCCGTGATCCGGCGCCGCCCGCGCCCTAGGCTGCCGCGCATGTGCGGAATCGTGGGATACGTGGGGTCGCAGTCGGCGCTCGATGTCGTGATGGCCGGGCTGAAGCGGCTGGAGTACCGGGGGTACGACTCGGCAGGCGTCGCCGTGCTGGCGGACGGCGGGCTGGCGGCGGCGAAGAAGGCCGGGAAGCTGGTCAATCTGGAGAAGGAGCTGGTGGACCGGCCGTTGCCGACCGGGCTCACCGGTATCGGGCACACGCGCTGGGCCACGCACGGCGGGCCGACGGACGCCAACGCGCATCCGCATCTGGACAACGCCGGGCGGGTCGCCGTCGTCCACAACGGGATCATCGAGAACTTCGCCGCGCTGCGGGGCGAGCTGGAGGAGCGGGGGCACGAGCTCGCCTCCGAGACCGACACCGAGGTCGTCGCGCACCTGCTCACCGAGGAGTTCTCGGCGACGGCCGACCTCGCGGAGGCCATGCGACTGGTGTGCCGGCGGCTGGAGGGTGCGTTCACGCTGGTCGCGGTGCACGCCGACGAGCCGGACGTGGTCGTGGGCGCCCGCCGGAACTCGCCGCTCGTGGTGGGCGTGGGGGAGGGGGAGGCGTTCCTGGCGTCGGACGTGGCCGCTTTCATCGCCCACACCCGCTCCGCGATCGAACTCGGTCAGGACCAGGTCGTGGAGGTGCGGCGCGACGGCGTGACCGTCACCGGCTTCGACGGCCGGCCCGCCGACGTGCGTTCCTTCCGCATCGACTGGGACGCCTCCGCCGCCGAGAAGGGCGGCTACGACTACTTCATGCTCAAGGAGATCGCCGAGCAGCCGAAGGCGGTCGCCGACACCCTGCTCGGCCGTATCGACGCGGCCGGTTCCCTGACGCTGGACGAGGTCCGCATCTCCGACGCCGAACTGCGGGAGGTGGACAAGGTCGTCATCGTGGCGTGCGGTACGGCCTTCCACGCCGGGATGATCGCCAAGTACGCCATCGAGCACTGGACCCGCATCCCCTGCGAGGTGGAGCTGGCGAGCGAGTTCCGCTACCGGGACCCGATCCTGGGACCGCGGTCCTTGGTGATCGCGATCTCCCAGTCCGGGGAGACCATGGACACCCTCATGGCGCTGCGGCACGCCCGCGAGCAGGGTTCCAAGGTGCTCGCGATCTGCAACACCAACGGCTCGACGATCCCCCGTGAGTCGGACGCCGTGCTGTACACGCACGCGGGGCCCGAGGTCGCGGTCGCGTCGACGAAGGCGTTCCTCACGCAGCTCGTCGCGTGCTACCTGGTCGCGCTGTACCTGGGGCAGGTGCGCGGGACCAAGTGGGGCGACGAGATCACCGCCGTCATCCGGGACCTCTCGCACATCTCCGGCGAGGTCGAGCGGGTGCTGGAGACGATGGAGCCGGTGCGGGCGCTGGCCCGCTCGCTGGCCGACAAGAACACGGTGCTGTTCCTGGGGCGGCACGTCGGCTATCCGGTGGCCCTCGAAGGCGCGCTGAAGCTCAAGGAACTCGCCTACATGCACGCCGAGGGCTTCGCGGCGGGGGAGTTGAAGCACGGGCCGATCGCCCTGATCGAGGAGGACCTGCCTGTCGTCGTGGTCGTACCGTCGCCCCGGGGACGGTCCGTGATCCACGACAAGATCGTGTCCAACATCCAGGAGATCCGGGCCCGGGGCGCGCGCACGATCGTGATCGCGGAGGAGGGCGACGAGACGGTGGTGCCGTACGCCGACCATCTGATCCGGATCCCGGCCACGCCGACGCTGCTCCAGCCGCTGGTGGCGACCGTGCCGTTGCAGGTGTTCGCGTGCGAGCTGGCGACGGCCCGGGGCAACGAGGTGGATCAGCCGAGGAACCTGGCGAAGTCGGTCACGGTGGAGTGAGGTTCCTTCAGTCCGTCGAGGAAGGTGGCGAAGGCTTCGGTCGGCAGGGTGAGGGTGGCGCCGGCCGGGGTCTTGGAGTCGCGGACGGATATGTGGGTGGGGTGGGTGGCGATCTCGACGCAGTTGTTGCCGTCGCCGCCGCCTGAGTAGGACGACTTCCGCCAGTTCTCGGTCATGGGGTGCCTCACAGTTCCTTGCCCAGCCTGTGGATGAAGTCACGGGAGCGCTCAGGGTCCAGTGACGCGTCCTTCACTCTATGGAAGAGCGTTCGAAAGACGCCTAGTTGGGCTTCGGAATCGACGAAGGCGGTGCCGTGGGGTGCGTCACGAACGGCGGTGTCCAGCCGGGGCACGGGGCCGCCGGCGAGCATCATGGTGCTCCACGTTCCTCCGAATCCGTCCAGGTCGAAGGGGATCACGCGCACGGTGATGTGATCCGCTTCGGAGCGTGCGAGGACGTGGTTGAGCTGGGCGCGTGAGGCGGCGCGGTCCCCGAGCCGGATGCGCAGCGCCGCCTCGTGGATGACCGCCTCGTACGGGACCGTGATCCGCTGACGCTCCATGCGGTGGCGTACACGCAATTCACGCTCTTCGTCGGGCAGTTCGGGGACCCTGGACGAGAAGGCGGCGCGGGCGTAGTCCGGCGTCTGGAGCAGGCCGGGGATGAACAGGAATTCCACGTCGTGCCGGTACGTGGAGTGGTGCTCCAGCTCGGCGATGTCCAGGAACGGCGTGGGCAGCAGCCCCCGGTACTCCTCCCACCAGCCTCGGGTGCGATCGGTGGCCATCGAGACCAAGGCGTCGATGAACTCCTCGTCCGTGCAGGCGTAGTGGGCCGCGAGGCGGCGTAGTCGCTTCTCGCTCACCCCTGCGAGGGCGGACTCGATGTGAGTGATCTGGGCCGGGCTCACACCTAGCAGCGCTGCCGCCTGGCGGGCGGTGAGGTCCGCGGCCTCTCGGAGTCTGCGCAGCTCAGTGGCCAGTCGCATCTGGCGTGCCGTCGGTTCGCGCCTCAAAGCTCTCGAACGCTCCTAGGTCCAACGCGCCTGGGGGCGCGACTCGTTCGGGGTCAGATTACGCGATCCACTTGCTCAATCTCTATGTATAGATCTACCGTCGGTGACGAGAACGACACGCTGCGGAAGCGCACCGCCCCGTCCCGCCAGGACGGCCGTGGCGGCACTGCCACCGCAGCCAACCCCCTGCCACCTGACTGGAGTTGCCGCATGCCCGAAAGCGCACCCTGGGAGTACACCCTGTACATCCCGAACGACCTCCGAGCAGTCACCGTCGCCCGCCGCACCCTGCGCCTGATCCTCACCCTGCACGGTCTGATCCGTCTGACGGACACCGCGGAGCTCCTCGCTGCGGAGTTGGTCTCGAACGCCGTACGCCATACGAAGGGGCCGGCCGCGCTGCGGGTGTGCTGGTCGGCCGGGGTGCTGCGGATCGGTGCGTGGGACGCCGACCCCGAACCGCCCGAGCCGCCGGGCGAGATGGATCTGCTGCGGGAGGCGGAGGAGGGGAGGGGGCTGGCGTTGGTGAAGGCGTGTGCCGACCTGTGGGGGTGGCAGCCGTTGGCCAGGCACGGCAGCCGGGGGAAGTACGTGTGGTGCGAGCTGGCCGCGGCCTGAGGGTGCCGGGAGGATCGTAGAGTGCCCGGATGAGCATCATCGGGGTCGGTATCGACGTCGCCGAGATCGAGCGGTTCGCGGCGTCGCTGGAGCGTACGCCGGGGATGGCCCGGCGGCTGTTCCTGGACAGTGAGCTGACGCTGCCCAGCGGGGAGCGGCGCGGAGTCGCCTCGCTGGCCGCCCGGTTCGCCGCGAAGGAGGCCCTGGCCAAGGCGCTCGGGGCGCCGGCCGGGCTGCACTGGACCGATGCCGAGGTGTACGTCGAGGACAGCGGGCAGCCCCGGCTGCGGGTCACCGGGACCGTCGCAGCGCGGGCCGCCGCGCTCGGGGTGCGGTCGTGGCACGTCTCGCTCAGCCATGACGCCGGGGTCGCGTCGGCCGTGGTGATCGCGGAGGGGTGACCGAAGCCGCCGTCCGGACTCTCAGGCGGCCTGGTCCCAATCCGTGCGGACGTCGGTCCCGGTCCGCGGCTCGTGGCCGCCGCGGGCCGCCTTCTCGCGAGCGCGCAGCACGGCCCAGGCGACGGCGCAGGCGCAGGTGAGGTACCAGGGCAGCGGCCAGAGCGTGTTCCACCAGCGGGCGCGCGGAGAGACGGTGACGTCGACCGCGGCCGCGGTCCAGGCGGTGGCCAGGCTCCAGCACAGCAGGCGTCCGGCTCGGCGGACGGTCCGGGCGAGAGGCACGGCGGGTCTGTCCGGATCGGTCATCGCGCGCACGTCCTCCACGGGATGGGCGACCGCCGCGGGTGCGGCTGCGCTCGCCGAAACGCCCTCAGTGTGCGTTTTGTTGAGCGTTTCGCACAGGGGTGGCAGGGGGCGGACGTGACGTCTGAGACGGCCTCAGGTCCGGGCATATGCCTACAAGTGCGTGATGGTGCCTGGTGAGCGCTTTCGTTTTGCGTGCGGAGCAGAAGCGAATCTGGCCGGAAGTGATCGCCCCGGACTGCTTTATTCCGCCTGACCTGCCGGGGAACGCGCTTTCAGGTGCCTCTCTCTTCGTCGTCGGCGTCCGGAACTGATCCTTCCAGGACCGTCGCCGCGCCGGGCACGGCTTGTTCGTCCGCGGCCGGGACGGGGGAGACTCGGTTCCATGCGTACTGCGTACAACGTGGAGACGGTCAGGGCCGCCGAGCGGGAGCTGATGGCACGGCTGCCGGAGGGCGCGCTGATGCAACGGGCGGCGGCCGGGCTGGCCGCCGCCTGCGCGGACCTGCTGGGGCGGGTGTACGGCCGCAGGGTCGTGCTGCTCGTCGGCAGCGGGGACAACGGCGGGGACGCCCTCTACGCGGGGGCGCGCCTGGCGCGGCGGGGCGCCGGGGTGGCCGCCGTGCTGCTGGCGCCCGAACGCGCCCACTCCGCGGGGCTGGCCGCGCTGCGCCGGGCCGGGGGGCGGGCCGTGGGAGTCGAGGGTGCCGAGCGGCTCATCGAGAAGGCCGACCTCCTCCTCGACGGGATCGTGGGGATCGGCGGCAAGGGCGGACTGCGCCCCGACGCGGCCCGGCTGGCCGAGGTGGCCGAGCGGTCCCGGGCCGCCGTCGTCGCCGTCGACCTGCCGAGCGGCGTCGACGCCGACACGGGGGAGGTGCGCGGGGCGGCCGTACGGGCGGACCTGACCGTCACGTTCGGGACGCACAAGCCGGGGCTGCTGATCGATCCCGCGCGGGAGTACGCCGGTTCGGTGCGGCTCGTCGACATCGGGCTGTCCCTTCCCCCGCACGCCGAGCTGGAGGCCCTTCAACACGCCGACGTACGACGGCTGTTGCCCGTGCCGAGCGGGGAGAGTGACAAATACCGGCGTGGAGTCGTCGGGATCGCCGCCGGGTCCGCGCGCTATCCGGGAGCCGCCGTGCTCGCCGTGTACGGGGCGCTGCGGGGCGGCGCCGGGGCCGTGCGGTACGTCGGGCCGGCCGCGGACGCCGTGATCGCCCGCTTCCCCGAGACGCTCGTCTCCGACCGGGGGCCGAAGCAGGCGGGGCGGGTGCAGGCGTGGGTCGTCGGACCGGGGGCCGGGGACGACGCCTCGGCCGTGGGCGAGGTGCTGGCCTCGGACGTGCCGGTGCTCATCGACGCGGACGGGCTGCGGCTCGCCGACCGGGACGCCGTACGCGCGCGTACCGCGCCGACCCTCATGACCCCGCACGCCGGGGAGGCCGCCGCGCTCCTCGGGGTGGCGCGCGAGGAGGTCGAGGGGGCCCGGCTGGCCTCGGCGCGCGAACTCGCCGGGCGCTACGACGCGACCGTGCTGCTCAAGGGCTCGACCACGCTGGTCGCCGACGCGGGCGGCGGGGCGGTGCGGGTGAACCCGACCGGCACGGCATGGCTGGCCACCGCCGGCAGCGGTGACGTCCTCTCCGGTCTCGCGGGGTCCCTGCTCGCGTCCGGGCTGAGCGCTCTGGACGCCGGCAGCGTGGGCGCGTACCTGCACGGCCTCGCCGGACGGTTCGCGGCGGACGGTGCCCCGGTGGGAGCGCACGACGTGGCCGAGGCGGTGCCGGCGGCATGGCGGGACGTGACGGACGCCTGAGCGCGGACCGGCAGACGGGTGCATGAGCGCGAACTAGTACCTGATGGGACCAATACCGGTCGGTCGAATATGCGGAGCCGAAAGGGCGATGTTTCGCTGGCCGCATGGATGAGCCAAATATACGAGGCACCACCCGGCGGGAACTGCTGGGAGGAGCCGCAGTCGTTCTGGGGAGTCCCGTTCTCGGTTTCCGCGGGGACAATCCGGAACCATTGGAGGAAGAGCACGACGGGAACTGCGGCAGCGACTTCGACCCGGAATTCGAGGAACTGCTGGCGGCCGCCGAGGACGTCGACGTCGAGGTCGGTGACCGCTCCCTCGCGGCGGCCAAGTGGTGTCGCCCCATCCGGAAACGGGCCAGGGTGACCATGCGCTACCGGGTGCGGGGGAACTGGCTGGCCGGCTACCACACCGGAGTGGATCTTGCGGTGGCGAAGGGAACCCCGGTTTACGCCGTGGGCACCGGCGTCGTCGTCCTGGCGAGCTGGTCGGGATCGTACGGAAAGGCCGTGACGATCAAGTTGAGCGATTCCCGGTACGTCGTCTACGCCCACCTCTCGCGCATCTCGGTCGCCCGGGGCGCCAAGGTGAAAGCCGGCACCAGGATCGGCAGCAGCGGCGCCACCGGCCGAGCCACCGGCCCGCACCTGCACTTCGAGGTGCGCGCCCGGCGCCCGTACGGCTCCGACATCGACCCGGTGAAGTACCTGGCCCGGCACGGTCTGATCCTTTGACCCGCGTGACACACGCACGCGTGGAGGCGTCCCGGGACGTGCTCATCGGCGGTGTCGGCCGCCTCTGAGACACTGGGGGCGCCATGAACGAGACAGCGACCGCCCCGACCGCACCCCTGCGCGCCCGCGCCGAGATCGACCTGGCCGCGCTGCGGGCCAACGTGCGGGCCCTGCGCGCCCGCGCGTCGGGCGCCGACCTCATGGCCGTGGTCAAGTCCGACGCGTACGGCCACGGCGCGGTGCCCTGTGCCCGCGCCGCGGTCGACGCGGGCGCGCGCTGGCTCGGGACCGCCACGCCGGAGGAGGCTCTGGCGCTGCGGAAGGCCGGGCTGCCGGGGCGGATCATGTGCTGGCTGTGGACGCCCGGCGGCCCCTGGCGGGAGGCGATCGAGGCCGACCTCGACGTGTCCGTCAGCGGGATGTGGGCGCTGCGCGAGCTCGTCGCGGCGGCCCGCGGGGCCGGCGTCCCCGCGCGCGTGCAGCTCAAGGCCGACACCGGGCTCGGGCGGGGCGGCTGTCAGCCGGGCGAGGACTGGGCCGAGCTGGTCGCCGAGGCGCTGCGCGCCCAGGCCGAAGGACTCCTCACCGTCACCGGCCTCTGGTCGCACTTCGCCTGCGCCGACGAGCCGGGGCATCCCTCCATCGCCGCCCAGCTCACCCTCTTCCGGGAGATGCTGGCGTACGCCGAGGGCCGGGGCGTGCGCCCCGAGGTGCGGCACATCGCCAACTCGCCCGCCACGCTGACCCTTCCGGAGAGCCACTTCGACCTCGTCCGGACCGGCATCGCGACCTACGGCATCTCGCCCAGCCCCGAGCTGGGCGTCCCCGCCGACTTCGGCCTGCGCCCGGTGATGACGCTGTCGGCGTCGCTCGCGCTGGTCAAGCGCGTGCCCGGCGGCCATGGCGTCAGCTACGGCCACCACTACGTCACCCCCGGCGAGACGACCCTCGGCCTGGTGCCCGTCGGCTACGCGGACGGCATCCCGCGGCACGCCTCCGGCGCCGGACCGGTGCTGGTCGACGGCAAGTGGCGCACGGTCGCCGGGCGGGTCGCCATGGACCAGTTCGTGGTGGACCTCGGCGGCGACGAACCCCCCACCGGCACCCGGGCCGTGCTCTTCGGCCCCGGCGACCGGGGCGAGCCCACCGCCGAGGACTGGGCGCAGGCCGCGGGCACCATCGCGTACGAGATCGTGACCCGCATCGGAACACGCGTTCCCCGCGTCTATGTGAACGAGGAACAAGCGGGGTAGTCGCACAGTGCGCGTCAGTGCCGCGAGGCCCGCGACACCGGTATCACCCGACCCAGTGAACAGGAGCGGTACGTGAGCGAGAGCAGTGCGGAGGCCGTCGTCGACGCCGCCGCGTCGGTGGCCCTCGCCTCCGCGGCGGGGGCGGGCGCGGGCTGGCGCCGGGCGACCGGGATCGCCGGCGCCGCGATAGGCGTGATCGCCGCGGGTGCCGCGGCGGGCGTGGCCCTCGAACGGCTCACCGTCGGACGCGGGATGCGGCAGCGGGCGCGGCTCGCCCTCGACTCGACCGGGCCGTACGGCGCACTGCGGGGCACCCCGGGCAAGGCGTACGCCGAGGACGGCACCGAGCTGTACTACGAGGTCGACGACCTCGACCCGGAGGCCGGACCCGCGCTGTCGCCGCGCCGGCGCCGGCTGTTCGGGCGCAAATCCCCCGCCCCCGTCACCGTCGTCTTCAGCCACGGCTACTGCCTCAGCCAGGACTCCTGGCACTTCCAGCGCGCGGCGCTCCGGGGTGTCGTACGGACCGTGCACTGGGACCAGCGCAGCCACGGGCGGTCCGGGCGGGGGGTGCGGCAGGTGCAGGACGGGGTGCCGGTCGACATCGATCAGCTCGGGCAGGACCTGAAGGCCGTCATCGACGCGGCCGTGCCGCAGGGGCCGATCGTGCTCGTCGGGCACTCCATGGGCGGGATGACCGTCATGGCACTGGCCGACCGGTACCCCGAGCTGATCCGTGACCGGGTGGTCGCGGTGGCCCTGGTCGGGACGTCGTCCGGGCGGCTCGGCGAGGTCAACTTCGGGCTTCCGGTGGCCGGCGTCAACGCCGTGCGGCGGGTGCTGCCGGGCGTTCTCAGGGCGCTGGGGCAGCGGGCCGACCTGGTGGAGAAGGGGCGGCGGGCCACCGCCGACCTGTTCGCCGGGATCATCAAGCGGTACTCCTTCGCCTCCCGGGACGTCGACCCGGCCATCGTCCGCTTCGCCGAGCGCATGATCGAGAGCACCCCGATCGACGTGGTCGCCGAGTACTACCCGGCGTTCGACAACCACGACAAGACCGCCGCCCTCGCGCACTTCGCGGACAAGCCGGTGCTCGTCCTCGCCGGGGTGGGCGACATGGTGACGCCCAGCGAGCACAGCGAGGCGATCGCCTCCCTGCTGCCGGAGGCGGAGCTGGTGCTGGTCCCGGACGCCGGGCACCTCGTCATGCTGGAACACCCGGAAGTGGTCACCGACCGCCTCGCCGACCTCCTCACCCGCGCGGGGGCGGTGCCCGCAGGGGCTACCGTTGGCGGTTATGGAAGCAGTACCGCGCAACCCGGTTGAGACCGAGCTGACCGTCACCTCCCCCGAACAGATGCGCGAGCTGGGCCTGAAGCTCGCCAAGCTGCTGCGCGCCGGGGACCTCGTGATGCTCAGCGGGGAGCTCGGCGCGGGCAAGACGACGCTGACCCGCGGACTCGGTGAGGGGCTCGGGGTGCGGGGGGCCGTCACCTCGCCGACCTTCGTGATCGCCCGCGTGCACCCGTCCCTGGGGGACGGACCGCCCCTCGTCCACGTGGACGCCTACCGCCTGGGCGGCGGGCTCGACGAGATGGAGGACCTCGATCTCGACGTCTCGCTGCCGGAGTCGGTGATCGTCGTGGAGTGGGGCGAGGGCAAGGTCGAGGAACTGACCGACGACCGGCTCCAGGTGCGGATCCACCGGGCGGTCGGGGACACGACCGACGAGGTGCGGCACGTGACGCTGACTCCGCTCGGGGAGCGGTGGGCCGCGGCCGACCTCAGCGTGCTCACGGCCTGAAGGGTCCGGCGCGTCCTCCCGGGGACGTTTTCGGTGAACGTTCCGACAATCCGTCGGCAAGATATTGCATTGGACGTCTTGTGCGTGGTCACATGGTACCCAGCTCGTAGTTAGGTGTACCTAACTACGCCGCCCCCGAACTTCAGGAGGCGTCCATGTCGGCCACCGAGAACCGGCCCCAGCCGCAGCCGTACGCGCTCGTCGGCGGTGTGTCCATGCGTGATCTGCTGGCGTCCTGCGCGGCGGCAGAAGCCGTCTCCACACCGCCGCGGGTGCCCGATCCGGGAACGGCGCGGGCGGCCGGCGCCGAGCGCCCGAAGGCGGCCTGAGCCGGCCTCAGTGGATCACCGCGACCTTCACCCCGATCGTCGCGAAGTCCCACATCGCGTCGCCGTCCTCCCGGGACTCCCGGATGCCGCCCGTCGGCACCGTGGTCATGGGGGCGGAGGACCCCGCCTTCTCCACGGCCGCGCTGAAGCCGATGGCCACTCCGTCCACGCTGGTGAAGCGGACCACGTGCTCGATGGGCGTGCCGTCGGTGCCGGTCACGGAGTTCGAGCGGGAGGTCACCGTGTAGACGCCCGGGGCGGGGTCGATGGTGCCGGGGACGACCGCGAAGGTGCGGACCACCCTGTCGCCGGCGCCGACCAGCCAGACCCGGTTGTCGTCCAGGGAGTACACCACTCGTTCGCCCGCGCCCGAGCCCGCCGGCAGGGCGGTGGGGTCCCGCTGGTCGCGGGGGGCCTTCGAGGCGACGGCCGCCGGGGCGCCGCCCGCGTGGGGCCTGGCGGGAACCGTCGCGGAGGCCTGGTAGGCGAGGAAGCCGACCGTCGCGAGGGCCGCCGCGGTGAGGGCGGTCACGAACGCCGCGTTGCTGGTTGCCACCGGTCACCCCTGGAGTGCTTGGTCCTGATTTGTGGCGACCGTAGCAGCTCACCGGGCGCCTTCCGCGCCGTCGCGCCCGGCGGCGCCCGAGCGGCGGAGCAGGTGTCGCACCGGTACACCCCCGGGTGCCTCCGGCGGCCTGCGGCCACCCAGGTCGTCCCGGAGCCGTAGGCTGTTTGCGTGCTCTTGCTCGCTCTGGATACCGCCACCCCCGCCGTCACCGTCGCCCTGCACGACGGGCGGGACGTCGCCGCCTCGTTCAGCCAGGTGGACGCGCGACGGCACGGGGAACTCTTGCTGCCGGCCGTCGACCGGGTGCTCGCGGACGCGGGGGTGAAGCTGGACGCGGTCACCGGGATCGTCGTGGGAATCGGCCCCGGGCCCTACACCGGGCTGCGCGTCGGGCTCATGACCGCCGACACCTTCGGACTCGCGCTCGGCATCCCCGTGCACGGCGTGTGCACCCTGGACGGACTCGCCTACGCGGCCGAGGTCGACGGCCCCTTCGTCGTGGCCACCGACGCGCGGCGCAAGGAGGTCTACTGGGCCGCCTACTCCGACCCCCGCACCCGCGTGGGCGATCCCGCGGTCGACCGGCCCGCCGACATCGCCGAGCGGGTCCAGGGGATGCCCGCGGTCGGAGCCGGGGCGCTGCTCTACCCGGACACCTTCCCCGACGCCCGCGCGCCCGAGCACGTGTCGGCCGCCGGGCTCGCCGCTCTCGCCGCCGAGCGCATCGGGGCCGGGGAGGAACTGCCCGCCCCGCGCCCGCTGTACCTGCGGCGGCCCGACGCGCAGGTCCCCAAGAACTACAAGGTGGTCACCCCCAAGTGACCACACCCCCGATTCCTGTGCTGCGCGAGATGCGGTGGTGGGACATCGATCCCGTCCTGGAGCTGGAGAAGGACCTCTTCCCGGAGGACGCCTGGTCCCGGGGCATGTTCTGGTCCGAACTCGCGCACTCCCGGGGGCCCGAGGCCACCCGGCGGTACGTGGTGGCCGAGGAGGGCGGGCGGATCGTCGGCTACGCCGGGCTGGCCTCCGCCGGCGAGCTGGCGGACGTCCAGACCATCGCCGTCGCCCGCGACCACTGGGGGACCGGACTCGGGGCGACGCTGCTGACCGAGCTGCTGCGGGCCGCGACCGCCTTCGAGTGCGCCGAGGTGATGCTGGAGTGCCGGATCGACAACATCCGCGCCCAGAAGCTCTACGAGCGCTTCGGCTTCGAGGCCATCGGCTTCCGGCGCGGCTACTACCAGCCGGGCAACGTGGACGCCCTGGTCATGCGACTGACCACTGCATCCGACAGCGGCTCCGCCGCGGGTTCGACATCCGAACGAGGAACTGAGATCAATGGCTGATGAACCGCTTGTCCTGGGCATCGAGACCTCCTGTGACGAGACCGGCGTCGGCATCGTCCGGGGGACCACCCTGCTGGCCGACGCCATCGCGTCCAGCGTCGACGAGCACGCCCGGTTCGGCGGTGTGGTGCCGGAGGTCGCGAGCCGGGCGCACCTGGAGGCCATGGTCCCCACCATCGACCGTGCGCTGAAGGAAGCCGGGGTCAGCGCCCGCGACCTCGACGGCATCGCCGTCACCGCCGGCCCCGGACTCGCCGGTGCCCTCCTCGTCGGGGTGTCCGCCGCGAAGGCGTACGCCTACGCCCTCGGCAAGCCCCTCTACGGCGTCAACCACCTCGCCTCCCACATCTGCGTCGACCAGCTGGAGCACGGGGCGCTGCCCGAGCCGACGATGGCGCTGCTGGTCAGCGGCGGTCACTCGTCGTTGCTGCTGTCCTCCGACATCACCTCCGACGTCCGCCCGATGGGCGCGACCATCGACGACGCGGCCGGCGAGGCCTTCGACAAGATCGCCCGGGTGCTGAACCTCGGCTTCCCGGGCGGCCCGGTCATCGACCGGTACGCGCGCGAGGGCGACCCGGACGCGATCTCCTTCCCGCGCGGCCTGACCGGGCCGCGCGACCCGGCGTACGACTTCTCCTTCTCCGGTCTGAAGACGGCGGTGGCGCGCTGGATCGAGGCCAAGCGGGCCGCGGGGGAGGAGGTGCCGGTGCGGGACGTGGCGGCCTCCTTCCAGGAGGCGGTCGTGGACGTACTGACCCGCAAGGCCGTGCGGGCCTGCAAGGACGAGGGCGTCGACCACCTCATGATCGGCGGCGGTGTGGCCGCCAACTCCCGGCTGCGGGCCCTGGCCCAGGAGCGCTGCGAGGCCGCCGGGATCCGCCTGAGGGTCCCGCGGCCCAAGCTGTGCACCGACAACGGCGCGATGGTCGCCGCCCTCGGCGCGGAGATGGTGGCCCGGGGCCGCCCCGCCTCCGCCTGGGACCTCTCCGCCGACTCCTCCCTGCCGGTGACCGACCCGCACGTGCCGGGCCACGACCACGTGCACGAGGTCAGCAAGGAGAACCTCTACTCGTGACGGTCGCGCTGATGTGGGAGGCCCGGGCGGCCGAGGGCCGGGGCGAGGAACTGCTCGCCTGGGCCCGCCGGCAGGAGCTTCCGGTACGGCCGCTGCGGCGGGAGACGCTCCGGGCGCCGCAGGACCGCGTCCTCGTCATCACGTGGTGGGACGCGGCCTACGACGCCGAGCTGCCCGAACTGCCGGAGCCGGGCGGTGACTTGGTCGCCCGCGCGGTGCACCGCTGGCGCTTCGAGTCGGTCACGGCGGACTGAGCCGGGGGCGGACGGGACTCGCCCCGGCATCCGGGCGGACACCGCCTGCCCGGTCCTTCAGGCGCTGCGCACCGGACTCCCCGCGGCCGAGGCGGTGTTCACCGAGGGCTTCGAGGAGTCCGGTGCGGAGACCGGACCGCCGGCGGACCGTGCTCAGTCCGACACCTCCGTCTCGCAGCGCAGCCGTCGGTCCGGGCCCACCTCCCGCACCGGGCCCGTCAGGTGCAACCTGGCCGTGTGCCGGGTCTCCGCGCTCGATGCCGACAACCGCAGCTCCAGGTCGCCCGGTTCGACGACGCGGCGGCCCCTGCGGTCGGTGAAGGCCGACAGCTCGGCGTGGAAGCGGAAGGTCACCCGGCGGGACTCGCCCGGCTCCAGCTCCAGCCGCCGGTAGCCGATCAGCCGGACGTCCGGGCGGGTCACCGAGGCCACCGGGTCGTGCAGATACAGCTGGACGACCTCGGCGCCCGCCCGGCCCCCCGCGTTGCGCACGGTCACCGACACGTCGTACGTGCCGTCCGTGCCGATCTCCGCCGGCGCCCCGCCCGTGAAGTCCTCCCACACGAACTCCGTGTAGGAGCGCCCGTGCCCGAAGGCGTACAGCGGGGTCGGGTCCAGGTTGCTGACCTCGCCCGCGAGACCGAGCGGCGGCTGGAGGTAGGTCCACGGCTGGCCGCCGGGCACCCGGGGCACGCTCACCGGGAGGCGGCCCGAGGGGTTGACCCGGCCCGACAGCACTCCCGCGACCGCGGGACCGCCCTCCTCGCCGGGGAAGAACGCCTGGACGACCGCGCCGAGCCGGCCGTCCCAGCGGCCGAGCGCGTAGGGGCGGCCGGTGAGCAGGACCAGCACCACCGGGACGCCGGTCGCGACCAGCGAGTCCAGCAACTCCGCCTGCACACCGGGCAGCCGGAGGTCCGTCACATCGCAGCCCTCGCCCGAGGTGCCCCGGCCGAACAGGCCCGCCCGGTCGCCGAGCACCGCCACGCAGACGTCCGCCTCGGCCGTCCGGGCCACCGCCTCCTCGAAGCCCGCGGTGTCCGGGTCGTCGACCCCGCAGCCCTCGGTGAACGTCACCTTGGCGTCGGGGAGTTCGGTGCGCAGGGCCTCCAGGACCGTGGGGATCTCGATGCCCATCGGGATGTCGGGGTGGTGGGTGAGGACGTGGGACGGGAAGGAGTAGCAGCCCAGCATGGCGAGGGCGTCGGCGGCGCGGGGGCCGACGACCGCGATCCGGGTGTCCGGGGCCAGCGGGAGCAGGCCGTCCGGGTTGTCGAGGAGGACCACGGACTCCTCGGCGAGGCGGCGGGCCAGGGCGCGGTTCGCCGTCGAGTCGAGGTCGATCCGCCCGGTGGGCTCCGGGTCCCAGTCCTCGTCCAGGAGGCCCAGCTCGCACTTCTGGAGCAGGACCCGGCGGGCCGCCCGGTCGATCAGGGACTCGGGGATCTCGCCCGCGCGGACGGCGTCGATCAGGGGGGTGCCGTAGCACTTGAGGGTGGGCAGTTCGACGTCGAGGCCCGCCGCGAGGGCCGCGTGGGCCGCGCCCGCTTCGGTGCCGGCGATGCGGTGCTGGCTCTGGAGGAAGCCGATGCCGAAGTAGTCGGCGACCACCGTGCCGGTGAACCCCCACTGCTCGCGCAGCAGTTCGGTCAGCAGGCCGGGGTCGGCGGAGGCCGGGACGCCGTCGGTGTCGGTGTACGCGGCCATCACCGAGCGGGCCCCGCCCTCGCGCAGGGCGAACTCGAAGGGCGGCAGGGTGATGTCGGCGAACTCCCGCACCCCCGCCCGCACGGGCGCGAGGTTGCGGGCGCCGGCCGAGGAGGCGTACCCGGCGAAGTGCTTGAGCGTGGCGACGATCCCGGCCGACTCCAGACCGCGGACGTAGGCGGCGCCGATCGTGCCCACCAGGTACGGGTCCTCGCCGATCGTCTCCTCGACCCGTCCCCAGCGCGGGTCGCGGACGACGTCCAGGACGGGGGCCAGTCCCTGGTGGACGCCGACCGCGCGCAGGTCGCGGCCGATGGCGCCGGCCATCTCCTCGACGAGCTCGGCGTCCCAGCTCGCGCCCCAGGCGAGGGGCACCGGATAGGCGGTGGCCCGCCAGGTGGTGAAGCCGGCCAGGCACTCCTCGTGGGCGAGCGCCGGAATGCCGAAGCGGCCGGCCTCGGCGATACGGCGCTGGGCGCGGGCCAGTGCCTGCGCGCCCAGCGCCGGGTCCACGGGGGCGGTGCCGAAGGGGCGGGTGAGCTGGCCCAGGCCCCGGGTGATCAGCTCGTCCCAGTCGTAGTCGGCGGTCATCTCGCGCTGGAGGGGGGCGACTCCGTCCCCGTCCGTGCTGGCGCCCACCCACACGCCGTAGAGCTGGGCGGTCTTCTCCTCCAGGGTCATCCGGGAGAGGAGGTCGTCGACGCGGGCGGAGGCGGTCAGGGCGGGGTCACGCCAGGGCGCGGTGGTCATGTAACTCCTGTCGGGCTCGACTGTCAGGTCGACGACCTCGCGAATGTTTCGATATATCATCCGAATGTTTTGGGAACCTAGGGCCGCCGGAAGGGTTCGTCAAGAGGTCGCGCAGGGATACGATCGCCGCCATGACACCCCCGGAGCCCGCTGAAACCCGGACGACATCCCCTGCGGTGGGACGGTCGCAGCAGACCGCGACCCTCGCCGAGATCGCCCGGGAGGCCGGCGTCTCGGCGCCGACAGTTTCGAAGGTCCTCAACGGCCGGGCCGATGTCGCGCCCGCGACCCGCGCCCGCGTCGAGGACCTGCTGCGTGCGCACGGCTACCGGCGCCGGCGTGCCGAGGCGAGCCGTTCGCCCCTGATCGACCTGGTCTTCCACGAGCTGGAGAGCGCGTGGGCGATGGAGGTCATCCGGGGCGTGGAGAACGTGGCCCGCGACGCCGGGCTGAGCGTCGTCCTGAGCGAGAGCGCAGGACGGCTCACCCCCGGGCGGACCTGGGCCGACCAGGTCGCCGCCCGGCGTCCGTACGGCGTGGTCCTCGTGCTGTCCGGGCTCGACGAGTCCCAGCGCGCGCTGCTCAACAGCAGGTCGATCCCGTTCGTGGTGATGGACCCGGCCGGTGATCCGGGCGCCGACGTGCCCTCCATCGGCGCGACCAACTGGCAGGGCGGGCTCGCCGCGACCCGCCACCTGGTCGAACTGGGGCACCGCAGGATCGGCGCGATCAGCGGGCCCTCCCGCATGATGTGCAGCCGCGCCCGCGTGGACGGCTACCGGGCCGCGCTGGAGACCGCCGGGCTGCCCGTCGACCCCGGACTGATCATGCCCGGCGACTTCCACCACGAGACCGGCTACCGCCAGGGCCTGGAACTGCTGCGCCGCCCGGACCGGCCCACGGCCGTCTTCGCGGGCAACGACCTCCAGGCGCTCGGCGTCTACGAGGCCGCGCGCGAGCTGGGACTGCGCATCCCCGAGGACCTGAGCGTGGTCGGCTTCGACGACCTTCCGGTGGCGCCCTGGGTGGGGCCGCCGCTGACGACCGTACGGCAGCCGCTGACCGAGATGGCCGAGGCCGCGGCCAAGCTGGTGCTCGACCTGGGCCGGGACGGCGGCAACCCGGCGGCGACCCGGGTGGAGCTGGCGACGAGCCTGGTGGTCCGGAGCAGCTGCGCCGAGCTGCGGGCGGGCGCCTAGGGGCGCCGGGTCGGACCGTGCCCCTCCGAAGCCAATCGGTTGCACGACCGAAACTTTCGGAGGCGCGCTTCTGGGCTGCTCCGGCCCGCTCCCGGAGACGAGAAGTCTGAGATTTTCCGAAGAAAACCGTCCGCGAGGCGTTCCTCGTAATAATTCGGACTTACGTTCCTCCCTGTGAGTGGAGACGGCGAGGACGGACGAGCGGGTCGGCGGTCGAGCGTGCTGAAGGCCGTCGGCCTCGCGCTCGCGGGCACCCTGGTCGCGGGATGCGCCGCGGCGGGCTGGGCGTACTGGCACCTCAACAGCAACATCAAGAGCGTCGACATCGACAGCGCACTCGGCGACGACCGCCCCGCCAAGGCGACCCCGACCCCTTCGGCCTCCGACGCGGCACCGCTGCCCACCGAGGCCGTCAACATCCTGGTCCTCGGCTCCGACTCACGCAGCGGCAAAGAGAACCGGGCGCTCGGCGGCGGCAGCAGCACCGGCGCCCGGTCCGACACCGCGATGGTCGTGCACATCGACGCGGGCCGCACGACGGCCACCGTCGTCAGCATCCCGCGCGACACCCTCGTCACCCGCCCCTCCTGCCCGCTGGAGAGCGGCGGCACCACGGCGGTCTCGTACGGCGCCATGTTCAACAGCGCCTACGCGGTGGGCGGTCCGGTGTGCGCGGTCAGGACCGTCGAGTCGATCACGGACGTCCGCATGGACCACTACGTCGAGATCGACTTCTCGGGCTTCGCCAGACTGGTGAACGCCCTCGGCGGGGTCACGGTGACCACGGACGAGGACATCGACGACGCCGACAGCCACCTCACCCTGAAGGCGGGCACCCACCACCTCGACGGCAAGCAGGCCCTCGCGCTCGCCCGCACCCGGCACGGCATAGGCGACGGCAGCGACCTGGGCCGCATCGGCCTCCAGCAGCAACTGGTGAAGGCCCTGCTGGCGCAGATGTCCTCGACGAGCCTCCTGACCAGCCCCGCCAAGCTGTACTCCGTCGCCGACGCCGTCACCGGCAGCCTCACCACCGACACCGGACTCGACTCCCTGCCCGAGCTCATGACCCTCGGTGAGAGCCTGAAGGGCCTCGCGGCGGCCGACGTGAAGACCGTGACCATGCCGGTCGTCACCGCCCCCTCGGACCCCAACCGGGTGGTGGCGGAGGAACCCGCGGCGAGCGAGCTGTGGGAGTCGCTCCGCTGAGGTCTTCGCTGAGGGCTTCGCCGAGTTCTCCGCCGAGGTGTTCGCCGAGGTTCTCGTTGACGTGTGCACCGAAAAAACGGGCGACACTGCAACCAATGAGCGACCAGTGGTGTCTGTTGCGGTGACCACATTGCAGTAACCAGGGGGAACACCGATGTCCAACTCGCGTTCGTACAAGGCATGGTCCGTGCCGCTGATCGCCGGAGTGCTCGCGCTCGGCGGGATTCCCGCCCTCGCCGGCAGCGCCACGGCGGCCGAATCGAAGGCCGTCCAGGACGACTTCAACGGCGACGGCTACAAGGACCTCGCCGTCGGCGCCCCGATCGCCACGATCGGCGGCAAGCAGGGGGCGGGCTACGTCACCGTCATGTACGGCGGCCCGCACGGCCTGACCAAGGACAGCCGCACCATCATCAGCCGTGCCACCAGCGGCATCCCGGGCGATCCCGCCGCGGGCGAGAACTTCGGCCACCAGCTGTCCACGGGGGACCTGGACGGCGACGGCCGCACCGACCTGATCATCGGACACGCGGACCCGAAGCGGGACGCGGTCGTCGTCTGGGGCTCCAAGGAGGGCCTGTCCGGCGCGGTGTCCGTGCCCGCGTCGACCACCCAGGCGGGCGACTTCGACGGTGACAGCTGGCCGGACCTGGTCCTGTTCCGCGGCGGCCGCTCCCCGGGCGACGACCCGCTCGGCACCGAGGTCACCGTCTGGCAGGGCCCGATCTCCCGGGACGGGAAGCCGACCGCCACGCGGGACTTCGGCTCGCCCAAGCTGGAGCCCTACGACCTGATGCACGTGGCCGCCGGGGACGTCAACGGCGACGGCCGCGACGACCTCGCGACGACCGTCTACCTCGGCGACGGCGGCATCGGCTCCCAGCTTTACCTGGCCAACGCCTCCGGAGGCGCCTTCACCTATGTCGCCTCCTCCCCCCAGGGCACCAGCCAGGCGGCCTTCGGCGACGTCAACGGCGACGGCTACGACGACCTCGTCCGGGGCGTCCCGAACGACTCCACGGTCACCGTGGCCCTCGGCTCGGCCTCCGGTCTGAAGCCGGAGTCGACCTGGAAGTCGTACAGCCAGGACACTGCGGACGTCCCCGGCGCCAAGGAGGAGGAGGACCGCTTCGGCGACGCGGTGGCGGTCGGTGACGTCAACAACGACGGCTACGCCGACGTGGCCGTGGGCGCGCCCGGCGAGAAGCTCGGCGACAAGGCCGGGGCGGGCATGGTCAACGTCCTCTACGGCAGCCGCGACGGCCTGACCGGCACGGGTTCCCAGGGCTTCACCCAGGACACCGACGGCGTCCCCGGCGCCGCCGAGTCGAGCGACAACTTCGGCGACTCGGTCAGCATCCACGACATCAACGGCAACGGCTACGCGGACCTCGCGGCGGCGGCCTCCCGCGAGAACATGGTCGAAGGCGGGAACGCCGGTGAAGGCGCGGTCTGGTCGCTGCGCGGCCGTCCGACCGGCATCGTGACGGACGCGGCGTTCACCTTCGGCCCCCGCACGGTCGGGGCGCCGATCGAGCGGGCGACGTTCGGCGGCTCGCTGTCGTAGCAGGTCAGGCGCATGCTTGAGGGCCCGGGAAAAATTCTCCGAAGAAATCCGCGGAGTCTGTCGATCCCGGGCCCTTCCGATCGACGCACTGGTGAGAGGCCGGGAAGGACCGGCCCGCAGCGACCGAGGAGTCACCATGCCGCGTTACCTGTCGATGGTCCGGATCGACGAGCAGAACGCCCCCGCCGAGGGCCCCAGCGAGGCGCTGATGCAGCGCATGGGCGAGCTGATCGAGGAGATGACGAAGGCCGGGGTGCTGCTCGACACCGCCGGGCTCACGCCGACCGCGCAGGGCACCCGGGTGCGGTGGGAGAAGGGCGAGCTGTCGGTGACCGACGGGCCCTTCACCGAGGCCAAGGAGGTCGTCGGCGGGTACGCGATCGTGCAGGCCAAGGACATGGCCGAGGCGGTCGAGTGGACCAAGCGCTTCCTGAAGGTCCACGAGGAGCACTGGACGGTCACCTGCGAGGTGCGGGAGATCGTGGAGGGCTGAGCCCCGGGAGGCGGTCCGTCCTCCTTGGCCGTACGGCCGTGACGGTGTCGAATGGGGGCTGTGACCACCTCACAGCCCTCCCGCACCGACGCCCGATCCTCCGTCGAGACCGTTTTCCGCATGGAGTCGCCGCGTATCATCGCCGGGGTCACCCGGGTCGTCCGGGACGTCGGCATCGCCGAGGAACTCGCCCAGGACGCACTCGTCGCCGCGCTGGAGCAGTGGCCGCGCGACGGCGTCCCGGACAACCCGGCCGCCTGGCTCATGGCCATCGCCCGGCGCAAGGCCGTCGACCTGGTCCGCCGCCGGGAGAACTACGCCCGCAAGCTGGCCGAGATCGGCCGCGACCTGACGGAGTCCGCCCCGCCGGAGGAGCCCGCCGACCCCGAGGACATCGACGACGACCTGCTCAGGCTCGTCTTCACCACCTGCCACCCGGTGCTGTCCGCGGAGGCCCGCACCGCCCTCACCCTGCGCCTGCTCGGCGGTCTCACCACCCCGGAGATCGCCCGCGCCTTCCTCGTCCCGGAGGCCACGGTCGCCCAGCGGATCGTGCGCGCCAAACGGACCCTCGCCACGAAGAACATCGCCTTCGAGGTCCCCTACGGCCCGGACCGCGAGGCCCGCCTCGGCTCGGTCCTGGACGTCATCTACCTGATCTTCAACGAGGGGTACGCGGCCACCGCCGGCGACGACTGGCTGCGCCCCTCCCTGTGCGAGGACGCCCTGCGCCTGGCCCGCCTGCTGTCCGCGCTCATGCCCAAGGAACCCGAAGTGCACGGCCTGGCCGCCCTGTTGGAGTTCCAGGCCTCCCGCGCGGCCGCCCGCACCGGCCCGCACGGCGAACCCGTCCTCCTCAAGGACCAGAACCGCAGCCGCTGGAACCGCATGCTCATCGCCCGCGGCATCAAGGCCCTGGGCCGCGCCGACGCCACGTCCACCGGGGCCCCCGGCCCCTACGTCCTCCAGGCCGCCATCGCCGCCTGCCACGCGCACGCGTACTCCTACGAGGAGACCGACTGGCGGTCCATCGCCACCCTCTACGCCCTGCTCGCCGCCCGCACCCCCTCCCCGGTCGTCGAACTCAACCGCGCGGTCGCCGTCTCCATGGCCGAGGGCCCGGCCCCGGCCCTGGAGATCGTCGACGCGCTCACCGACGAACCCGCCCTGCTCGACTACCACTTGCTGCCGAGCGTGCGCGGCGACCTCCTGTGCCGCCTGGGCCGCACGACGGAGGCCCGCGCCGAGTTCGAACGCGCGGCCGCCCTGACCCGCAACGAACGGGAGCGGGAGCTGCTGCTGGACAGGGCGCGGGAGTGCGGCGGGTGAACGGCCACCGCGCGGTCGCGCACCGGGAGTTGCTCAGGACGCCCCGGCGCCGGTGACGGCCCGCGCAGGAGCGCCGATCAGCATCGTCGGTGCCCCCGCCACCCGGGTGAGGAACACCGTCACCGCGTTCGTGCCCTGCGGTTTCGGGAGCGCCTTGCGGCGCAGTTCCTCCGGCTCGACCGCCGAGCCCCGCTTCTTCACCGTCAGGATCCCGACCTCCCGCTCGCGCAGCAGCGCCTTCAGCTTCTTCACGTTGAAGGGGAGCCGGTCGGTGATCTCGTAGGCGGTGGCGTACGGCGTCGCCAGCAGGGCGTCCGAGGTCACGTACGCGATGGTGGGGTCGACGAGTCCGCCCTCGACCTCCTGCGCCACCTCGGCGACCAGATGGGCGCGGATGACGGCACCGTCCGGCTCGTACAAGTACCGCCCCACGGAACGGACTTCGGGGTCGGGCAGCCCGCGGCCGAGCAGGGTCCGCGGTCCCGGCAGCAGCGTCGCCCGGACCGCCCCCGGTGCGGTGCCGAACCACAGCACTGCCTCCTTCACGTCCCCGCCGTCCGAGATCCACTCCGCCTCGGCCTCGGCCGGCACCGCCTCGTGCGGGATGCCCGGCGCGACCTTCAGCGCCGCGTGCGGGGCCTTGAGGGCGGCCCGGACCGCCCAGGACAGGGGCGGCGAGTAGGCCTCCGGGTCGAAGATGCGGCCCCGCCCGCCGCGCCGCGCCGGATCCACGAACACGGCGTCGTACGGGGCCGTGTCGACCTCCGTGACGTCCGCCTCCCGTACGTCGATCAGGCCGGCGAGCCCGAGGGCCTCCGCGTTGGCCCGGGCGGCCGCCGCCGTCAACGGGTCCCGGTCCACCGCGAGGACCCGGATCCCGGCCCGGGCCAGCGCGATGGCGTCGCCGCCGATCCCGCAGCACAGGTCCGCCACGGAGGTGACGCCCATGGACCTCAGCCTGCGGGCCCGGTAGGCGGCCACGCTCGCCCGCGTCGACTGCTCGACCCCGTTCGGCGTGAAGAACATCCGCCCCGCGTCCTCGGCCCCGAACTTCGCCTCCGCCCGCTGCCGCAGCCGGGCCTGGCCGAGCGCCGCGGAGACCAGTTCGGCGGGGTGCTCGCGGCGCAGCCGGGTGGCGACGGCGAGTTCGTCGGCGGGGGCGGTGCCGCGCACGTCGTCGAGGAGAGCACGGCCCTCGGGGGTGAGGAGAGGGGCGAGGTCGTTCACCGGGTCATTGTGGGCCAGTCGGTGGACGGTCCGCTGCCGGGCGGCGGTGTCGGCCCGGCGGCGACGCCGTGACCTGCGAGGATCCGGCGCCATGGGAACAGTAGGACAAACTTACAAAAAGGGTGCGTTGGGGGTGTCGATCCGCGGCGGACTCGTCCTCCTGGCCGCGGCCGCCCTGGCCTCCGGCTGCGCCCGCCCGGCCGGGACCGACGCACGGCGGCAGCCCCTCCCGGCG
This sequence comes from Streptomyces sp. NPDC091972, assembly GCF_044756385.1. Taxonomy (NCBI): domain Bacteria; kingdom Bacillati; phylum Actinomycetota; class Actinomycetes; order Kitasatosporales; family Streptomycetaceae; genus Streptomyces; species Streptomyces sp. NPDC091972. The sequence goes on along the minus strand of NZ_JBIVSV010000011.1, from coordinate 206,937 downwards.
CCCCCGGCCCCCGCCGCCGAGCTCCAGGCCGACAAGTCCGTCATCCGGGCCGCCCGGCTCCGCGCCGAGCAGTCCCGGATCGCCACCGCCAGGCGCTGGGGGCTGAAGAGGGTCCCGCTGACGGCCCCGCCGGCACCCGTGACCAAGCCCCGCATCACCACCCGCGAGGGCTTCGAGGTCGACGGCCACGAGGAGAAGGGGCTGCCGCCGGTCTTCACCACGGTCCCCACCGACCAGAAGATCGTCTTCCTCACCATCGACGACGGCGCCGAGAAGGACCCCGCCTTCCTGCGGATGACGAGCGAGCTGCGGATCCCGTACACCGCCTTCCTCAGCAACTACCTGGTCAAGGACGACTACGGCTACTTCAGGAGGATGCGGGACAGGGGAGTCGCCCTCGACAACCACACCCTCCACCACCGCTACCTGCCCGGGTTGTCCTACGCCCGCCAGAAGCACGAGATCTGCGGGATGCAGGACGTCATCGAGAAGCGGTACGGCACCCGGCCCGTGCTCTTCCGGCCGCCCTACGGCAACTACAACGAGGACACCCTGCGCGCGGCCAGGTCCTGCGGCATCCGGTACGCGCCGATCTGGAACGAGGAGGTCTTCGCCGACCACTGGGAGTACCGCGAGTGGGACCGCAGGATCCGCCCCGGCGACATCGTGCTCAGCCACTTCCGGGGCCGCGAGGGCTGGAAGGGCACGATGACCGACATGGTCCGCCGCTTCCTGGACAAGGTCACGGCCGAGGGGTACGCCGTCGCCCGCCTGGAGGACTACCTGTGAGGCCGCGGTCCCTGGTCGCCGCAGGGCTGGCGGCCGTACTCCTCGCCGGCTGCGCCCAGTCCGTGGACCCCATCGAACGGCTGGGGAAGAAGGCGGCCCAGCGCGTGGGGCCGTACGGCCCGGCCGAGGCGGACGGACGGCCGTACCGCCACTGGGGCCTGACCTCCCCGCTGCCGGCGCCGCCGCGCGTGCCGGCGCGCGCGGCGGCCGGCCGGGACGGGCTGCCGCCGGTCGTGCGGCGCGTCGAGACGTCCGACAAGGTCGTCTTCCTCACCTACGACGACGGCGCCGAGCGGGACCCGCGGTTCGTCGACCTGGTCCGCGAACTGCGGCTGCCCGTCAGCATGTTCCTCACGGACAGCGTCGTCGGCCCCGGGTACGGCCACTTCGCGCGCCTCCAGGCGGTCGGCGCGCGCATCCAGAACCACACCCTCGACCACCCCGCCCTGCGCGGTCTGCCGTACGCGGGACAGCGCGCCGAGATCTGCGGCCAGCAGGAGAAGGTGCGGTCCCGCTTCGGCATCCGGCCGCGGCTGTTCCGGCCGCCCTACGGCACGTACGACCGCACGACCCTGCGCGCGGCGGCCGACTGCGGGCTCTCGGCGGTGGTGCTGTGGAGCGTGGCGGCGCAGGGGGAGCGGCGGGAGCTGCGGGCCGGCGACATCGTCTCGGTGACGTCGGGGGAGACGACGGGCCCGACCCTGACGGAGCGCACGACGAGGCTGCTGCGGGAGATCGAGCGGCGGGGACTGACGGTGGGACGGCTGGAGGACTACCTGTAGGGGTGCTCCGCGGACCCCGCCTCAGGACACGGCCGGAGGTTCCGCCGAAGAGCCGGCCGGAGGCCCCGCCGGAGGTCCCGTCGAAGACGCGATTGGCACTCCGCTTGACCGAGTGCTAATCACGGTCATAGTCTCGGGTCTGGCACTCCCCCCTGGAGAGTGCCAACACAGCGACGGGCAGGTCCGGCACCCGCGACGACGGATCCACCTGGTCGCCACCTCAGACAGTTAACCCCGTGAGATCTCCGAAGGGGGAGGTCGGATCGTGACGACCACCAGCTCCAAGGTTGCCATCAAGCCGCTCGAGGACCGCATCGTGGTCCAGCCGCTCGACGCCGAGCAGACCACCGCCTCTGGCCTGGTCATCCCGGACACCGCCAAGGAGAAGCCCCAGGAGGGCGTCGTCCTGGCCGTGGGCCCGGGCCGCTTCGAGAACGGCGAGCGCCTGCCGCTCGACGTCCAGACCGGCGACATCGTGCTGTACAGCAAGTACGGCGGCACCGAGGTGAAGTACAACGGCGAGGAGTACCTCGTCCTCTCGGCCCGCGACGTGCTCGCGATCATCGAGAAGTAATTCACCCCAGCATTTCTTCGAGCTGCGCCCCTGGCCCCCGCGACCACTAACAAGCCGGGCGCCCGGGGCGCAGTCTCTTTTCACCTAGATTTCCGAGAGGGCTCACGCTCCCATGGCGAAGATCCTGAAGTTCGACGAGGACGCCCGTCGCGCCCTCGAGCGCGGCGTCAACAAGCTTGCCGACACGGTCAAGGTGACGATCGGCCCCAAGGGCCGCAACGTCGTCATCGACAAGAAGTTCGGCGCTCCCACCATCACCAACGACGGCGTCACCATCGCCCGCGAGGTCGAGATCGAGGACCCGTACGAGAACCTCGGCGCCCAGCTGGTGAAGGAGGTGGCGACCAAGACCAACGACATCGCGGGTGACGGCACCACCACCGCCACCGTGCTCGCCCAGGCGCTGGTGCGCGAGGGCCTGAAGAACGTCGCCGCGGGTGCCTCCCCGGCAGCCCTGAAGAAGGGCATCGACGCCGCCGTCGCGGCCGTCTCCGAGGACCTCCTCGCGACCGCCCGCCCGATCGACGAGAAGTCCGACATCGCCGCCGTCGCCGCGCTGTCCGCCCAGGACCAGCAGGTCGGCGAGCTCATCGCCGAGGCGATGGACAAGGTCGGCAAGGACGGTGTCATCACCGTCGAGGAGTCCAACACCTTCGGTCTGGAGCTGGACTTCACCGAGGGCATGGCCTTCGACAAGGGTTACCTGTCGCCGTACATGGTCTCCGACCAGGAGCGTATGGAGGCCGTCCTCGACGACCCGTACATCCTGATCAACCAGGGCAAGATCTCCTCGATCCAGGACCTGCTGCCGCTGCTCGAGAAGGTCATCCAGGCGGGTGCCTCCAAGCCGCTGCTGATCATCGCCGAGGACGTCGAGGGCGAGGCCCTGTCGACCCTGGTCGTCAACAAGATCCGCGGCACCTTCAACGCGGTCGCCGTCAAGGCCCCCGGCTTCGGTGACCGCCGCAAGGCGATGCTCCAGGACATGGCGACGCTGACCGGCGCCGAGGTCATCTCCGAGGAGGTCGGCCTCAAGCTCGACCAGGTCGGCCTGGACGTGCTGGGCTCCGCCCGCCGCGTCACGGTCACCAAGGACGACACCACGATCGTCGACGGCGCCGGTGACTCCGCCGCCGTGCAGGGCCGGGTCGCCCAGATCAAGGCCGAGATCGAGAACACCGACTCCGACTGGGACCGCGAGAAGCTCCAGGAGCGCCTCGCGAAGCTGGCCGGCGGCGTGTGCGTGATCAAGGTCGGCGCCGCCACCGAGGTGGAGCTGAAGGAGAAGAAGCACCGTCTGGAGGACGCCATCTCCGCGACCCGCGCCGCGGTCGAGGAGGGCATCGTCTCCGGTGGTGGCTCCGCTCTGGTCCACGCCGCCAAGGTGCTCGAGGGCGGCCTCGGCAAGACCGGCGACGAGGCCACCGGTGTCGCCGTCGTCCGCAAGGCCGTCGTCGAGCCGCTGCGCTGGATCGCCGAGAACGCGGGCCTCGAGGGCTACGTCATCACCTCCAAGGTCGCCGAGCTCGACAAGGGCCAGGGCTTCAACGCCGCGACCGGCGAGTACGGCGACCTGGTCAAGGCCGGCGTCATCGACCCGGTCAAGGTCACCCGCTCCGCCCTGGAGAACGCCGCCTCCATCGCCTCCCTCCTCCTGACGACCGAGACCCTGGTCGTCGAGAAGAAGGAAGAGGAGGAGCCGGCCGCCGCCGGGCACGGCCACGGCCACTCCCACTGAGCGAACCGCTCGTAAGGAGGCCCCCGTTCCCTCGCCGAGAGGGAACGGGGGCTTTCCCCTTCGCGGGTCACCAGGTCCCGGCGGTCACTGCCCGAGTACCCCGAGCTGCTCCATCAGCCCCGCACGGTCGTAGCTCCACCATCCCTCGCAGATCCGCCCGTCCCGGAACCGGTGCCAGGTGGTCCCGGTCATGGTGACGTCCTGCCCGGTCGCCGGGATCCCCACGAACTCGCCGGTGTGCTTACCGGTCCAGGTCCAGCGGGTGCACACCCGGTCGCCCTGCGCGATCTGGTCGTCGATCCGGAAGGCGAAGACGAAGGCCCGCCGCCATCCCTCGTACTCCTCGCGCGCAGCCGCCAGTTCCAGGTCCCCGGGGTTGGCGGGATCGTGGTCGACGTAGTCGTCGGTGAACCGCTCGAACAGCTCCGCCGTGCCGTCCCGCCCGGCCCGCTCGAAGAACTCCCGCGCCACGGCCGGTTCGAGCTGCTCGTCCCGCACCACGTCCAGGTCGGTGAAGGTCGGCATCTCGTCGCACAGCGCGACCATCCCCTGGAAGATCCGCTCGGTCTCCGGCAGCCCCGAGTTCCGCATCGCCTCCTCGTACGACGGGAACTCCACGATCTCGACGAAGTGCGACGCGTCGGACCGGTCCTTGCCGACCACCGCGTGCGTCGCGGTCCGCTTCCCCTTGGTCTGCTCGACCCATGTGTCCATCAGCCGGTCCATCTCGTCGAAACGGCTGGTCCTGCAATCGATGAGCTGTACGAAGGTCATCTCGCCACCACCTCCGGCCCCCCTGGGCTGGGTGTCACGGCACCATTGTCCGCCCGCCGGCGCCGAGACGGCACGCGTCGGGCGGGACGGTCACTGCGGCCCGTACTTCCGCCCCGTCCGCGACGTGATCCCGCCCAGCAGTCCCCGCGGCGCCACCTTCGCCAGCCCCATCAGCGTCTTGTAGCGCGGGTCCGGGATCGACAGGGTCTTGCCGCGGGCCAGGTCGGCGAGGGCCGCGGCGACCACCTTGTCCGCGTCGAGCCACATCCAGCCGGGGATGTTGTCCGTGCCCATCCCGGCCCGCTGGTGGAACTCGGTCCGCACGAACCCCGGGCACAGGGCCATCAGACGGACCCCGCTGCTCGCCAGGTCCCGCGCCGCGCCCTGCGTGAACTGCACGACCCACGCCTTCGAGGCGCCGTACGTCCCGCGGGGCAGGAAAGCCGCCACCGAGGCGACGTTCACGACGCCCCCGCGGCCCCGCTCCCGCATCGCCTCCGACGCCGCCGACGTCAGCCGCAGCACCGCCTCGCAGTGCACCTTGAGCATCGTGAGCTCGTCCGCCACGGAGACGTCGAGATAGCGGCCCTTGTTGGCGAAGCCGGCGTTGTTGACGAGGAGGTCGACGGGCGACCTGCGGTCCGACAGGCGGGCGGCGACCGCCTCGATGCCGGGATCCGTGGCGAGGTCGGCGGTGAGGACCTCGGCCTCGATGCCGTGCCGGTCGTGGAGCTCGGTCGCGTGTTCCCGGAGCCGCTTGGTGTCGCGGGCCACCAGCACCAGGTTGTGCCCGTCAGCCGCCAGCCGTCGTGCGAACGCGGCACCGATGCCCGCGGTCGATCCCGTAATCAATGCCGTTGTCATGGCGCAAGGTTAATGACCGGGACCGACAGCGCCCGTCTGCCGAGGGGCCGTCAGGCGCCGTACTTCTCCACGTACGCCTGCGCCCACTCCCGCAGCTCCGGATGGAGCGCCTCACCCGCCGCCAACAGCCGTGGCTGGAGCGGCCGTTCGGTGGTCATCGCGCGGAACGCCAGGGCGACCGTCACGTCGTGGTCGGGCCGGTGCGCGATCTCGACCGGGTCCCCGGCACGGATCTCGCCCGGCTGTATCACCCGCAGGTAGGCGCCCGGTGCGCCCTTCTGCGTGAACCGCTTCACCCAGCGCCGCTCACCCATGTGGCCCTGAAAGGTGCCGCACGGGATCCGCGCGCTGGTGATCTCCAGCACCACCTCGGGGCCGATGCGCCAGCGCTCGCCGATCAGCGCGCCGGAGACGTCGATGCCCTCGGTGGTGAGGTTCTCGCCGAACGCGCCGTTGGCCAGCGCCCGGCCGAGCTCGCCCTCCCATTCGTCCAGGTCCTCGCGCGCCATCGCGTACACGGCCTGGTCGTCGCCGCCGTGGTGCTGCCTCTTGCACACCGCGTCCCCGGCGAGCCCGCTGCCGCCGATGCCCTTGGGCCCGGGCGCGGCCACCCGCACCGGCCCCTGGACGGGCCGCTTGTCGATCCCGGTGACCCCCTCCGGGTTGTCCGTGTACGTAACGGCCTTCACGCCGCCGAGATTCACCGACAGAAGCTTCATGGCGGCACGGTAGAAGACCTGGTCCCAAAGGTGCCACGCATTATTCGGTGATGTGTCAAAGCACGGCTTATCCTCGGAGGGTGATCGAGGCCCGACATCTCCGTGTCCTGCGCGCCGTCGCCGCCACCGGCTCCTTCTCGGCGGCGGGGCGCGAACTGGGCTGCACCCAGCCCGCCGTCAGCCAGCAGATGAAGGCCCTGGAGACGTCCGTGGGCACACCGCTGCTCGTCCGCAGCGGGCGCGAGATGCGGCTGACCGAGGCGGGCCAGGCCCTGGTGCGGCACGCCTCGGGCATCCTGGCGGGCCTCACCGCGGCGGAGGAGGAGGTCGCCGCCATCGCCGGGCTGCGGGCCGGGCGGGTCCGGCTCGTCTCCTTCCCCAGCGGCAGTTCCACCCTGGTCCCCACCGCGCTCGCCGCCCTGCGCGCCGCCCATCCCGGCACCCGGGTCTCCCTGGAGGAGGCCGAACCGCCGCACTCCGTCGGCCTGCTGAGGGAGGGCGACTGCGACATCGCGCTCGCCTTCCGGTACGAGGGGGCCGCGGGCGGCGACGAGTGGGACGACCTCGTTGTACGGCCCCTGCTGACCGACCGGCTCGTGGCCCTCGTGCCCGAGCGGCACCGGCTCGCGCGCGCCGGGTCCGTGGCCATCGGGGAGCTCGCCGGGGAGTCGTGGATCGCCGGGTGCCCGCGCTGCCGGGGCCAGTTGGTCGAGGTGTGCGAGAGCGCCGGCTTCACGCCCCGCATCGACTTCGCGACCGACGACTACCCGGCGGTCGTCGGCCTGGTGGGCGCCGGCCTGGGGGTCGCGGTCCTGCCCCAGCTCGCCGTCGAGTCGGTACGGCCGCGGGGGGCGCGCACGGTGACGCTGGAACCGGCGGTCCGGCGGGAGATCGTCGCGCTCACCCTGCCCGACCTGGCGCAGGTGCCCGCGGTGGCGGCGACGCTGGAGCAACTGGCGCGCGCGGCCGCGCGATAGGCCGCCGGACGCGAGGAAGGGCACGCGCGCGCGTGCCCTTCCAGGAGAAACGTTCCTTCAATTGTTCGATGCGCCGCTCCCGACGGATGACGCCGACACCAGCCGGTGCCGCGCCCGCCCCATGAGCTCCTCGCGCTCGTCCTCGGTCAGCCCGCCCCACACGCCGTACGGCTCTCTCACCGCGAGCGCGTGCGCCGCACACTGTGCGCGCACCGGGCATCTCATGCAGACCTCCTTGGCCGAGTTCTCGCGAGCGCTCCGGGCCGCACCGCGCTCGCCCTCCGGATGGAAGAAGAGCGAGCTGTCCACCCCGCGACAGGCGGCCAGGAGCTGCCAGTCCCACAGGTCCGCGTTCGGTCCGGGAAGGCGGGAGAAATCTGCCATTGCGTGACCCCTTGTAGCCGTTCTGGGCGGATACGGTGTCCACGACCGTACATCTACGATCTAAGGAGATGAAAATATGACTCATTGCGAATCTAGCCTCAGACACCAGGAAATGGGAAGAAAAGGGTCTGAATGGGGCATGGGTTGTGATGAAACGTTGTGGGTCCGCCCCGCATGTCTCCACCGTGTCCGCGCCCTCACGTAGAGTGCCGAAGACAGTGCGCAGCCCCGTAACTCTTTCGGGTGACCGTCGTTGAGAGTGCGGAGGCGGTTGAAACAACAAGTGCTCGGGCAGGCGTCCGAGACGGTCGACCGCACAGGTGACGATTTCGTACCAGCCTGGAGGCTCAAGGTGACGTGCATCAGCTGCGGAGGGCGGCCATGACATCCGTCCTCGTCTGCGACGACTCCCCGCTTGCCCGAGAGGCGCTCCGCCGCGCGGTCGCAACCGTGCCCGGCGTCGAGCGCGTGACGACCGCGGCCAACGGCGAGGAAGTCCTCCGCCGCTGGGGCGCGGACCGTTCGGACCTGATTCTGATGGACGTACGCATGCCCGGTCTGGGCGGCGTCGAGACCGTGCGGCGGCTGCTGTCCGCCGACCCCGGTGCCCGGATCATCATGCTCACGGTCGCCGAGGACCTCGACGGGGTCGCCCTCGCGGTCGCCGCCGGTGCGCGCGGCTACCTCCACAAGGACGCCTCGCGCGCGGAGTTGCGGGCCACGGTGACGCAGGCGCTCGCCGACCCGACCTGGCGGCTCGCCCCGCGCCGGCTGCGGTCCGCGGAGATGGGCGCGGCGCCCACGCTCACCGCGCGTGAGATCCAGGTCCTCGAGGGCATGAGCCACGGCCGGTCCAACGCGGAGATCGGACGCGAGCTGTTCCTGTCCGAGGACACCGTGAAGACGCACGCACGGCGACTGTTCAAGAAGCTCGGGGCCTCGGACCGGGCGCACGCGGTCGCGCTCGGCTTCCGCTGGGGTCTGGTGCGCTGAGCATTCCGTCGGGCGCGGTCGCGGCAGGGCCGCTTCGTGGCTGGTCGCGCCCGTGCGGCGGTAGCTGTCGATCGGTGCTGCCCGCGCCCTGACGGGGCGCGGTCGAGCGGCCCCTCCGACGCCCCGCTGCCTGTTTCGTGGCGGATGCCGCATCCTTGAGATGTGGAGTCTCTCGGGGACGAGTCGGTCGAGCGGAAGGGGAGGGCGCAGGGTATGGGTTCCGGCGCACCTGCTCATAACGCTTCGGTGCACAACAACCAGCGCGATGCCACGGATCCAACGACGCCAGGGCACCATGGACCGATGCGTGACGACGAGGCGGCTCATCCGCATGGGGCGATCGGTGCGCTCGTCCACAGCGCGGTGGAAGGGGACGAGCAGGCCACGCACGACCTGCTCGCCCATGTCCACCCGCTGGCCCTGCGCTACTGCCGCACCCGGCTGTCCCGTCTCCCGGGCGACGCCCGGCACTTCGTGGAGGACCTCGCGCAGGAGGTCTGCGTAGCCGTCCTCCTCGCCCTGCCGCGCTACCGGGACACCGGGCGCCCCTTCGAGGCGTTCGTCTTCGCCATCGCCGCGCACAAGGTCGCCGACCTGCAACGGGCCGCGATGCGACACCCCGGTTCCACCGCCGTCCCCTCGGACGAGATGCCCGAGCGGCCGGACGACTCGCTCGGCCCCGAGGAGCGGGCGCTGCTCAGCAGTGACGCCGAGTGGGCCAAGAAACTCCTGGCCAACCTCCCCGAGAACCAGCGCGAGCTGCTGCTGCTGCGCATCGCCGTGGGGTTGACGGCGGAGGAGACGGGTCAGATGTTGGGAATGTCACCCGGTGCGGTCCGTGTGGCCCAGCACCGGGCGCTGAGCAGACTGCGGGCGCTCGCCGAGCAGTAGGGCACGCTCTTCTGAACGGGCGGCACGCCGCTTCCGTACGAACATACGAAGCCCGGAGCGGGTCCGCACCGTGCAATCCGTGGAATGTGACACCTCTGCTTCCCGTTAGCATGGACATCCGCACCGATCAAGGCCATTTGGGGAAGGTGTCATGACTGCAAACGTCGACGGAGTGCCCGGTAAATTCGCGACACTCGGGCTGACCTACGACGACGTGCTGCTGCTGCCGGGAGCGTCCGAGGTGCTCCCCAACGCGGTCGACACCTCGTCCCGCATCTCCCGCAACGTCCGGGTCAACATCCCGCTGCTCTCGGCCGCCATGGACAAGGTGACCGAGTCCCGCATGGCCATCGCGATGGCCCGCCTCGGCGGCGTCGGCGTGCTGCACCGCAACCTCTCCGTCGAGGACCAGGTCAACCAGGTCGACCTGGTGAAGCGGTCCGAGTCCGGCATGGTCACCGACCCCATCACCGTGCACCCCGAGGCCACGCTCGCCGAGGCCGACGCGCTGTGCGCCAAGTTCCGCATCAGCGGCGTCCCCGTCACCGACCCGGCCGGCAAGCTCCTCGGCATCGTCACCAACCGTGACATGGCCTTCGAGTCGGACCGCAGCCGTCAGGTGCGCGAGGTCATGACGCCGATGCCGCTGGTCACCGGCCAGGTCGGCATCTCGGGCACCGACGCGATGGAACTGCTGCGCCGGCACAAGATCGAGAAGCTCCCCCTGGTCGACGAGGCGGGTGTCCTCAAGGGCCTGATCACCGTCAAGGACTTCGTCAAGGCGGAGAAGTACCCCAACGCCGCCAAGGACTCCGAGGGCCGGCTCCTCGTCGGTGCCGCCGTCGGCGCCAGCCCCGAGGCCCTGGAGCGGGCCCAGGCGCTCGCCGAGGCCGGTGTGGACTTCCTGGTCGTCGACACCTCGCACGGCCACAACAGCAACGCCCTGAGCTGGATGTCGAAGATCAAGTCGAGCGTCGGCGTGGACGTGATCGGCGGCAACGTCGCCACCCGTGACGGCGCCCAGGCGCTCATCGACGCCGGTGTCGACGGCATCAAGGTCGGCGTCGGACCGGGCTCCATCTGCACCACCCGTGTCGTCGCCGGCATCGGCGTCCCGCAGGTCACCGCGATCTACGAGGCCTCCCTCGCGGCCCGTCCGGCCGGCATCCCGCTGATCGGCGACGGCGGCCTCCAGTACTCCGGCGACATCGGCAAGGCGCTCGCCGCCGGCGCCGACACCGTGATGCTGGGCTCGCTGCTCGCGGGCTGCGAGGAGTCGCCCGGCGAGCTCCAGTTCATCAACGGCAAGCAGTTCAAGTCGTACCGCGGCATGGGCTCGCTCGGTGCCATGCAGTCCCGGGGCCAGGGCAAGTCGTACTCCAAGGACCGCTACTTCCAGGCCGAGGTCTCCGCGGACGACAAGCTGGTGCCCGAGGGCATCGAGGGCCAGGTGCCCTACCGCGGCCCGCTCTCCAGCGTCCTGCACCAGCTCGTCGGCGGACTCCGCCAGACCATGGGCTACGTGGGCGCGGCCACCATCGACGAGATGGAGTCCAAGGGCCGCTTCGTGCGGATCACCTCGGCGGGTCTGAAGGAGTCGCACCCGCACGACATCCAGATGACGGTCGAGGCGCCGAACTACAGCCGCAAGTAGGTCTCAGGCTTCGAAGGGCGGTCCCGGGAGCATCCGGGGCCGCCCTTGTCGTACCCGTCGGGGATACTGGAAGGCGCTGCAACGCATCAGGGAAAGGCCACACACGTGACTGAGATCGAGATCGGGCGCGGCAAGCGCGGCCGCCGGGCGTACGCCTTCGACGACATCGCCGTCGTCCCCAGCCGTCGTACGCGCGACCCGAAGGAGGTCTCGATCGCCTGGCAGATCGACGCCTACCGCTTCGAGCTGCCGTTCCTGGCCGCCCCCATGGACTCGGTCGTCTCCCCGGCCACCGCGATCCGCATCGGCGAGCTCGGCGGCCTGGGCGTGCTGAACCTCGAGGGCCTGTGGACGCGGTACGAGGACCCGCAGCCGCTGCTCGACGAGATCGCCCAGCTGGACGTGGACAACGCGACCCGCCGCCTCCAGGAGATCTACGCGGCTCCCATCAAGGAGGAGCTGATCGGGCAGCGCATCAAGGAGGTCCGCGACTCGGGCGTGGTCACGGCGGCCGCGCTCTCCCCGCAGCGCACGGCGCAGTTCTCCAAGGCGGTCGTGGACGCGGGCGTGGACATCTTCGTCATCCGCGGGACCACGGTCTCGGCGGAGCACGTCTCCGGCTCGCACGAGCCGCTGAACCTGAAGCAGTTCATCTACGAGCTCGACGTCCCGGTGATCGTCGGCGGCTGCGCCACGTACACCGCGGCCCTGCACCTGATGCGCACCGGCGCGGCGGGCGTCCTGGTCGGCTTCGGCGGCGGCGCGGCCCACACCACGCGCAACGTGCTGGGCATCCAGGTCCCGATGGCGACCGCGGTGGCCGACGTGGCCGCGGCCCGGCGCGACTACATGGACGAGTCCGGCGGCCGGTACGTGCACGTGATCGCCGACGGCGGTGTCGGCTGGTCCGGCGACCTCCCCAAGGCGATCGCCTGCGGTGCGGACGCCGTGATGATGGGCTCCCCGCTGGCCCGCGCCACGGACGCGCCGGGACGCGGCCACCACTGGGGCATGGAGGCCGTCAACGAGGAACTGCCGCGCGGCAAGAAGGTCGACCTCGGCACGGTCGGCACCATCGAGGAGGTCCTGACGGGCCCGTCGCACATCCCGGACGGATCGATGAACTTCTTCGGCGCGCTGAAGCGGGCCATGGCCACGACCGGCTACAGCGAGCTGAAGGAGTTCCAGCGCGTCGAGGTGACGGTGGCGGACTCGCAGCACAAGCGGTAGGCAGGCTTACGGCGGCTCGAGGGCCGGTCGTCCCGGGTGGGACGGCCGGCCTTTCGCGTGCCCCAGGGGCTTCCGAGCACCCACGCCGCGCCCCGCGTGCCGCCGGCCCCGGAGCCCGCCGCACCCGCGCCCCCCTTCACAACCGGTGCGCCGCCCCCGTGGGCGTGGCCCCGCGCGTGTCCAGCAGCAGCTGGGCCTTCACCGACAGGCCCTGGAGGTCGTACGTGCGGTGCTGCTGGAGCAGGATCGTCAGGTCCGCGTCGGCCGCCGCCTCGTAGAGGGAGTCCGCGCGCGGGACCGGGCGGTCCAGGACGCTCCAGGACGGGACGTGCGGGTCGTGGTAGCTGACGGAGGCCCCGAGTTCCATCAGGCGTACGGCTACCTCCCGGGCCGGGGTGGCCTGCTGGTCGGCGAGGTCGGGCTTGTAGGTGACGCCGAGGAGCAGGACGCGGGCGCCGCGCGCTGACTTGCCGTGCTCGTTGAGGAGGGCGGCGGCGCGCTGGACGACGTAACGCGGCATCTGGTCGTTGACCTGCTGGGCGAGTTCGACCATGCGCAGGGAGCGGCCCGCGCTGCTGAGGTCGCGGGGCACCGCGTGGCCGCCGACGCCCGGGCCGGGGCGGAAGGCCTGGAAGCCGAACGGCTTGGTCTCCGCGCAGCGGATGACGTCCCACAGGTCGACCCCGAGGTCGTGGCAGAGGACGGCCATCTCGTTGACGAGGGCGATGTTGACGTGCCGGTAGTTGGTCTCCAGGAGCTGGACCGTCTCCGCCTCGCGCGGGCCACGCGCGCGTACCACCTTGTCGGTGAGGCGCGAGTAGAAGGCGGCGGCCGACTCCGTGCACGCGGGCGTGAGGCCGCCGATCACCTTGGGGGTGGTGGCGGGCGTGAAGTCGCGGTTGCCGGGGTCCACGCGGGTGGGGGAGTAGGCGAGGTGGAAGTCGCGGCCCGCGCGCAGGCCCGAGCCCTCTTCGAGGAGCGGGCGCAGGAACTCCTCGGTGGTGCCCGGCGGGACGGGCGACTCCAGGATCACGGTGGTGTGCGGGCGCAGGTGGGTGCTCAAGGTGCGGGCGGCGGCTTCCACCTGGCTCAGGTCCAGGCCGCCGTCCGGGCCCGCCGGGGTCGGCGCACAGATGACCGCCGTACGGACACGGCCGAGTTCGGCCGGGCCCGCGGCCGTCCGGAAGCCCCCCGAGAGCATCCGGCGCAGTTCGGCGGGGCTGAGGGAGCCGGCCTCGGGGCCGGTGCGGTAGCCGAGGGTGGAGATGCCGGCGCCGACAGCGGCCTGGGCCAGGGGCAGTCCGTAGGGACCGAGTCCGATCACGGCGAGGTCTGCGGGCATGGCGTGGGCCGTCCTTCCCAGTAACCGAAGCGGGACAGGTGCGCAAGCCCTGTGGACTGGACGAGCGAGCGCAATGTCAGACTAGGAGTAAATATGACCGAAATACGGGATTGGTTCCGTGTGTCTTCCTGTGGGGTTGTGCGCTTCGCTCCGCTCGGTCGTGAAAGTTATCCACAGGCTGAGGGTGACTGGTGGCTGAAGTCGGGCAACCCGGTCAGAATTTGGGCATGGGGGATACGGACCGGGCCACTCCTCAAGAAAGATCCGGCCCTCGACGGTGACCGGTGCGATCTACAGCTGGAGGCAGCAGTGGTGAGGACAGCGACACTGGGGCCGGCGCAGCGCGCCGAGTCACTCGCGGCGATGGCCGAGCGCGAACTGGACATCCTGGTGGTGGGGGGTGGCGTGGTCGGTGCGGGCACCGCGCTCGACGCGGTCACCCGGGGCCTGTCCGTGGGGCTGGTCGAGGCGCGTGACTGGGCGTCGGGCACCTCCAGCCGCTCCAGCAAGCTGATCCACGGCGGCCTGCGCTACCTGGAGATGCTCGACTTCGCCCTCGTGCGCGAGGCGTTGAAGGAGCGCGGGCTGCTGCTGGAGCGGCTCGCCCCGCACCTGGTGAAGCCGGTTCCGTTCCTGTACCCCTTGCAGCACAAGGGCTGGGAGCGCTGGTACGCCGGCTCGGGCGTCGCGCTCTACGACACCATGTCGATGGCCCGGGGACACGGCCGCGGGCTGCCCCGCCACCGGCACCTGAGCCACCGTCACGCCCTGCGTGTCGCACCCGCCTTGAGGAAGGACGCGCTGGTCGGGGCGTTGCAGTACTACGACGCCCAGATGGACGACGCCCGCTTCGTGGCCACCCTCGTGCGCACCGCGACCGCCTACGGCGCGAAGACCGCCAACCGCGCACGGGTGACCGGGTTCCTGCGGGAGGGCGAGCGGGTGGTCGGGGCCCGGGTGCAGGACGTCGAGGCGGGCGGGGAGTACGAGATCCGCGCCAAGCAGGTCGTCAACGCGACCGGGGTGTGGACCGACGACACCCAGGCGATGGTCGGCGAGCGGGGGCAGTTCCACGTCCGCGCCTCCAAGGGCATCCACCTCGTCGTGCCCAAGGACCGCATCCACTCCTCGACCGGTCTGATCCTGCGCACCGAGAAGTCCGTGCTGTTCGTCATCCCCTGGGGCCGGCACTGGATCATCGGCACCACCGACACCGACTGGGACCTCGACAAGGCCCACCCGGCCGCATCCAGCGCGGACATCGACTACCTGCTGGAGCACGTCAACTCCGTGCTCGCGGTGCCGCTGACCCGGGACGACGTCCAGGGCGTGTACGCGGGCCTCAGGCCCCTCCTCGCCGGCGAGTCGGACGCCACCAGCAAGCTGTCCCGCGAGCACACCGTGGCGCATCCGGTGCCGGGGCTCGTCGTCGTGGCGGGAGGCAAGTACACGACCTACCGGGTGATGGCCAAGGACGCCGTCGACGAGGCGGTGCACGGGCTCGACACCCGGGTCGCCGAATGCGTCACGGAGGACGTACCGCTGCTGGGCGCCGAGGGCTACCGGGCGCTGTGGAACGCGCGGGCGCGGATCGCGGCCCGTACCGGGCTCCATGTCGCCCGGGTCGAGCACCTGCTGAATCGGTACGGCAGCCTTGCGGAGGAGGTCCTCGAACTCATCGCCTCCGACGCCACACTGGGCGAGCCGTTGCAGGCCGCCGAGGACTACCTGCGCGCCGAGGTCGTCTACGCCGCCTCGCACGAGGGCGCCCGGCACCTGGACGACGTGCTGACCCGGCGCACCCGCATCTCCATCGAGACCTTCGACCGGGGCGTGCGCTCCGCCCGCGAGGCCGCCGAGTTGATGGCGCCGGTGCTGGGCTGGGACAAGGACCAGATCGAGCGCGAGGTCGAGCACTACGAGAAGCGGGTGGAGGCGGAGCGCGAGTCGCAGCGGCAGCCGGACGACCTGACGGCGGACGCGGCGCGGTTGGGGGCGCCCGACATCGTGCCGCTGTAGCGCACGGCGGTCCGTCCGTGGAGGACGCCGGGTTCGGCTCACGTCCGACATCACTCGAACGAGTGTCGTGAGCCGGGATCTCCGTTCGGAACCCGGTCGTTCTACGAGGTGCGGGGGCAGAACTCGGCGGCGAGCAGGGCCGGTTCGAGGTCGGGGTCCGCCACCGACGTCGTGTTCACGCGGAAGGTGAGGACGCGACGGCCGCCGACCGTGGCCGCGGTGCGCACGTAGCTGCCGGTGATGCGGCCGTTGTGCCCCCACACCGTCGTGCCGCACGGCAGCCTCACCGGGAACAGCCCCATGCCGTACCGGCCGTGTGCGGTGCGGGTGTCCGTCATCTCGTGCAGCCAGTACGGGGTCAGCAACCGGCCGCCGAGCAGGGCCGCGTAGAAGCGGTCCAGGTCGGCGAGGGTGCTCACCAGCTCGCCCGCGGCTCCGGCCACCCGTGGGTCGAGCGCGGTGACGTCGGACCCGGCGGCGGTGTAGGCGCGGCCGTGCGGGGAGGGGAGGGAGGTGCGCGAACCAGGGAAGGAGGTGCCCGTCAGACGCAGCGGGGCGATGATCCGCCGCTCGGCCTCGGTGGCGTAGGAGTCGCCGGTGACCTGCTGGATCACCATGCCGAGCACGACGTAGTTGGTGTTCGAGTAGGAGTAGCGGCCGCGGTCGGCCGGAGGGTGGGTGAGCGCGACACGGACGGCCTGGACGGGAGTGAGGGGGACCAGACCCCGGGTGTCGGTGGTGAAGTCGCGCAGGCCGCTGGTGTGGGTGAGCAGGGCGCGCAGGGTCAGCGCGCGGCCGTCGTTGCCCGTTCCGCGCACCAGGCCGGGCAGGTGCTGCTCCACCGTGTCGGACAGCGCCAGCCGGTGTTCCGCGGCCAGTTGGAGGGCGACCGTCGCGATGAAGGTCTTGGTGACGCTGCCGGCGCGGAAGTGGTCGGCGCGGGCGATTCCCGGACCCGCCTCGGCGTAGCGGGTCCCGCTGCGCTCCCGGGCGAGCAGGGCCGCGGCGGGAGCACCGCCCCGCGCGACCAGCAGCGGCAGCAGCGCGTCCGTGGGCGGGGCCGCCGCGGGAGCCGGGGAGGCAGCCGGGGCCAGGGCGAGCAGGGCCAGGGAGACCGGCAGCGCCAGTAGTGCCCGAAGCGGCGGCATCGCGGGTCCTCCCTTGTCAGGGCCATCATGCAGGGTCGCGGAGCCGCCGTGTCACCTGGCCGTGCGGCGGATCTGTGGAGGATGCGTGCCGTGCTGCCGGAGGTTGGTCGGCGGTGGGTGAGAGGGCCCCCGGGGGGCACCTGGAAGAAGGAGGGCAAAGGCCGGTCGGTGACTCAGGGAGGTGCGGTAGCTGTGAGCGGGCGGGAACTGTGCGTCGAGGGTGGTTGTGGGCCGGCGGGACCTGTGCGCCGGCCTCGCCGGGCCGTGCCGCGGGCGAGGCGAAGCGAGGGGCACCCTGAGGCGTCGGGCACTTGTCGGGTGAGGGACAATGGAGGCTCTGTCAGGGCGGGTTCATGAGGGGACGCATGTCGGACGCGGAGCGGGCGGGAGCATCCCGGCAGGACGAGAGCGAGCGTCTCCTCGCCGGGCGGTACCGGCTGGGAGGAGTGCTCGGCCGCGGCGGCATGGGCACGGTGTGGCGCGCCGAGGACGAGACCCTGGGCAGGACGGTGGCCGTCAAGGAACTCCGGTTCCCGTCCAGCATCGACGAGGACGAGAAGCGCCGGCTGATCACGCGCACGCTGCGGGAGGCCAAGGCCATCGCGCGGATCCGCAACACCAGCGCGGTGACCGTGTACGACGTGGTCGACGAGGACGACCGGCCGTGGATCGTGATGGAGCTCGTCGAGGGCAAGTCGCTCGCCGAGGTCATCCGTGAGGACGGGCTGCTGGAGCCCAAGCGCGCGGCGGAGGTGGGCCTCGCGATCCTGGACGTGCTCAGGTCCGCGCACCGCGAGGGCATCCTGCACCGGGACGTGAAGCCGTCCAACGTGCTGATCTCCGAGGACGGCCGGGTGGTGCTCACCGACTTCGGCATCGCCCAGGTCGAGGGCGACCCGTCGATCACCTCCACCGGCATGCTCGTCGGCGCGCCCTCCTACATCTCCCCGGAGCGGGCCCGCGGGCACAAGCCGGGCCCCGCGGCCGACCTGTGGTCGCTCGGCGGGCTGCTGTACGCGGCGGTCGAGGGCGCCCCGCCGTACGACAAGGGTTCCGCGATCGCGACGCTCACCGCGGTGATGACCGAGCCGCTGGAGGAACCGAAGAACGCGGGGCCGCTCAAGGACGTCATCTACGGCCTGCTCACCAAGGACCCCGCCCAGCGGCTCGACGACAGCCGCGCGCGGGCCATGCTCACCGCGGTGATCCACGGGCCCGACCCGAAGAAGGCCGAGCCGGAGCCGGCGGGCGACGCGACCCGGGTGGTGCCGTTGCCGGCGCAGCCGCAGGAGCGGGCGGGTGCGGAGAAGCTGCGCGGGGCGCTGCGTTCCATGCGCAAGGCCGCCGGGGCGGCGGCGACGTCCGCGGCCGCGTCCCGGGCCAAGTCCGGCAGCGGCACGGCGGGTTCGGGCGCGACGGGTCCGGGAGTGACGGGTCCGACCGAGGCGGGTTCGGGTGCCGGGAAGGTGCCCGCCCAGGGTTCCGGGCCTTCGGCGACTCCGGCCTCCCCGGCTGCCTCGGCCGCGCCGGTCTCCTCCGCGACCACCGCGTCCCAGGGCAAGGGCACCGCGAGCGTGGCATCGGCGTCGGGGGCGGCCTCGGCGCCGGTTGCGGAGTCGGCTGCGAGCGGGGCGGCCGGGGTCCGGGACGGGAAGACACGGCAGACCGACGCGGCTTCGGGCGGGCGGAGTTCGGGGTGGCCGGTGATGACGCCTCCGCCGGATCTGACGCCGAGGCCGGTGCCCCGGGCGCCGCTGACCGACGTGGTGCCGCGGCGGACGCTGGTGATCATCGCGGTGGTCATGGCGCTCGCGCTCATCGGTGTCGTGCTGGCCCTCACGCTCGACGGGGACGACGGCAGTGACGGGGCGAAGGGCGGCGGCACCGAGGCGACGGCGAGCGCGAGCGGGAGCGCCGGCACCAAGGAGGACAAGAGCGGGGGCACCCGTACCGACGGGTCCACGACCGGGTCCGCTTCGCAGGAGCCGGGCGCGGGGTCCTCGAACACGCCGAGCACGGAGGAGAGCGGCCGGAGTTCGGAGGGGTCCTCCGGCTCGGGGAACTCCTCCGGAGAGGGCGCGGTGGCCTCGACGCACCGGGGGAGCCAGGGGTATTCGATCGGGCTGCCCGCCGGGTGGAAGTTCCAGACGAGCAGCTCCGCCGGCGATCGGTTCACCGGGCCCGACGGGCAGAAGCTGCTCGTCGGCTGGACCAGCGCGCCCAAGGGTGACCCGGTGGCGGACTGGGAGAACCAGGAGCAGGGCATGCGCCGCTCGCAGTACACCAGGATCCGAATAGCGGAGGTGGACTACCGGGGCTGGAACACGGCCGACTGGGAGTTCACCTATGTGGAGAGCGGGACGAAGTACCGGACCATCGACCGGGGATTCGTCGTCAACGACCATCTCGGATATGGGCTGATGTACACCGCGAAAGCCGCGAACTGGGGCACTGAACTGCGCAAGGACACATGGCAGACACTCGCCGGCACCTTCGAACCGAAGTCGTGAGGCGCCCGCCGGTAAACGGTCATGTGTTTGGGCCCTGAGATATGGAATCCCCTCTTTGCGGGTTGCCTCCGGCACGTATCGTGAGTGTTCGTGGACCGTCCGCAGCCGGGTTCGGGTGCGGAACGGCCCACTAGGCGAACGGAATTGACCAACCGGGCGGCCGGGGGAGGCAACGTGGACGACTATGCGGGTCGGGTGCTCGCCGACCGCTACCGCCTGCCGTTGCCCCCGTCCGACGAGTACGAACTCACCGAGACCCGCGCCTTCGACACCTACAGCGGACAGGAAGTCCTGGTCAGGCAGGTCCCGTTGCCCGAGGTCGTCGAGGCCGAGGTGCTCGACGCGGAGGGGCTGCCCGACGGGTTCACGGCCCGGGAACCGCAGGGCGCGCGGCGGACACCGGGACGCCGTGGTGCGCGCCGGCCCACCGAACCCGCCGTGCGGCGGGCCGTCGAGGCCGCCCAGGCCGCCGCCCGGATCCCGGACCACCCGCGCCTCGACCAGGTCTTCGACGTGTTCGCCGAGGGCGGTTCGCTGTGGATCGTCAGCGAGTTGGTGGCCGCGCGGCCGCTGGCGGCACTGCTCGCCGAGAAGCCCCTGACGCCGTACCGGGCGGCCGAGGTCGCCTCGGATGTGCTCATGGCCCTCCGGGTGCTGCACGCGCACGGCTGGGTGCACCGCAACATCACCGCCCGCACCGTGCTGGTCTGCGACGACGGCCGGGTCATGCTGACCGGTCTCGCGGTCGGCGCGGCCGAGGAGGCACTGTGCGGCTACGACCCAGTGCCGGCCGAGGCGGGTGAATGGGGCGCCGGGGACGGGGAGTTCGGGGCCGGGGCGGAGGATCGTCCGGGCAGCGGGGCCGACGGACGCGGGGCACCCGGTGGACGTCCGGTCCCCGGACAGTCGACGGGCCCCTCCGGCGGGCTCGGGTCCGCGGGCAGGGCCGGCGGCTCCGGGCCGACCGGCGGTGCGGCCGGCGCTCGTACGGCCGCCGGGAACGGCGGCAGCGGGGCGGCCTTCGGACTGGGCGCCCAGAGCACCGGACCGGGTCCGTCCGGAGCGGTCAGCTTCGGTGGTGGTGACCCCGAGGCCGCCCGGCGGGCCGCGATCGAGGCGCGGGAGGCCCGTGGGCTGCCCGGCGCCGGGGTGGAGGCGGTCACCGGGACCGGGGCGTCGGCCGAGCTCGTCCGCAGGGAACCCGACGGCGGTACGGACATCCGGGCGGCGCGGGCCGGGGCGATCGCCGCGTACCGCGCGGGCGCACGGGCCGCGGCCCGGGTCCAGGAGGCACAGAACGGCAGGGCGGCCCTGCCCGGAGCCCGCCCGGCACCCGAGGACGACCCCGCCACACGCACGCGGGGCACCGACCCCGCCGTACCGCCCAACGGGCTGGCGCAGCCGCCGTATCCGGCGGGTCACGGGCTGGAGCAGCCGCGGTATCCGGCGGGGAGCGGGGTGCCGCAGTCGCCGTATCCCTCGGCCGACGGGCTCGCGCAGCCCCCGTATCCGACGGGGGACGGCGTCGAGCAGGTGCCCGGTGCCGGGGTGCCGGGGCGGATAGCCGATCCCTACGGAGTGCGCCCCACCCCGTGGCACGGGGCCGTGCCGCGCGGTGCGGGTGCGGCGCCCGTGGACGCGGTTCCCGCCCTCGACGCCATGCCGCCCGCCGATCAGGTGCCCGCGCCCGCCCGCTGGGAGGACCTGACGCCGACTGACGCCCCCGCCCGCCGCGGGCCCGCCACCGCGCTGGCCGCCGAGCGGGCACGGCAGACCCGGATGGCCGTGGTGGGGCCCGTCACCGAGCGGTGGGCACCGGAGCAGGCCGGGCCGGTGCACGAGAACTGGCAGCTCGCCGCGCCCATCGGGCCCGCGACCGACCTGTGGGCACTCGGGGCGTTGCTGTTCCGGGCGGTCCAGGGGCACGCGCCCTATCCCGAGGAGTCGACCGCCGAGCTGGTGCAGTTGGTGTGCGCCGAGCCGCCTGCCTTCGCGGAGGAGTGCGGGCCGCTGCGGCCGGTCGTGGAGTCGCTGCTGCGGCAGGACCCCACCGAGCGGCTGGAGTTCGAGGAACTGCGCGGCTGGCTGCGCTCGCTGGTGCGGTCCGCGCCCGAGCCGGAGGCCGGCGTCCATGTCGTCGCCGCCCCGCCCGTGGACGCGAGCCGGCTGCCGATCGTGCGCCGCCGGGGCGAGTTGGTGCGCAGGCGGCGTGCCGCGCTGCCCGCGACGCACGGCCGGCACAAGCGGGCCCGGGAGGAGGCCGCGCCCTCACCGCGCCGCCTCGGCCGCAATCTGCTGCTGCTCATCCTGCTGGTGATGGCCGCGGCGATCGCGTACGCCATGTACTTCATGCCGAAAGCGGGCCGCGACGAGGGCGCCGCCGAGCGCACGGGCGCCACCAGCCAGGCCGAGCCCGAGCAGTCCCCGGAGCCCGGCGGTGAACCGCGGCCCGAGCAGACGAGCCCCCGGGCGTCCGAGTCCAGCGGTGCCGCCGAGACCCAGACCGCCGGGCCCGAGGTCGCCGACGGCTTCACCCTGCGCAAGGACGCCGAGGGCTTCGCGGTCGCCGTGGCCAACGGCTGGGACCGCAGCCCGCGCAACGGCCGCGGCCAAGTGGTGTACTCCCAGGGCAACTTCGAGCTCATCGTCGTACCCGGGCGGGACACCTCGGCCGCCAACGGCGGGGATCCGATGGTCTACCAGCGGGAGAAGGAACCCGAGCTCCAGCCGTACCGCGACTCGAGCTGGGCCACCGCCACCGGGCTCAAGTCGATCCAGGTGGGCTCCCGGAGCATGGCCGAGGGGCAGTTCACCTGGACCGGCGACGACGGGCGCGAGCTGTACGTGCGCAACCTGGCGATCCTGATCGGCCAGAAGTACCACGTGGTGCAGGTGCGCGGGCCGGAGGCGGAGCGGGACGAGGTGACCCGGCTGTACGAGCAGGCGTCGGCCACGTACCGGGTGACGGGCTGACGGACGCCGTTCAGGCGGCCCGGGTTCACTCCTGCTTCACGGAAGCGACAACCGTCACAGTGCGGTCTCCTTGACGCCCCCCTGGTTCCCCTCGGCGCGGGCCGGTCCTTAGTCTGACTGGGTCAAGAGCATTGCGGGGAAACGTGAATCAGATGCAGGGCCTGCTCCTCGCGGGGCGCTACCGGCTCGCCGACACCATCGGCAGTGGCGGCATGGGGCGTGTATGGCGTGCCCATGATGAGGTGCTGCACCGGGCCGTCGCCGTCAAGGAGCTGACGGCCGCGCTCTATGTGTCCGCGAGCGACCAGGAGCGGCTGCTCCACCGCACCCGTGCAGAGGCACGCGCGGCCGCCCGGATCAACCACTCCGCCGTCGTCACCGTGCACGACGTACTCGACCATGACGCTCGCCCGTGGATCGTGATGGAGCTGATCGAGGGCCGGTCGCTGGCCGACGCGGTCAAGGCCGAGGGACGTATCGAGCCGGCCGAAGCCGCGCGGATCGGTCTGTGGGTGCTGCGCGCCCTGCGGGCGGCGCACGCAGCCGGGGTCCTGCACCGAGATGTGAAGCCCGGCAACGTCCTCCTCTCGCACGACGGCCGAGTGCTCCTCACCGATTTCGGCATCGCCCAGATCGAGGGCGATACGGCGATCACCCGCACCGGAGAGGTCGTCGGCTCGGTCGACTACCTCGCCCCCGAGCGGGTCCGCGGCCATGACCCGGGCGCGGCCTCCGATCTGTGGGCGCTCGGCGCGACGCTGTACACGGCGGTCGAGGGCAGGTCGCCGTTCCGTCGCACCTCGCCGATCGGCACCATGCAGGCGGTCGTCGAGGAGGAGCCCGCCGCGCCGGTCAACGCCGGTGTGCTGGGGCCCGTGCTCACCGCGCTGCTGCGCAAGGACCCGGCCGACCGGCCGAGTTCGGCGCATGCCGAGCAGATGCTCGCCGAGGCGGCAGAGGGACGGCGATCGGCGGCTGCGCAGATGTATGTGCCGACGGGCCCGATGCGGTACGAGACGGAAGGGGCGACCTTCGGTACCGGCACAGGTACCGGCACCCGGGCGGTGCAGACGGCCGCTGCCACGCCCTATCCTCCGGTCACGGCCGCGCCTTTGCGGCGGAAGCGGCACCGCTTGGGCACGTTCGCCCTGGTCGCCGCCCTCGCGGTGATCGTCGGCGTGGGTGCCGCGGTCGCGTCGCGGCAGTTCGGTACGGACAGCTCCGCCGACGCCGGGTCCGCCTCGCAGACTCCGAGCCCCACTCCGACCGAGTCGGGCGGCCAGCGCGGGGTTCCCGCCGGCTGGCAGCGCCACAACGACCCGGCGGGCTTCACCATCTACCTGCCCAAGGGATGGAAGCGGTCCATCTCCATCGACCAGGACGGCCTCACGCAGGTCGACTACTCGCCCGACCAGGGCAAACACCTCGTGCGCGTTGCCGTCGACACCGCCCCGGACTTCGCCTCCTCGTACGCGCACATGAGCAACCTGGAGACGCAGATCTCAGGGCTGCGGAATTACACGCAGTTGAGCCTCAAGAAGGCGCTCTTCCGCGACCTGCCGGGCGCGCGTTGGGAGTACACGTGGAATGCGTTGGCCAA
Source organism: Streptomyces sp. NPDC091972 (assembly GCF_044756385.1). Classification (NCBI taxonomy): domain Bacteria; kingdom Bacillati; phylum Actinomycetota; class Actinomycetes; order Kitasatosporales; family Streptomycetaceae; genus Streptomyces; species Streptomyces sp. NPDC091972. The sequence goes on along the minus strand of NZ_JBIVSV010000011.1, from coordinate 182,976 downwards.
GGACCCACCGCATTACTTCGCAGCTCCCTACCGAGCCATCGACGTCGGGTTCATGGAACGCGACGGCACCGAGTACGCCATCTACGCGGCTTCACCGGCCGCCGATTGGGCGACCACCCGAAAGGATTTCGACTGGATCCTGCGGAGCTGGCAGGAGGGCGGAGCGAAGCAATGAGGGCAGCACGCCTTCGGCGGAACTCCGTACAAGAGCTCCGCCTCACAGGACCGTGACGGTGGACCAGAAGGTCATGCGTGGGGCTCAGGCCCAGTCCGAGCACGTGAGGCCGCCGACGATGTGGTCGCCTTCCCAGACCGCCACGTGCACACCGACGTCACGGAGTGAACCGTCGGTGGTCGACGCGTGAGTGGTGAAGGGGAGGGTTGACCCATTTCCGCCGTATTCGTGTCGCCAGGGCCAGTAGGTCACGTTGGGAAGGCTGTTTGTGGAGATGAGTTGAATGGCTACATGGTGACCATCGGCAGCGGTGTCCTTGACCCAACCACTGATGTCCACGTAATTGCTCGACCAATTGGTGAACGTCATGCTTCCCGTGGCGCCGCTCGTGGAGCACGAGGCGCCGCCACTCGCCGCGCTGGCATTGGTCACCGTGGTCGTGGTGAATATGGCCACCGCCGCGACACTCGTGACGGAAAGACGCTTCCATGTGTTTCCCATGGCGGAACAGTAAGGCTTCCATGATTCACATGACAGCCTGATTCCAGGCACCCGTTCCGCCGAGTATCGCGTGCATGTCCTGATGATTTGCCGTGCTTTGCGTCCATTCGGAAACTGGTCATGGCTGAAAATGGGCATCCTTGGACGTGAGTGAGCCCCCACTTGGCCGGTCAGCGTCCCGGAAGGGCTTCGTCCGGCGCGGCATGATGGGGCGCATGGGGACCGAGGGGGACACCTTCCGTGTGATCGCGGGTCGTTACCGCCTGGAGGCGAGGATCGGGCGCGGCGGCATGGGCGTGGTGTGGCGGGCGACCGACCAACTGCTCGGCCGGCGGGTCGCCGTCAAGGAGATCCCCCTCGACGAGACGCTCTCCGCCGAGGACGCCCGGCTCCAGCGGGACCGCACCCTGCGCGAGGCCGGCGCCGTCGCGCGGCTGAGCCACCCGCACATCATGGTGGTCCACGACGTCGTCGAGCAGGACGAACGGCCGTACATCGTCATGGAGTTGATCGACGGCGGCTCCCTCGCCGACCGGATCTCCGCGCACGGCCCGGTCGACGCCGCCGAGGCCGCGCGGATCGGCGCCGACCTGCTGAGCGCCCTGCGCGCCGCGCACGCGGCCGGGGTGCTGCACCGGGACATCAAGCCCGCCAACGTCCTCGTGGAGTCCGGCACCGGGCGGGTCGTCCTCACCGACTTCGGCATCGCCCAGGTCGCGGGCGCCACCACGCTCACCGAGACCGGCTCCTTCGTCGGTTCGCCCGAGTACACCGCGCCCGAGCGGATGTCCGGGGCCGGCACCGGACCGGAGGCCGACCTGTGGTCCCTCGGCGCACTGCTGTGCACGGCGCTCAGCGGCGAATCGCCGTTCCGCCGCGACTCGTTGGGCGGCATCCTGCACGCCGTCGTCATCGACGAGATCCGGCCGCCCGCGCAGGCCGCGCCCCTCCTTCCGGTCGTACGGGGCCTGCTGGAGCGGGATCCCGAACGGCGGCTGGACGCGGTGGCGGCCGAGCGCATGCTGCGGACCTTCCTGGAGACGGGCCGCACGCCTCCGCGCCCGGTGTCGGAGCGGGCCCGCACACCGACCCGTCGGGACCTGCCGCTACGACGTTCCCCGGTGCCGGAGCGGTCGACGAGCCGCGGGCTCGGGGCGCGGTCGAGGCGTGGCGTGCTCGCGGTGGCGCTGCTGGCCGCCGTGCTGGCGGGGGCGGGCGTGTCGGCGGCGGTGCTGCTGCTGGACCCGGGCGGGCGCGACGGCCGTACGGGGACGGTCGGTCCGGCGCCCGGGACGCCCGCGAGCGGCACCACCGGGACTTCGCTGCCCGGGACCCTGCCCGCCGCCCCCTCCGGGTACCACGTCGTCGACGACCCCGCCGGGTACGCGCTCGCCGTACCCGACGGATTCAGGCGCGAGCCGCAGGGGGAGCGGGTCTTCTACCTGTCGTCCGGGGACACCTTCCGGCTCGGCGTCAAGGTCACCGACCCGCAACCCGGGGGCCCGCTGGGCGTGATGCGGCGCGCGGCCGCCAAGGGGCCCGAGGCGAACCCCGGTTACCGGGACGGGCGGGTCACCTCGGTCACGCATCGCGGACACCCCGCCGCCTTCTGGGAGTTCACCTGGGACGGCTTCAGCGCGGCCGAGGGCGCCCGGCACACCTACGACGTGTGCTGGGAGGAGAACGGGCGGCTGTACGACGTCTGGGTGTCGGCGCCGGTCGGGAGGGTCCGGGAGGCCAGGGAGCACTTCGACGTGGCCGTCGACACGTTCACGAAGCGGTAGGGATACGTCACGGGTGTGTGACCGGAACTCGTCACCTCTGGATGCCTGCGTGCCTGGCGCGATATGGATGGACCATGAGCAGCAGCGGGGGAGTCGGCCACGAGTCCGACGAGACGACGAGTTATGTTCTGCAACCTCCCAGGCCCCGCCCTTCGGAGCCGGGAGTCGGCCGGCTCATCGCGGGCCGTTACCGGCTGCTCGCCAAGCTCGGGCACGGTGGCATGGGCACGGTGTGGCGGGCCAAGGACGAGACGGTGGACCGTGAGGTGGCCGTCAAGGAACCCCGCGTCCCGGATCATCTTCCCGAACGCGAACGAGGCAACGCCTTCGAGCGGATGCGGCGGGAGGCCCGGGCCGCGGCCCGGCTCGACCACCCCGCCGTCGTGAACGTGCACGACGTGGCGGTCGTGGACGGCCGTCCGTGGATCGTGATGGAGCTGGTGCACGGCCGTTCCCTGGGCGACGCGTTGCAGGAGGGCACGCTCGGGGCACGGGAAGCGGCGAAAATCGGCCTCGAGGTGCTCGGGGCGCTGGAGGCCGCGCACGCGGCCGGCGTCCTGCACAGGGATGTGAAACCGGACAACGTCCTGCTCGGCCGGCACGACCGGGTCGTCCTCACCGACTTCGGCATCGCCCAGATCGAGGGCGAGACCAGTCTGACCGACACCGGCGGCTTCGTCGGCTCGCCCGAGTTCATCGCCCCCGAGCGGGTGCTGGGCCAGCGTCCCGGTCCCGCCTCCGACCTGTGGTCGCTCGGTGTGGTCCTGTACGCGGCGACGGAGGGCGTCTCGCCGTTCCGCCGCAGCAACACGCCCGCGACCCTCCAGTCCGTCCTCAACGCCACGCCCGCGCCGCCCGCCGCCGCGCACGGTCCGCTCGCCGACGCCATCAACGGTCTCCTCCAGAAGGACCCGGCGCGCCGCCCGAACGCCGCGCAGGTCAGGGCGCTCCTGGAGGCCACCGCCCACCCGCCCGTCCCGGAGCCCACCCAGATCGTGCGGACCGTGGAGGTGCCGGTGGCCGGCGGGCTCCGGCTGGGCCGCAGGGCGTGGCTCGGGCTCGGCGCGGCGGTCGTCGCGGCCGCGGCGGCGGCGTACCTGGTGATCGCGGACCCCTTCGCGGGACCGCTGCCGGACGACTGGACGAAGAAGCACACCGAGGACGTGGCCGCGACGCTCGCGGTGCCGGCGGGCTACCAGCCCACCACGCCCGACCGGAAGACGGACAAGACCCACTGGATCACGTACACCGACCAGAGCGGCAGCATCTGGATCGACCTGCGCCTGGAGCGCAGGGCGGAGGACTCCGCGAACAACATCGCGGGCTCGGCGGCGGCCGAGATGTACGACGACGACAGCAGGTTCAAGGAGAGCGGCGAGTACGACCTCAGCATGCCGGACACCGCGACGACCCGGCCCGAGGACGAGACGTACGAGGGCCGCAAGGCCGCCAAGAACACCGTCACCTACATGACCACCGACAGCCAGCACCCCCGGCCGCGCGAACTCCAGATCTTCTACTACCGGACCACCGCCGGCGACATGTACAAGCTCACCGTCAGCTATCCGGGCAAGGGGGACTTCACGGAGAGAGGACGGGAGGTGGCACGGACGGCCATCGCGAATCTGGGGGTGGATCGGCTGTGAGGGCGGTGCGCCCGCGCGGCAATTGCGTTGTCAGTGGCGGAAGTTAGGGTCATTCTCCTCTGGGGCCGATGGGGCCCGATCTTGGGGAGGGATCGTGGGACAGTACGTGTGGAGGCGTGCGGTGACGGTAGGCGCTGCCGCCCTGCTCGCCGTCGGCGGGGCAGGGGGCGTGGCCGCGGCAGCGGACGACGAGGCGCCCGCGGTTCCCGTCGTCACGTCGGTGGAGTACCCGGACGACGACAACTGGCATGACGGCGTCGGCAATCACGGCACGTTCGTGATCGACTCGGCGTCCGACGACGTGGTGGAGTACCGCTACAGATGGCTCGGCGGTACGCCGCGGATTCTCAAGGCGCCCGAGCCCGGCGCGGCTGTCTCGTTGGGCTGGATGCCGGAGAGGGAGGGGCCCACCAACCTCCAGGTCGAGGCGGTCGACTCCGCGGGCCACGTGAGCGCCGGCACCATCCACCGCATCCTGGTCCGGGACGGGCGGGCGGCCCTCACTCACTGGGACCCCGACAGCCAGTCCGGCGCGGTCAGCGGTCCCGGTGTCGGCCTCGGTGCCCCCGGGCCCTCCGGCACTGAGGTGGCCTCGGCAGCTTCTTTCGACGGGACGGACGGGGCGTACGCGAGCCTCGACACCTCGGCCGACCTCTCCCGGACCTTCTCGGTCGACGCCTGGGTGCGCCCTGACCACCTCGGCGAGTCCACGACCGCGGTCAGTCACCCCGGGTTCTCGCTGGGCACGGTCGGTGGCTCGGCCTACCTCTTCGAACTCCCCAACCCGGACGGCGGCGACACGATCCGCGTGACCGGCGGCGCCCCGGAGGAGGGCGAGTGGGCGCACCTCACCGGTGTCTACGACGCCGAACAGAAGACGGCGAGCCTGTATGTCGACGGGGTGCCCGTGAGTACGGTCGTAGGTGCTGTCGCCCCGGGCGGCACCGGCGCGCTGCGGCTGGGCGCGGACGGCGCCGACGGCCACTGGAACGGACTGCTCACCGATGTGAACGTCTGGGACCGCGTGTTCGTGCCGGGCGAGATCACCGCGGCGGCGACTCGCAGAACCCAGCGTCTCGGCTACTGGGACCTGGAGTCGGCGACCGACGGGAAGAGCCCGGCGTACGCGGGCGGTGCGCCGCTGACCCTGGTGGGCGACGCCTCGATCTACGCGGCCACGGACGACTGCCCCTGGAACCCCGACTGCACACCGGTGACCTATCCGATGGTGGGCGACGGCGACCTGCTGCTCGACGGTGACGGTGACCACGCCACCACGCCGACCGCGCTCACCCCGACCGACGCGGGCTTCTCCGTGGCCGTGCACGTCCGGCTGACTGAGGACACGCCCGCCCGTGACATGACGGTGCTGTCCCAGCCGGGTGCGCACACCGACTTGTTCACCCTGCGCTACGACGCCGCCTCGCGAACCTGGCAGGCCGTGGTGGCCCACGAGGACCGGGCCGGCGCGCCGACCACGACGGTCAGCGCGCCGCTCGACCCGACCGTGCCCGCGGGCGACCAGAGCCTGGCGGTGGTCTACGACGAGAGCACCGACCAACTGCGGCTGTACACCGGCGATGCCTACGCCACCGACACGGCGAGTGTGACGGGACTCGACACCTGGGCACCCGCCGGTGACCTTCAGGTCGGACGCACCCTCGCCGCGGACGGCGGCACCGACTACCTCGCGGGCGAGGTCGACGACCTGCACACCTTCGCCGGTGTGGTCACCGGCAACCAGCTCGGGGCACTGCAAGCGGGCGGCTTCGACGTGTGAGCGAGGCTCCCGGCCGGGCGACGGCTCTCCCTGACCGCCGCCCGGCCGGGCCTGCTCGGCCATGGCGACACGGGGCGCGCTCGGTACTGACCCAGATGTGCAGAAGGTGATGACATGGGTGACGCGAGCAGTGCGGCGCGGGCCGTCGTCATGCAGTACCGGCGTGACGGGTTCGTCGCGCCGGAGAGCGCGGAGCGGGCGGAGTTCGACGTCTGGGACCGGATGACCCGGGGCCGGGTCCTGCTCATCGCCCTTCGGATACTGCTCACACCTCGTGAGGAGGACGGCCGGAACGATGACCTCACGGCGTGTGCTGATCACCCTCGACAGGTTGCTGGAGCTGCTGGTCTCCGTGATCGTCGAGGAGTCGCTGTCCGAGGATGAGGTGGACGCCCTGCTGGAGGCCGCGGAGAAGACCTGCCTCGCCGTCGGGCCGTGGGACGAGAGCGCCACCGTCGGCCCCGCGATGTCGAACTGGTCGATCTCGGCGGTCTGTTGGTGCCGACGGAGCCCGGCCTGAAGATCGAGCTCATGCCGGTGCGGGGGACGAACGCTCCCTGGTCGGCGTCACTCTCATCCGCGGCCGGACCGCGATCCAACTCCAGGCGTTCCGCCGAGGGGGCGGTTCCGCGGAGGAACGCGTCGGCCCGGCGGGGCGCGAACTCCAGGCCGTCGTAAGTATCCAGGGACCGCCCGGCAAGGACCGTCAGACCGCGCGGGTGCTGGGCCACGACGGGCCGGGGTGGAGCCTGCGCGGCATCGTGACGGGCGCCGGCGCGGAACCCGGCAGCACCGAGGAGTGGCCCCACGCCACCTTCCAGGGACCGTCGTGCGGATGCCCGCCGAACCCCGGGGCACCGACCCCGTCATCCTGCTGCGCCGGCCGGAGGCCGGTGCCTGAGCTTGCCGCTTAGACAAGGGCATGACGCGCACGGTACTCATGTGCCATGAGTGAAGACGGCGAACTCCCGCCCGACGGACGTCTGATCGGTGGGCGGTACCGGCTCGTCGAGCGGGTCGGGGCCGGCCCGGGCGGCACGGTGTGGCGGGCCCGGGACGAGCAGGACGAGCGGTACGTCGCCGTCAAGGAGCCCCGGCTGACCGGGGATCCGCAGGACGAGGAGCGGCGGCGGGCCGTGCACCGGCTGCCGCACGAGGCGCGGGCGGCGGCACAGGTCGACCATCCGGCGGCCGTCACCATCCACGACGTCCTCCTTGAGGATGAACTGCCCTGGATCGTCATGGAGTTGGTGGAGGGCGAGTCACTGGAGACCGCTCTCGCCGGGCGGGGGCCGCTGACCGACACCGAGGCCGCCCGGATCGGGCTCGCCGTCCTCGGCGCGCTGCACGCCGCGCACCGCGTCGGCATCGTCCACCGGGACCTCAAGCCGTCCAACGTGCTCCTCGGGGCCGACGGCGAGCGGGTCGTCGTGACGGACTTCGGGATCGGCGCCGCCGGGCGGGGTGACGCCCGGGAGGCCGCCGTCGGATTCGTCGCCCCGGAGTGCGGCTCGGGGCGGGGCGCGGGGCCCGCCTCCGACCTGTGGTCGCTGGGTGCGCTGCTGCGCTCGGCCGTGACGGGGGACGCGACCGGTCCCCTCGATTCCGGCCCCCTCGATTCCGGCCCCCTGGCATCCGGTCCCCTCGGCTCTCTTCTGGCGGGGCTCCTCGCCCCCGAGCCCGAGGCCCGGCCCACGGCGGAGGAGGCCGCCGAGGTGCTGGCCGAGGTCGCCGGGACGAGCGTGCCGGCGTGGGCCGCGGAGACGCCCGCCTCGCTTCGCACCGTACGGACGGGGACGCCCCCGACCTCGCAGTCGCCCTCTTCGCCCCCGGCCCCGGAGGCCACGGAAACCCCGGCCCCGGGCGGCGCAGACACCCCGGCCCCGGAGGGCGCGGACACCCCGGCCCCCGCCCCCGCGCTGTCCGCGCCCCCGCCCCCCGCCGCCGACGGACCCCGGCGTCTCACCGCCCTCTCCGCGCTCGGCCTGCTGCTCCAGAAAAAACCCGAGCGCGGCTGATCGTCCCCACCCAACGGCTGATCAGCACATTCATCGCCAGTCATCACTGGCAGGGTGTGTGTACTCCGTGAACGCCTGTTACCGACGGGTACCCAAAGCGCCCCGTCCCGAATACCCTGCGGCTCATGACGGACGCGCAGGCCCCGGCCAAGACCGGCACGAACCCCCTCGCCCCCGCCCCGGAGGGCGCCCGTACCGCGGCCGACGTGGTCACCCCGGAGCTGGTCGCCCAGCTCACCAAGGGGGTGACCGGGTCCGGCCGTACCGCCAACCACACGCCGTTCACCGGCGAGAAGCTGGCCGACCTGCCCGAGTCGACCCCCGAGGACGTGGCGAAGGCCTTCGACGCGGCCCGCCGGGCGCAGGCGGTGTGGGAGCGGACCCCCGTACGGCAGCGCGCCGCCGTCCTGCTCCGCTTCCACGACCTGGTCCTGGAGCGCCAGGCCGAGGTCCTCGACCTCATCCAGCTGGAGACCGGCAAGGCCCGTCTGCACGCGCACGAGGAGGTGCAGGCGGTCGCCGTGGCGGCCCGGCACTACGGCCGCAAGGCGCCCGCCTACCTGCGGCCGAAGCGGCACACCGGGGCCGTGCCCACCCTCACCAAGGTCACCGAACTGCGCCATGCGCGCGGTGTCGTCGGCCAGATCGCCCCCTGGAACTACCCGCTGGAGCTGTCCGTCGGCGACGCGCTCCCCGCCTTCGTGGCGGGCAACGCCGTCGTCATGAAGCCGGACACCGAGACCTGCCTGACCGCCCTGTGGGCGCGGGACCTGCTGGTCGAGGCGGGCCTGCCCGCCGAGGTCTTCCAGGTCGTCCTCGGTGACGGTCCCGTCGTCGGCCCCGAGGTCGTCCGGCACGCCGACTACGTCTCCTTCACCGGCTCCACCCGCACCGGGCGCGAGGTCGCCCAGGGCGCCGCCGCCCGCCTGGTCGGCGTGTCCCTCGAACTCGGCGGCAAGAACGCCATGCTGGTCCTGGAGGACGCCGACATCGAGAAGGCCGCCGCGGGTGCCGTCCGCGCCTGCTTCTCCTCCGCCGGCCAACTCTGCATCTCCATCGAGCGGTTGTACGTCCACGAGTCGATCGCGGACGCCTTCCTGGAGCGCTTCGCCGCCCGCACCCGGGCCATGCGCCTCGGCAAGTCCCTCGCCTACGGCGCCGACATGGGCTCCCTGGTGGGGGGGCGGCAGTTGGAGACCGTGACCCGCCATGTCGAGGAGGCCGTGTCCAAGGGGGCGAGGGTCGTCGCCGGCGGCGTCGCCCGCCCGGACATCGGCCCGTACTTCTTCGAGCCGACCATCCTCGACGGCGTCACCGAGCCCATGGCGGTCTGCGCCGAGGAGACCTTCGGCCCGGTCGTCTCGGTCTACCGCTTCAAGACCGAGGACGAGGCCGTCGAGCTCGCCAACTCCACGCCGTACGGCCTGAACTCCTCGGTATGGACGAAGGACGGCCGGCGGGGCCGCGAGATCGCCTCCCGGGTGCGCGCCGGCACCGTCAACGTCAACGAGGGGTATGCCTCCGCCTACGGCAGCGTCCAGTCCCCCATGGGCGGCATGAAGGACTCCGGCCTCGGCCGCCGGCACGGCTCCGAGGGCATCCTCAAGTACACCGAGGCCCAGACGATCGCCCAGCAGCGCCTGCTGCCGATGGCGCCCTCGATGGGGATGGACGACGAGAAGTACGCCCAGTTCATGAGCAGGAGCCTGCGGCTCATGAAGGCCCTGCGTTTCAAGTAGGAACACCCGGTTCTCGACGAGGAGAGCACGTGCCACAGGACACCTACGACTACGACGTCATCGTCGTCGGCTCCGGCTTCGGCGGTTCCGTCACCGCCCTTCGCCTCACCGAGAAGGGCTACCGCGTAGGTGTCCTGGAAGCCGGACGCCGCTTCACCCGCGAGACGCTCCCGAAGAACTCCTGGGATCTGAAGAACTACCTCTGGGCACCGAAGCTCGGCATGTTCGGCATCCAGCGCATCCACCTGCTGGGCAATGTCATGGTGCTCGCGGGAGCGGGCGTCGGCGGCGGCTCCCTCAACTACGCCAACACCCTCTACGTCCCCCCGAAGCCCTTCTTCGAGGACCCGCAGTGGCGTGACATCACCGACTGGCAGGAGGAGCTGGAGCCGTACTACGACCAGGCCCGCCGCATGCTCGGTGTCCGGCTCAACCCGACGATGACCCCCTCCGACGTCCACCTGAAGGCGGCCGCCGAGCGGATGGGCGTCGGCGACACCTTCCACATGGCCCCGGTCGGCGTCTTCTTCGGCGACGGCGAGGACGCGGAGGGCAAGCGGAGAGCCGCCCCCGGCGAGCAGGTCGACGACCCCTACTTCGGCGGTGCGGGCCCTTCCCGCAAGGCCTGCATCGAGTGCGGCGAGTGCATGACCGGCTGCCGGCACGGTGCCAAGAACACCCTGAACGAGAACTACCTCTACCTCGCCGAGAAGGCCGGCGCGGTCGTCCATCCCCTCACCACGGTCGTGTCGGTCACGGACGACTCCCAGGGCGGCTACGCCGTCGCGACCCTCCCCACCGACGACCGCCGCAAGGCGAAGGGCCGCACCTTCAAGGCCCGCAGGGTCGTCCTCGCCGCCGGCACCTACGGCACCCAGACCCTGCTGCACCGCATGAAGGCGGGCGGCCAACTGCCGTACATCTCGGACCGGCTGGGCGAGCTCACCCGCACCAACTCCGAGGCCCTGGTCGGCGCCCAGACCGACAACCGCCGCTACCGCAAGGCGACCGGCGTGCCGAAGGTCGACTTCACCCAGGGCGTCGCCATCACCTCGTCCATCCACCCGGACGAGAACACCCACATCGAGCCGGTCCGCTACGGCAAGGGCTCCAACTCGATGGGCAGCCTGTCCATCCTCCAAGTCCCGTACGCCGAGGGCTCGTCGAGGGCCATGGCATGGCTGGCGAACGCCGTGAGGCACCCGCTCCTGGTGCTGCGCTCGCTCTCCAACCGCCGCTGGTCGGAGCGGACCATCATCGGCCTGGTCATGCAGTCGCTGGACAACTCCCTGACGACGTACCTGAAACCGGACGGCGTCGGCAGGGGCCTGCTCACCGCCCGGCAGGGCCACGGGGCACCCAACCCCAAGCAGATCAAGGCCGCTTCGGAGGGCGCCTCGGCGATCGCCGCCGACATCAACGGCTTCGCCGGCTCGAACGTCGGCGAGCTGATGGGCACCCCGCTCACCGCCCACTTCCTCGGCGGCTGCGCCATCGGCTCCTCCCGCGACACCGGCGTCATCGACCCGTACCACCGGCTCTACGGCCACCCCGGAATCTCGGTCGTGGACGGCGCCGCGGTCTCCGCGAACCTCGGTGTGAACCCCTCGCTCACGATCACCGCGCAGGCCGAGCGCGCGATGTCGTACTGGCCCAACAAGGGCGAGGAGGACCCGCGTCCGGCGCAGGGCGAGGCGTACGTCCGGCTCGCCGCGGTCGAGCCCAAGTCGCCGGCGGTCCCGGCGGAGGCCTTCGGCGCGCTGAGACTGCCGTTCCTTGGGATGCCGGCGGTGCCGAGGAAGTCGTAGAGCCCGAAGAGGTGGAGTCGTAGCGCCCCGCAAGGGCAAGAAGAAGGACCCGCACCCCCCTCCGAGTGCGGGTCCTTCCCCTTCCCTGCGTCAAGTCGTGCTCAGCGCGTCACGCCTCAGGCGTGGGCGCCGGTCGCACCCTTGCGCCGCTTCACCGCGAAGACCACACCGGTACCGGCGACGACGGCGAAGCCGCCGACGAGGCCGACGACCGGCAGGGCCGAGCTCGAACCGGTCTCGGCGAGCTGGCCGTCCACGTCGACGCCGTTGACGTCGGAGATGGGGCTCTTGCCGCCGGTCTGCGGCTTGGCGTCGCCGGGCTTGCCGGCGTCGGAGCCGGCCGGCAGTACCTCGAAGTAGTAGATGCCCATGTTCTCGTCGGCGGAGACCCAGCAGCCCTTGTCGTCCGAGTACTCGGCGAGACCGATGGCGATGCCGATCGCGCTCGGGACCTGACGGTCGACCTTCACCCGGAGCTGGTAGCTGAGGGAGTCGCCGCCGTCGAGGTCGAAGGCGTTGAACGAGCCGCCCTCACCGAACTGCGTGGCCACGTCGACCCAGGAGCCGCCCTGCTTCACCTGCACGGTGACCAGGTCGGTGTAGTCCTTCTCGAAGTCCCAGTCGACCGCCCCGACACCGACGATGGGCTGGATGTCCTTGATCGTCTCGTCGCCGGAGTTGCTGACGTTGAACTTGAAGTTCGTCCAGCCGCTGCCCGCCACGATGCTCTCGGGCAGACCGGTCAGCGAGCTGTGCAGCACGTCGCTGTCGTGCGGGAGCGGGGCGTCGTCCTCGTCGACCTCGCACTGGTCGACGGGCTCGTCGCTCGTGCTCGGGGAGGGGCTGGCGCTGGTGGAGCCGGACGGGCTCGTGGAGGGGCTGCCGGAGGGGGACGAGCTGGTCTCGCCGGCGGCGGGGGAGCTCTGGCCCGTGGCGGGCGTGCTCTCGGGGGCGGCCGGGGTGGTCTCCGGAGCCGCGGTGGTGCTCTCGGGGGCCGTCGGGGTGGTCTCGCCGGCCGGCGTGCTCTCGGCCGCGGTCGGCGTGGGGGACTCGTCCGCGAAGGCGCTCGGCGCGGCGAACAGAGCCAGCGGCGCTATCGCGGCGGTCGCGGCCGCGGCGGCCAGTGCACGACGAAGCTTCATGAAGACCTCGAAAGTCAGGTGCGCCGCACTCGCGCGGCACGCGTCCAGGAGGCCTCCGCGTGTGGGGCGCGGGTGGGGCCCGTGATTCGTGAGGTTTGATCCACGACAGGTGTGAATGGTTGTGCGGGCATTCACAGAAAACTTATGTGGGCTGAGTCACACCTCCAGGTGGGCCTTGTGAACGGGCTTTCCCAGGCCCTAGAACTGACCGTCGTGTCAGAAGACCCCAAGATCCCCGACGACGTCTGGGAACAGTTCGCCCGTGACACCGAGCGGGACATCCGAGACTCGGCCCCCAAGGAGCCCTCCGCGCGGGCCCGTGAGGTGACGGAGCGGCTGCGGCGACAGGAGGCGCGCGGCGAACTCCCGGAGGGCTGGCGCACCGGTCCCGCCTGGCAGGAGAAGAGGAGCCGCCGGGGCCTGTGGGGCGTCCTCGGTGTCGCCGTCGCGGTCGCGGTGGCCGTCGTGGCGGTGAAGCCCTCGCTGGTGCCGGGCGACCCCTTCGGCCGGAAGACCTCCTCCGAGGCCGAGGCCGCGGCCGCCCCGCTGCCCCAGGAGACGGTGGCGCCGACCGCCGCGCCCTCCGCCGAGGCCTCCGCGATCCCCACCCTGGACGACCCGTTCGCCGGGTCGCCCGCCAAGCGCTGGGCCGACGGTGCCGCCGGGATCGTCGTACCGGAGGCGAAGGCCGTCGGCGGCCGGTCCGCGGCGGACGTCGAACGGGTCCTGGAGCTCACCAGGAAGCTCCTCGTCGAGTCCAACCTCGACCCGGCGACCCTGCGCGGCGCACGGCCCGAGGCCGCGCTCGACGTGCTGGACCCGTTGCAGAAGGACGTGCGCGGGCTGCTGGAGACCGGCCTGCGCAAGCCCGACGTCAAGCACGACCCGCTGTGGATGTTCAGCCGCTTCGACCCCGAGGAGGTGCGGCTGGTCGGCGACGTCGTGAAGACCCGCGGCCGCATGACCTTCAAGGCAGGCGACCACGCCTCCGTGGCCGTGCACGCCGACTACACCTTCGTCTACCCGGTCGTGCAGACCAACGGCTCCACCGAGGTCACCCGCACCATCATCCGCCGGATCCTCGACGTGGAGATCTCCGACCCGGCGAAGTACCAGGTCACCCCGGGCAAGCTCACCGTCGTGAAGTGGGACCAGGACATCAACAACTCGGCCTGCGACGTCTACGACGGCTATCTGCACCCGTCGTTCAGGTCGTCCGGACCCACCGGGGCGGACCCCACCGGGCCGACCACCGACCCGTACGACCGCAGCAAGCCCCTCGACCCCGGCCGTGCCGAGGGCTGCGGAACGGTCTCCCGCGTCTGAACCGGCACCCGGCATGCGAAGGGCCCCGCGGGACGGAGGCCGCGGGGCCCTTCTTCCGTCAGCACCGACGTCAGGGCAGCGCCGGTGCCTGGGAGCGGCGCCGGGGGGTTGCGCCGCTTGCTCTCCGTGACCGTGCCACCAGAGCGCAGGGCTGGTGTGGACCTCTGGCAGTGCGGTGACAAGACGAATGCTGTTGTCTGCGGAGGGACTTGGGGGCTTTCTTGGCATCGTGCTGGATGGGCGCGGCCTCCGCAACCGTTTGACCCAGCCTTGTGCCGGTACCGGCCCCGCCGGCCGGCCCCGGGCGTCCCCGGAGCCGGCCGTTCTCTTGGGTGACCGGGCTGCTGTCCCCTGCCGTCCGGTCACTTCCTGGAGCGAGGTCCCACGGCGCACGGCGTGATCCGTGCGCCTCATCGCTCCAGCGAGCCACGCGTGGTTCTGTCGGGCCCGCCCCTGGCTGGCACGGACACCACCACCAACGAGGCGGGTGGCCCGGCGGTCACGCGCCGTACGGGTGAGGCGGGGCCCGAACTCAGATGCGACCGCGGCACAGTTCGAGCAGCGTCATGGCGAGGGAGGTGCCGGGCCGGCCGAGCGCCTCGCGGTAGCGGCCGAGGATCTCCATCTCGCGGGCGAGGTGGACCCGTCGGCCGCCGGAGGCGATACGGGTCTGCTGGACGACGGACGAGACGGCCGTCCGTTCCTGGATCAGCCCGATGATCCGGTCGTCGAGCGCGTCGATGCGCTCACGGGCGTCCGCGATGATCGCTTCGGGTGTGGTGGTCACGTGGGGCTCCTGGGTGGGGTGGGGTGCCCCGGAGCGACAAGGTCCGGACAACACCAGGCGCCCCGGACCTTGTCGGCCCGGGGCGCCTGGGGAAGTCGCTTGTCAGTTGCTCAAGCGGCACGACCGTGGCAGCCGGCGGGCCGGGTGCCATAGGTGAAGCGGAAGGTCGTCTGCGTGAGCATGGCAGCAGTATGCCGGGCCCGGTGGGAGCGTCCAACCCGGTTCGCATCCTGAGACGGGGGCTGGGCCCCGGGGCGGCCCCGTGACTCCCGGTAGACTCGGTACCACACACACCTCGCTCACCGCCGGAAGGCAACCCGTGTCATCAGCGAACCCCGCCGCCGCCCCCGACACCGTCCTGGTCGTCGACTTCGGTGCGCAGTACGCCCAGCTCATCGCCCGTCGTGTCCGCGAGGCCCGGGTCTACAGCGAGATCGTGCCGAGCACCATGCCGGTCGCGGAGATGCTCGCCAAGAACCCGGCGGCGATCATCCTCTCCGGCGGCCCCTCGTCGGTGTACGCGGAGGGCGCCCCGCGCCTGGACCGCGAGCTGTTCGAGTCCGGCGTCCCGGTCTTCGGCATGTGCTACGGCTTCCAGCTCATGGCCACCACCCTCGGCGGCACCGTCGACAACACCGGCGCCCGCGAGTACGGCCGTACGCCCCTGCATGTCTCGAAGTCCGGCTCGACCCTGTTCGAGGGAACCCCGGACGAGCAGTCGGTGTGGATGTCCCACGGCGACGCCTGCTCCGCCGCCCCCGAGGGCTTCACCGTGACCGCGTCCACGGACGTCGTCCCGGTCGCCGCCTTCGAGAACGACGAGAAGAAGCTCTACGGCGTCCAGTACCACCCCGAGGTCATGCACTCCACGCACGGCCAGCAGGTCCTGGAGCACTTCCTGTACCGCGGTGCCGGACTCAAGCCCGACTGGACCACCGGCAACGTGATCGAGGAGCAGGTCGCCGAGATCCGCTCGCGCGTGGGTGACAAGCGCGCGATCTGCGGCCTCTCCGGCGGCGTCGACTCCGCGGTGGCCGCCGCCCTCGTCGCGCGCGCCATCGGCGACCAGCTCACCTGCGTGTACGTCGACCACGGCCTGATGCGCAAGGGCGAGACCGAGCAGGTCGAGAAGGACTTCGTGGCCGCGACCGGCGTCAAGCTGGTCGTCGTCGACGCGGAGGAGCGCTTCCTGACCGCGCTCAAGGGGGTCTCCGACCCCGAGGAAAAGCGGAAGATCATCGGCCGCGAGTTCATCCGGGTCTTCGAGCAGGCCCAGGCGGAGATCATCGCGGACGAGGGTCCGGCGGTGGAGTTCCTCGTCCAGGGCACGCTCTACCCGGACGTGGTCGAGTCCGGCGGCGGCACCGGCACCGCCAACATCAAGTCCCACCACAACGTCGGCGGCCTCCCCGAGGACCTCGAGTTCCAGCTGATCGAGCCGCTGCGCAAGCTGTTCAAGGACGAGGTCCGCATGGTCGGCCAGGAGCTCGGGCTCCCGGACGAGATCGTCCAGCGCCAGCCGTTCCCCGGCCCCGGCCTCGGCATCCGGATCGTCGGCGAGGTCACCAAGGAGCGCCTGGACCTACTGCGCGACGCCGACGCCATCGCCCGCGAGGAGCTCACCGCGGCCGGCCTCGACCGCGACATCTGGCAGTGCCCGGTGGTCCTGCTCGCGGACGTCCGCTCCGTCGGCGTCCAGGGCGACGGCCGCACCTACGGCCACCCGATCGTCCTGCGCCCCGTGTCCAGCGAGGACGCCATGACGGCCGACTGGTCGCGACTGCCGTACGACGTCCTCGCGAGGATCTCGACGCGGATCACCAACGAGGTGGCCGACGTCAACCGCGTGGTGCTCGACGTGACGTCGAAGCCGCCGGGGACGATCGAGTGGGAGTAGGGCCTTTCAGGTCCGCCTGAGGGTCCGCACCGGCTCTCCGGGCTTCCAGACCTGGACGACCAGGTACTTGTCGTCCTCGACGTAGGTCCGCACGACCTCCGTCAGTTCGGTGCGAAAGAGGTGGAACGGCTCCGGCGGTTCCACCTCTGTCACATACGCCCCCTTGGTGTCCGGGTCCTCGACCTCGAGGGCCCGTCCGGTGATCCGGACGTCGCCGCCGCCCATGGACTGTCCCTCCCCGGGGTTCGCCTGGAGCGCGAACCGCGGGTCGCGTCGCAGGTCGAGGGCCTTGAGCGAGCCCGGCATCATGCCGAGCCAGAGTTCGCCGCGCAGGAAGCGGACCTCCAGGCCGGTGGTGCGGGGGGAGCCGTCCTTGCGGAGGGTGGCGAGGACGTGGTGGGTGAACGCACCGAAGCGGGTCTCGACGGTCTTGGCCAGGTCGGGTTCCGCGGAGCTGAAAGCTGCCCAGTTCATGCCGGCCAGTCTTCCGCCGATACCCGACATCTGCTGTCCGGTATCCGCTGTGTGCGCCATCTTTACGAACCAGCGCTGTTCTCCCGCGCTGACCGACGGTAACTTCCGCCCCGTAAAGCAACCCAGTGCTGGAGGAGCACATGCACGGGACGCCCCTCGGGCCCACTCCGCCGATGCCGGTGCCCACCGAGAAGCTGCACTTCGCGATGCCGCCGATGCACGACTCCGTCGAGGAGGAACGCCGGCACCGCAAGGAGCGGCTCGCCGGCGCGCTGCGGATCTTCGGCCGGCTCGGCTTCGAGGACGGGGTGTCCGGGCACATCACCGCCCGCGACCCGGAGTTCACCGACTGCTTCTGGGTCAACCCCTTCGGCATGCCGTTCCGGCACGTCACCGTCAGCGACCTCGTGCTCGCCAACTCCGACGGCCAGGTGCTCGACGGCCGCTACCACGTCAACCAGGCGGCCTTCACCGTCCACTCCCAGGTGCACGCCGCCCGCCCCGACGTCGTCGCCGTCGCCCACTGCCACTCCGTGCACGGGCGGGCCCTGTCCGCACTCGGCGAGCTCCTCGACCCGATCACCCAGGAGAGCTGCGCCTTCTACGAGGACCACGCCCTCTACGAGGCCTACACCGGGGTCGCCGTCGACGCCGAGGAGGGCCGCCGGATCGCCGCCGCGCTCGGGTCCCGGAAGGCGCTGGTGCTGCGCAACCACGGACTGCTGACCGTCGGGGACTCGGTGGACGCGGCGGCCTGGTGGTTCCTGTCGATGGAACGCTCCAGCCAGGTGCAACTGCTCGCGCGCGCGGCGGGACGGCCCGTGCTCATCGACCACCGGGCGGCGGTGGCGACCCGGGAACAGCTCGGCGGGGACCTGGTGGCGTGGATCAACTACCAGCCGCTGTGGCAGGACATCACCCGCAGCGAGCCGGACCTGCTGACCTGAGGACCGGCGCCCATCAGAAGCCCCGCAGCACCGCGGCCTTCGTCATCGCGAACTCCTCGTCCGTGAGCACCCCTTCGCGGTGCAGCTCGCCCAGCTCCCGCAGTCTGCGCAGCAGTACGTCGTGATGGTCGGCCGGCGCGGCAGCGGCGGACGCGGCGAGCCGCGACCGGTGGCCGCCTCCGTCGCCGTACGCGATGTCCCCGCGGGTGGACGGGTGCGGCAGCCGGGCCGTGACCGCCGTCGCGACGAGCGCCGTGAGCAGGTCGCGGCGGGTGCTGCCCCACAGGTCGAGGGCGTACGGGTCCTTCTCCGGCGGCAGTTTCGAGAAGGAGGTCCCGCGGGTCACGAACCGCATGAAGCCGTCCTCGTAACCGGAGTTGGGCAGCCACTCGACCTGGACGAGGTCACCCACGTCGATGATCCGCGGGCCCGTCGCCCGCTTGACGCGGTCGGAGGTGTCGGCCCAGTCGATGCGGACCTGGGTGCCGTCGAAGGAGACCGTGCCGTCGGAGGAGCGCACCGACACCGGGACCGGCGGGCCGGGCAGCAGATAGGTCTTCGTCGGCTCCTTCGGGATCTGCTCGAGGAGCAGGGCGCGCCGGATCTCCTCGGCCACGTACTCGGCGACCCCGGCGCGGTCCACGTCCACGATCAGCCGGTACGGATCGGCCGGGTCCGGCAGGCGTCCGCCGGTCGCGTGCAGCAGCGGGTCCGCGCCCTCCCGCAGCCGCATCCGCAGCCGGCCGCGCTTGCGTTCCGGCTCGAACGCCACGCCCGCGATGGCGTCCAGGGGCACCGCGACCTCGCCGTACGTCTGCCGGAACAGCGGCACGGAGCGGTGGAGTCCCGGCGTGATGCGGACCGTTGTGCCGTCGAAGGCCCAGGTCCCGTCACGCTGGATGATCTCGGCCATACGGAGATTCTCGCAGCCGGGTCAACACGGCGGGCCCCGCTTCACCCGCGCTGACCACACCTGCCGGACGGGAGGGGTGTGCTGTAGGGCACAATTCGCTGTCAACACGGGGGAGTTGTTCGGGGATCTTCAGCGGGTTGTGCGGTCGGTCGGCCGTGGGGTCATGTGGGACCGAAGGGCCAGGAGTTGTGGGAAGGCGGGCGTCGGGCGTGGCGGTGCAGGAAGCGAGACAGAGCGCGGCCGGAGGTGTGCCCACCGGTGCGCACGAAGGTGGCTGCACCTGTGGGGACTGCCCGCACGGGGCGCGGGCCGGACACCGGCGGGCGGTGGCCGAGTTCCTCCTGAAGCGGGACGAGTTCGCCGCCGGCCATGGTCTGCCCGCGGCCGTGGCGCACTCCGCGTCGGCCTCCCGGCAGTGGGTCTCGGAGGAACTGACCCAGTCCGCCGAGGCCGTGGCCGAACGGGGCCGGGCCGAGGGCGCCGCCTGGCTCGCGCGGCTGTGGCGTCGTACCGCGTACGCCGTGTGGGCCGCCGTCGTGGTGCTGCTCCTCGTCCAGGCGCTGACCGCCATCGGGGCGGGCTGGACCGCGGCGCGTACGGCGGGGCTCATCGCGGCGCTCGTGGTCGCGGGTGCGCTGACCGCCGCGTCCTGGTTCCACCGGGCCCGCGGCGGGGTGCTCGCACCGGTCATCGGCGAGGACAACCGGCTGTCCACCTCGCGGGCCGTCGCCGTGGCGTGGGTGCTGTTCGTCGCCTACGCGGTGCTGGTGCTGGTGGGCCGGCTGGCCGCGGCCTCCGACAGCGCCGAGCGGGACGCGCTGATCTCCGGGCTCGAACTGGCCCGCGGCGCGGGGGTGGTGACGGTCCTGGCCGTGGTGTGCGCCATCGCCGTGCTGGTGCGGCGGGTGGTCGGGCTGCGGGTGCTCGGGCAGCGGCTCCAGAAGGTGCGGGCCGACCGGCCCCGCGCCGCCGACCTGCTGACCGACGACTCCGGGCGGGGCGCCTTCGCCGACATCCAGTACGTCGTGATCGGCGGGGTCGCCCTGCTGTTCGCGGCGGTGCGGCTGGCCCGGCGGCCGGACCAGTTGCCGGACCTGCCGTGGGGGCTGGCCGTGGTGGTGCTCGTGTCCGCGGCGACCTATGTGGCGGGCAAGTACGCGGAGGGCGGCCGACCGGTGATCCTCTCCGTGGTGCGCTCGCGTGAGGCGGGTGACCTGGACGGTCCCGTCCGCACCGGGGACGACATCGAGATCCGGGGTGCCGGGTTCGTGCCGCCCGGCGCACAGCGCGCGGACCGGCTGGCCCGCATGGTGGTGCGGATCGGACCGGTGAACGTGCACGTGCCGTTGGTGCCGGTGGCCGGCGGCTTCAGCAACCCCACCGACGAGGTCCTGACCGTGCCGGTACCGGCGGACGTGGAGCCGGGCCGGGTGGAGGTGCAGGTGGTGACGGCCGCCGGGGTGGAGACGAACCGGTACGCGATCGACGTGACCGACTGACGGATCGGCGGGTGGGCGCGTCGGGCCGCGGAAACCCGGCAGCGCATTGAGCGCGGCCGCCCCTTCGTGCGTATCGTCTGGTGAGGGGTCTCGGCACCCTGGTGAGAGGCGGCTCGAAGCGATGACTCACAGTTTTCGTACGGACACGCACACCCCCTACCACGACGAGGAACGTTCCTGGCGGGACACCATCGGCCAGTACGCCCTGCTGCCGCTGCGGATCTTCCTCGGTGTCACTTTCGTCTACGCCGGCCTGGACAAACTGACCGACAGCGCCTTCATGAAGGGCTCCGGCTCGGGCTCCATCGGCGACATGATGCGCAGCGTCCGGGACTCGGCGGCCATCCCCGCACTGGTCGACCTGTCCCTGAAGGAGCCCGTCGGCTTCGGCTACGCCATCGCCTTCGGTGAACTCGCCGTCGGCATCGGCACCCTGCTCGGCATCCTCGCCCGCCTGGCCGCACTCGGCGGCGCGCTGATCTCGCTCAGCCTGTGGCTGACCGTGAGCTGGGCCTCCGACCCCTACTACTACGGCAACGACCTCGCCTACCTGATGGCCTGGCTGCCGCTCGTCCTCGCGGGTGCCCCCGTGTTCTCCGTGGACGCCGCCCTGCGCGCCCGACGGCGACGGCGGGCGGGTGGTTACCGCTAGCTCCGGTCCGTCGTCGTCGGGCGCGGGGAGGGACCGGTGGCGGTCGCGGTCCGGTGCCGGGCTGTGACGGGCTGTCCCTCCCTGCTCGTCGGTGGTCAGTGGGGCACGGGCGGCTGTGTCGTCGGGTCGGCCTCCGGTGGTGGGCTCGTACGGCCGTCCTCGCGGCTCCGGTCACGGCGGTTGCGCACGCTCCGGGCCAGCAGGCCCACCACACCGGCCAGGCAGAGGCCGCCGACGACGAGGGGGATCACCGCGAACCACGGGGTGTCCCAGGCGTCGCCCGCGTCACCGGCATAGGTGACGCCCGCGACGGTCAGGAAGAACCCGGCGACCAGTTTTCCCGGCCGGAACTCATGACGTAGCACGGCTCACCTCCGCCTGTCCGATGCCCACCCGCAGATCGATGTCGAGGGTGGCGGTGCTCTCGGTGCCCGGGGCCGGTTTCAGGGTGACCTCCTTGCGCTTGCCGGGTGCCACGTCCACGTCCTTCTGGTCGTCGCCCGGCAACTGGATGTCGCCCACGCCCACGTCCATGACCGCCTCCACGGTGACGTCCGGCGGCACGATCACCAGCAGCCGGCCCACCCCGACCTCCACCTGGGTCGTCACCGTGCGGTCCTCGGCGAAGTCGACACGGGACAGGTCCAAGGTGCCCACGCCGGTGCCCAGTTCGTACTGGGCGCGGATGTTCTGTGCCGCCGTCGGCGTCCAGTTCGTGCGCACCCAGTGGGTGGTGATGTCCTTCGGGAGGGCGGCCGAGGTGGCGAGCAGGCCCGCCGTGACGACCGCCAGGAAGATCGAGCCCGCTCCGGTGCGGCCCAGGAAGGAGCTGGTGGCTATGCCCAGGCCCAGGACGATCAGCGCGCAGGACAGACCGGTCTGCAGGCTGGTGCCCAGGGCATGGTCCTCCCAGGTCGCCGCGGTGCCGAGACCGCCCGCGAGCAGGGCGAGCAGAAAGACCCAGCCGCCGATCCAGCGGGGCCCCCGGGGCTTGGGCGGGCGGGTCCGGGCCGCGAGCTCCTCACGCCGGCTCCAGGTGCCGCGGCCGATGTTGACGGCGGCGGCGATGTCACGGTCGCGGGAGTCGCTCGGCCCCCACAGATAGCCGGTGCCGCCGACGTGGGTGCCGTCCTTGACGATGGGGTCGCGCCACCAGGACGGGTAGCCCGCGGCCACCGGCGGGGCCTGCGCCTCCGGCGGGGCGTCGGCCACGGCCTGGGCGGAGAGCGGGTCGGGGTCGGGAGTGCCGCGGTGGCGCGACCAGTACCCCGCGCCCGCGAGGAGCAGGGAGAGCACCACGGCGAAGGTCAGCACGCCGGTGTTGCCCAGCATGGTGAGGAACACCCCGCAGCCGACCAGGGCGAAGAGCACGCCGGTGAGGGCCTGGCCGTCCACCCGCCCGGTGAGCAGCTTGCGCACCTCGTTCTCGTCCTCGTCCTCGTACGGGACGAAGAGCCAGGCGAAGCCGTAGAAGAGGAGACCGATGCCGCCGGTCGCCGACAGCACGGTGAGCGTGATCCGGAAGATCACCGGGTCCATGTCGCACTGCCGCCCGAGTCCGGCGCACACTCCGGCCAGCATTTTGTGCCGCCGGTCCCGCCGGAAGCGCAGGGGGGCCAGCGGGCCGTCCTCAGCGGGGGCCGGGTCCTGCGGTGCGGGGGCGGGCGGGGTGAAGGGGGGCGGGGTGGAGGCGCTGCCGGTCGCCGTCGTGTGCCCGAGGGACTCGGTCGCCGTCGTGTGCCCGAGGGACTCGGTCGCCGCCTGGTGCCCGAAGGATTCTGTGGGCGGATCCGCCGGTGCGCCTCCTTCTTTCCGCGTGCCCGCCCGCCCGTGCGCGCCCGAGGCCCCGCCGGTGCCGGCGGGCGAGCCCGCGCCGGGGCCGGTGTCCGGGTCCGGGCCTCCACCGGATCCGGCGCCCGCGGCGTGCTGGTGATCTGTCATGTGTCCATGGTGACGGGCGAGAGGGCGCCACGGGAGTCGGAACGACCCTGGCCGGACCCTGATATCGGCCCTGAGAGGAGGGAGGGAAGCGTTCGGAGGGCACGCCGTTCGAAGATCAGGGGAGTCTCGGGGGCCAACCCTGATGCCCCGGCACTCCGGCCGTGTGACCATCGATGGCATGCCGGAAGCCGCAGCAGCGCCCCTCGTCGAACCGCGGCCGCCGCGCAAGCTCTACCGCAGCAGTGACGGACGCTGGCTGGGTGGTGTGGCGCGGGGGCTCGCAGGGCATCTCGGGCTGCCCGTCATCTGGGTGCGGCTCGTCTTCGTGGGCCTGTTCATGGCGGACGGGCTCGGTGCCCTGCTGTACGCCGCGTTCTGGTTCTTCGTGCCGCTCGGCGTCGGCGGGGTCGGCGGACAGAAGCCGCCGTCCCTGGTCACCACCGAGACCTCGCCCGACGGCCGCCGCAGACTGGTCGCCCGCCGCCCCGACCGGGGCCAGATCGTGGCCCTGCTGCTCATGGTCGTCGTGGCCATGGTCTTCGTCGGCAATGTCAACGTGGGCAACGGCGCCAAGGCCTACCTCTGGCCCGCCGTCCTGGTCGGCGCGGGCGTCGCCCTGGTCTGGCGCCAGGCGGACAACGCCCGCCGGGCCCGCTGGATGGAGGTGGGCCGCCGCCGGCGCACCCTGACGCTGCTGCGTGCCGCGGGCGGTGTCCTCCTCGTCACCGCCGGTGTCTCCGGGGTCTTCGTCCTCCAGGGTTCCGCCGCCCACCTCGGCTCCGTCCTCCAGGCCGCGCTCGCGGTCCTCGTCGGGATAACGCTCCTCGCCGGGCCGTATCTCGTCCGCATGACCCAGGACCTCTCCGAGGAGCGCCTGATGCGCATCCGCGCCCAGGAGCGCGCGGAGGTCGCGGCCCACGTCCACGACTCGGTGCTGCACACCCTGACCCTGATCCAGCGCAACGCGGAGAACCCGGGCGAGGTCCGCCGCCTCGCCCGCGCCCAGGAGCGCGACCTGCGCACCTGGCTGTACAAACCCGAGGGCACCGGCAAGGACGAGGCCGACGAACCGACCGACCTCGCCGACGCCGTGCGGCGCAACGCGGCCGAGGTCGAGGACAAGCACGGCGTCCCCATAGAGGTGGTCGTCGTCGGAGACTGCCCCCTCGACGAGCGGACCGCCGCACAGATGCAGGCCGCGCGTGAGGCGATGGTCAACGCCGCCAAGTACGGTGGCGAGGGCGGCGCCGTACAGGTCTACGCCGAAGTCGAGGGCAGGACGGTCTTCGTGTCCGTCCGGGACCGCGGCCCCGGCTTCGACCTCGACTCGATACCCGCCGACCGGATGGGTGTCAGAGAATCGATCATCGGCCGCATGGAGCGCCATGGCGGCACGGCCCGGCTGCGCGCGGTGCCGGACGGCGGCACGGAGGTCGAGCTGGAGATGGAGAGGGCGGAGAAGACGTCATGAGTGACCCCACCGAGGCGAACACGGACCCCGTGGAGCCGGCACCGACCGGCGGCGCGGGCGAGCGGCACGTGCGCGTGGTCCTCGTCGACGACCACCGCATGTTCCGTACGGGCGTCCAGGCCGAGATCGGCCGCACCGAGGAGACCGGCGTCGAGGTCGTCGGGGAGGCCGCGGACGTCGAGCAGGCCGTCACCGTCATCACCGCGACCCGCCCGGAGGTCGTCCTTCTCGACGTCCATCTCCCGGGCGGCGGCGGCGTCGAAGTGCTGCGCCGGTGCGCCCCGTTGATGGCGGACGCCGACCGGCCCGTCCGCTTCCTCGCGCTGTCCGTCTCGGACGCGGCCGAGGACGTGATCGGGGTGATCCGGGGCGGTGCGCGCGGCTATGTGACGAAGACGATCACCGGCACGGACCTCGTCAACTCCGTCTTCCGCGTCCAGGAGGGCGACGCCGTCTTCTCCCCGCGCCTGGCCGGCTTCGTGCTGGACGCCTTCGCCTCCACCGACGCCCCGCCGGTCGACGAGGACCTGGACCGTCTGACCCAGCGCGAGCGCGAGGTGCTCAGGCTCATCGCGCGTGGCTACGCCTACAAGGAGATCGCCAAGCAGCTCTTCATCTCGGTGAAGACGGTCGAGTCCCATGTCTCGGCGGTGCTGCGGAAGTTGCAGTTGTCCAACCGTCATGAGCTGACCCGGTGGGCGACGGCACGGCGGCTGGTCTGACACGGCTGCTCGCACGAGGTCACCTCACCCACGCTCACGCCACCCGCGTGGCGCCCGCGAACGGCATCTCGTCGATGGGTGCCACCCGCACCGGGGCCGACGGGTTCGGGGCGTGGATCATCTGCCCGTTGCCGACGTAGAGGCCGACGTGGCTGATGCCCGAGTAGAAGAACACCAGGTCGCCGGGGAGGAGTTCGGAGCGGGAGACACGCCGGCCGGCGTCGATCTGGGCGTAGGTCGTGCGGGGCAGGGAGACGCCCGCGGAGCGGTAGGCGGCCTGGATCAGGCCCGAGCAGTCGAAGGCGTCCGGTCCCGTGGCGCCCCAGACATAAGGGCTGCCGAGTTTCGTGTAGGCGTAGGAGACAGCCGCCGCCGCACGGGAGTTGGGCGCTTGCGTGGTGGCCGCGCCGGGGGCCGTCAGCTCCCCGCGTGCGCCCGTGGTGGCCCGTGAGGCGCGGTCCCCGTCCTCGCCCAGGGCCGCCGCTCTGTCCTCGGCCGACAGCCGGGACAGCAGCTCGCGGGCCGCGCCCAGTTTGCCGGTGATCGTCTTCTTGTGGCGCTTCAGTTCGGCCTGGCGCGACCTCAGCGACGTCAGTTCGACGTGCGCGGCCCCGCGGAGCTGCTCGATCTCCCGCAACTGCCGGCGCACGTTCGCCACGGAGGCGGCCTGGCGGGTGCCGGCGCGTTCGACGAACTCGGCGCCGTCCAGGTACCGGTCGGGGTCGTCGGTCAGCGCGAGCTGCATCGCGGGGTCGAGGCCGCCGCCGCGGTACTGCGCCGCGGCGATCGAACCCAGCGCGTCCCGCGCCTCGTTGAGCTGTTCCGTCCTGCGGGCGGCCTCGTCCCGCAGACCGTCCAGGCGGGTCCCGGCCGCCTCCGCCTTCTCCTTCGCGCCGTTGTACTTCTCGGTGGCCGCCTCGGCCTCCTGGTACAGCCGGTCCACCTTCGCCCTGACCTGCTCGGGTGTGAGCTGCGGTTCGGCGTGTCCGATCCCGTCGAAGCCCGTCGCGGTCGCGGCCCCCGCGAGGGCGATCGTCGCCGCCGTACGGACCGTATGGCCGCCGGCCGAGCGTCTGCGGGGCTTGCGGTGCGCTGCCACGTGGACTGCACGTCCTTTCGTACGATCGCCCGCCCCGGGGCTCGGAGCCGTACGACGCCGGGGAGCGGCCGTACGACCGCCCGGGGCGGTGTGCGCGTCCGGCGACGGCCCGCACAGGGGGAGCGAGCCGCCGCCGGACCTTCTCGGCGGTGGTGTCCGACTGCCGCCCCTGGCCCGGGCGGCGGTGGGGAGCCGGTCACCTGGTGGAGGACGCTAAACCTGACCGTGTCCGGGAGGTGACGCGTTGTGCGGAACTGCCGCCAGGGGACCGTGGGGTGACCGAAGGTGACCGTGCTGCCGGGGTGACGCCGTCGACTTCGCGTGGTGCGCTGACCGAAGTCGGGATTCACGGACGCGGGACGGGCGCGGGGTGCTATGGGCCGCATATATGCGAGCTCTGCCGCAGGGGCCGGTGCGGACGCCCCTGCCGCCCCTGCATAAGCTCCGGCCTCATGGACGTACTCATCCATCTCTTCGTCGGTCTGCACATCATCGGCATCGCCTCACTGCTCGGCGGCTTCCTCACCCAGATGAAGGCGATGGGCCGGGGCACCGCCCGGTTCGTCCCCGCGATGCTGCACGGTGCCGCGACGATGCTGGTCACCGGGGTCATCCTGGTCGGCCTCAACCAGGCCGACGACCAGCACGTCAACAACATCAAGATCGGCGTCAAGCTGGCTCTGCTGATCGTGATCCTCGGCCTCGTCTATGTGAAGCGGGACGACGAGAAGGTGGACAAGAGCCTGTTCGGCCTGGTCGGCGCGCTGACCACGGCCAACGTCTTCATCGCGGTGCTCTGGACCTGACGGCCGCCCGGGCGGAGCCGACCGCCCCCGCCGCGACGGCCGACCAGGCCGCCACGGAGATCCACAGCAGCACCTCACCGGGCGTGCCGAGCCACGGGACGTCCACGGCGGCGGAGACCGACAGCGTCGCGACCGCCGTCATCCCCATCGGGAACACGGTGGCCCAGCGGCGCACGTCGTAACGCGTGCGGGGCCGTACGAACTCGGCGGCCAGCAGTACGGCGTAGCAGGCCAGGCCGAGCACCAACAGGGTGAGGGTCACCGCGCGCAGGACTGCGCGGTCGTCGTCGTTCCACAGGTACAGGCGCACGCTGTCGGCGGCGAGGAGTTCGGAGCCGGCGAGCGCCGAGACGGCGAGCGCGCCGCCCGCGATCCACTGGTCGCCCGGTCCCTCCAGGACCTGGCGCAGGTCGAAGCGGAACAGCGCGATGCCGTAGAGGACCAGGCCGAGCCAGAACAGGACCAGCGCGGTGTGCGCGAGCCAGGCCGCGGACTCGGCCGCCGCGAGGGTGGCACCGAGGACCGCGAGGCCCTGGGTGGCCACGCAGCACAGGAACACCCCGCCGGGCATCCGCGGCCTCCAGTGCCTCATGACCAGCGTGATCAGCGGCGGCCACAGCAGGGCGGACAGGGTCAGCAGCGCCTCGGCGAGGGCCTGCCGGCTCAGCAGGGAGAAGCGGGTGCCGAGCACGGTGGTCGCCGCCACGGCCGTCAGGGCGCCCGGTGTCCCGGCGTCCGCGACCCATCGCGCGCGCTGCCGCAGCAGTCGTACGGCGAAGTCGGCGGCCAGCCCGAGCCAGGCCGCGCATCCGAGCACCAGGGCGATGCGGGACAGCGTCTCGTGGCCGGTCAGACGGAGCCCGACCGACAGGATGCCGGTCGCCAGCACCGCGGCCCCGACCGCGGGCGGGCGCTGCGCCCACCGGATGCGCTGGGCGGAGTGCTGGGAGGTACCGGGCATGGGGCGATGCTAGGAAGCGCCCCGCGCCGTGGCGGCGGGGCGCGCACGCGCGCGCGTGAAATGCACGCGAGTGCGGGTCCCGGGGCGGCGCGGGGCGGGACGGAACTCCGAGCGCCGGGCTCAGGCCGGGCGGACCACGCTGTGGATCGCCGACTCGCCGTCGTAGTAGATCGACTCCTCGCGGACGTACGCGCCCGGCTTGGGAGCGTGGATCATCATGCCGTTGCCGATGTAGAGGCCGACGTGGCTGATGTCGTCGTAGAAGAAGACCAGGTCACCGGGCTGGGCGTCGGCCAGGGAGACCGTGGTGCCGGCGTTGACCTGGTCGTAGGTGACGCGGGGGAGGTCGACGCCGGCGGCCTTCCAGGCGGCCTGGGTGAGCCCTGAGCAGTCGTAGGAGTCGGGGCCGGTGGCGCCCCAGACGTACGGCTTGCCGATCTGCGCCCGGGCGAACGCGAGGGCCTTGGCGGCCTTGGTGGCGTACGAGGAGTCGGGCGCCGTCGAGGCCGTGTCCTGCGGGGCGGCGGTCTCCTGCGCGGTCTCCTGTGCGGCCTTCTGCGCCGCCGCCTGCTGCTGCGCGAGCTCCGCCGCCTTGCGAGCCGCCTCCTGCTGCCTGCGCTGCTCGATCGCCGCGAAACGCGCCTTCTCCTGGGCCGTCAGCTCGGACAGCAGCTCCCGCGCGTCGGCGAGCTTCTTCTGGACGGTCGCCTTGGCGGTCCTCAGGTCGCTCTGCGTCTCGGTGAGCGCCTGGAGGCTCTGGGAGGCCTCCTGGCGCTTCTTCATCGTGTCCGACTGCTCGGTGACGTAGTCGTCGACCGCGCCCTTCTGGCGGCTGGTCAGGCGGCCCATGAGCTGGGTCTGGTCGAAGTAGTCCTGCGGGGTGTCCGCGAGCAGGAAGGTCGCCGTGTCGGGCGCGGCGGCGCCGGTGCGGTACTGGGCCGCGGCGAACGCGCCGAGCTCCTCCCGCGCCTCGTTGAGCTTCTGGGTGCGCCGGGCGACGTCGTCGAGGAGCGTGTCGACCTGCTTGCGCTGCCTGGCCGTCTTCTCCTTGGCCGCGTTGTAGTTGTCGGTCGCCGACTCGGCCTGGCGGTAGAGGTCGTCGACCTTCTTCTCGACCTCTTCGAGACTCGGCTTGTCATCGGCCGGCGCGGCGTTCGCCGACTGGGACAGCAGGGCCACGGAGGTCAGGGCGGCCGTCGCGAGGGCCGGGGTCCGTATGCCTGCCACGCGCGTACCGGCGGGACGCGACTTGCGGTGCGACGCCAAGGGAGGCGACTCCTTCCGTGCTCCGCCTGCCGAGTTAGCTGTCGGGTTCGGGCGTCGTGCGTCGGAAGGTTTGCCCTACGGCTCTCCCCGCGCGGGAGGCGGCCGATTCACCCCAGGTTCGGTGGGTCCCCGGCTCCGGGCGCGCGGCGGCGCTGCGGACTCGGCGGAGGCCGTGCGGCCCGGCGACGTTCGCCGGAGGGGGTCGTACGGCCTGCGGGAACGGTAGCCAACCGGTGTGGCGCGTGTGAAGGTTGATGTTCGATATGCCCGATACATTTTCGTGACCTTCGTCCCAGGCGCCGTTCCGCGCGGTCGTTGTGCGGTGATTTATCAGCACCTGGCGCATTGGTCGGAGTGGTGACGCCCGCCCGTTTCCGGGGCGGCTTCCGGCGGCCGGGGTGGGGCGGTGATTCGGGCGATGTTCTCGGGGCGGCGGCGGTCTGTCAGTGGGGCACCCTAGACTCGGAGAGCGATGAGCAGCCTCTTTGACGACAGCTTCCTGGCGGACCTCCAGGCCCCTCGCGGGCACGCGGAGGAACCCCCGCCGCCGCCCGAGGACGAGCACGTGCCGGAGCAGGTCCCGCACGACCTGTTCGGCGGGAAGTTCGACGTGCCCCCGGACCGGGACGCCTACTACCGCGACGGCGCCCCGCGCCCCGTGGTGGACCCGGCCGCCCTCCTGGAGGGGCTGAACGAGAACCAGCGCGCGGCCGTCGTGCACTCCGGCAGCCCCCTGCTCATCGTGGCCGGCGCCGGCTCCGGCAAGACCCGGGTGCTCACCCACCGCATCGCCCACCTCCTCGGCGAGCGCCATGTCCACCCCGGCCAGATCCTCGCGATCACCTTCACCAACAAGGCCGCGGGCGAGATGAAGGAGCGCGTCGAGCAGCTCGTCGGCCCGCGCGCGAACGCGATGTGGGTCATGACCTTCCACAGCGCCTGCGTGCGGATCCTGCGCAAGGAGTCGAAGAAGCTCGGGTTCACCTCGTCGTTCTCGATCTACGACGCCGCCGACTCCAAGCGGCTCATGGCCCTGGTCTGCCGCGACCTGGACCTCGACCCCAAGCGGTACCCGCCGAAGTCCTTCAGCGCCAAGATCAGCAACCTGAAGAACGAGCTGATCGACGAGGAGGACTTCGCCGCCCAGGCCACGGACGGCTTCGAGAAGACCCTCGCGCAGGCCTACGCCATGTACCAGTCGCGGCTCCGCGAGGCCAACGCCCTCGACTTCGACGACCTGATCATGACGACGGTCAACCTGCTCCGGGCGTTCCCCGACGTCGCCGAGCACTACCGCCGCCGCTTCCGGCACGTCCTCGTCGACGAGTACCAGGACACCAACCACGCACAGTACGCCCTGGTCAGAGAGCTGGTCGGGACCTCCGAGCACCCGGTGGACGTACCGCCGAGCGAGCAGGACCTGCCGCCCGCCGAGCTGTGTGTCGTCGGTGACGCCGACCAGTCGATCTACGCCTTCCGCGGTGCGACCATCCGCAACATCCTCCAGTTCGAGGAGGACTACCCGGACGCGACGACGATCCTGCTGGAGCAGAACTACCGCTCCACCCAGACGATCCTCACCGCCGCCAACGCCGTCATCGAGCGCAACGAGTCCCGCCGCCCCAAGAACCTGTGGACCAACGCGGGCGCGGGCGCGCGCATCACCGGCTATGTCGCAGACACCGAGCACGACGAGGCGCAGTTCGTCGCCGACGAGATAGACCGCCTCACCGACGCGGGCGAGGCGAAGGCCGGCGACGTCGCCGTCTTCTACCGCACCAACGCGCAGTCCCGTGTCTTCGAAGAGGTCTTCATCCGCGTCGGCCTGCCCTACAAGGTCGTCGGCGGCGTCCGCTTCTACGAGCGCAAGGAGGTCCGGGACGTCCTGGCCTACCTGCGCGTCCTCGCCAACCCCGAGGACTCCGTACCCCTGCGGCGCATCCTGAACGTCCCCAAGCGGGGCATCGGCGACCGCGCCGAGGCGATGATCGACGCCCTGTCCCAGCGCGAGAGGATCAGCTTCCCGCAGGCGCTCAAGCGCGTCGACGAGGCGTACGGCATGGCCGCGCGCTCCACCAACGCCGTCAAGCGGTTCAACGTGCTGATGGAGGAGCTGCGTACGATCGTCGAGTCCGGCGCGGGCCCGGCAACCGTCCTGGAGGCGGTCCTCGAACGCACCGGCTACCTCGCCGAGTTGCAGGCCTCCACCGACCCCCAGGACGAGACCCGCATCGAGAACCTCCAAGAACTCGCCGCCGTGGCCCTGGAGTTCGAGCAGGAGTCCGGGGAGGGCGAGGAGACCGGTTCGCTCTCCGACTTCCTGGAGCGGGTCGCGCTCGTCGCCGACTCCGACCAGATCCCCGACGAGGACGAGGACGGCTCCGGCGTCATCACCCTGATGACCCTGCACACCGCCAAGGGCCTGGAGTTCCCGGTCGTCTTCCTCACCGGCATGGAGGACGGCGTCTTCCCGCACATGCGCGCCCTCGGCCAGACCAAGGAACTGGAGGAGGAGCGGCGCCTGGCGTACGTCGGCATCACGCGCGCGCGTGAGCGGCTCTACCTGACCCGGTCCGCGCTGCGCAGCGCGTGGGGGCAGCCGTCGTACAACCCGCCCTCCCGCTTCCTGGAGGAGATCCCGGCGCAGCACGTCGACTGGAAGCGCACGGGGGCGTCCGCCGCTCCAGCGGGACCGGTCTCGGCGGTCGCCGCCTCGCTGTCGTCGTCCCGTTCGCGGTCCTCGGCCTCGGGCGCGTCCGGTTTCGCGACGCGCAGGACCTCGGAGAAGCCGGTGGTGTCCCTGGCCGTCGGCGACCGTGTCACCCACGACCAGTTCGGTCTGGGCACGGTGGTCGGGGTGAAGGGCACGGGGGCGAACGCCGAGGCGACGATCGACTTCGGGGAGGCGAAGCCGAAGCGGCTGCTGCTGCGGTACGCGCCGGTGGAGAAGCTGTAGCTCCGGGCGGGCGGGGCCGGGCCCGAGGGGTTACGTCGGGTCCAGCCCGTGGCTGCGCAGCCACGGCAGGGGGTCTATCGCCGAACCGCCCGCCGGGTGCACCTCGAAGTGCAGGTGGGGACCGGTCGAGTTGCCGGAGTTGCCGGAGTAGGCGATCGGGTCGCCGGCCTTCACCGTCGTACCGGAGGCGACGCGGTAGGTGGAGAGGTGGCAGTACCACGTCTCCGTGCCGTCCTTCGCGGTCACGACCATCATGTTGCCGTAGGCGCTGTTCCACTGCGTCCGCACGGTGCCGTCGGTCACGGCCATCACCGTGGTGCCGTACGACACCGGGAAGTCGATGCCGGTGTGGACGGACATCCAGTTGACGCCGGACTGGCCGTAGTAGGCGCTGAGTCCGCGCTGCGCGACCGGAAGCGCGAACTTCGGGCGCAGCCGCTCCTTGCGGGCCGCCTCCTCCGCCGCCTTCCTCTTCTCGGCCACCTGCTGGGCCTTGAGGTCGATGCGTTCCTGCGTACGGCTGGCCCGGTCGGCGAAGTCGTCGGCACCGGCCCGGAGGCTCTCGAGCTGGGTGTCCAGCTCGTTGTTCGCGACGGACGGCTTGACGGCGCTGGCGTCCGCGAGCGTCGTCGAGGTCTCCTGGTCGTCTCCGGTGAGTGTGCCGACCGAGGCGGCGGCGATCCCGGCGACACCCATGACGCACGCCGAGGGCACGGCGATCGTCAGCAGCGCGGAGCGCTTGGCGGGCATCCGGCGGCGGGAGCGGTTGGCGTTGCGGGCGGCGACCCGGGAGCCGGGGGCGGGTGCCGAGGCCCGGGGCGGCTCCTCCTGGTCGTCCAGGAGCGGGACATCGGCGTCGTGGACGGCGGGCAGCTCACCGGTGGCGGTGGTGGCGGTGTCCGCGCCGTCGTGCGACTCGCCGTCGTGCGAGGTGTGTTCGGCGTAGGCCTCGCCGTAAGGATTCGCCTCGCCGTACGCGTGGCTCTCCTCGTAGTGGCTGTCCTCGTAGCTGTGGGGCTCGTCGTGGCCGGCCTGTTCGTACGCGGCCGTCTGCTGCGGACCGGCCGCCGTGCCGTCGGAGTTCCACTGCGTGGCGTCGTACGCCCCGGTGTCGAAGGTCTGCGTGCCCCATTCCCACTGCTGGGTCTGGTCGGCCGGGGCCGCGGACTGGTCCGGCTGGTGCCAGGAACTCGCGTCCCACTGCCCGGAGTGGTCGACGCTGCCACCCTGCGGCGGGATCGCGGCGAGCTGCTGGTGGTCGGCGCCCCACTGCGTGGTGTCGTACGCGCCGGTGTCGTAGGCGGCGTGGTGCTGGGCCGCGTACATGTCGTAGTTCAGGGTCTGGTGACCGCCCGTGGTCCACGTCGAGGCGTCGTACGAACCGGTCGCGTCGCCCGGCATGTCGCCGAAGAGCGGGTCGGTCTCGAAGGTGCCGGTGGTGTGTGCACCGGCGTCCGGGGTACCCGCGGTGCAGAAACCGGTGGCGTCATAGCCGCCGTACGTGGTGAAGTCGCCGTACTGGGCCTCCTGCGTGCCGTACGACGCGTAGTGCGACGAGTCGGCGTCGGAGGCCGGAGCCGGGGTGGTCATGGTCCCCGACGGGTGACGGTCGTTCACCAACTTCTCTTTCGCCTCGACAACAGGGGCTGCCAGAGCAGTGCGGCGACTGTACCCGGCGGTACGCGGGCGCGACAATCTTCAACTGGTTTCGGGCGCGCAGGAAACGGGCATTCGGCCGTGTTTCGGGGGACTGCGGGCGGGACCTTGGCCCTGTGTTCGAAGCTTGTTCGATGACGGTCGGGTCCGGTCCGGGCTCCGGAGGCCCGCGGAAAGCTGTCGGCGGTCTGTGCCGACGAGCTGTCCGCGGCCCGTGTCCG
Organism: Streptomyces sp. NPDC091972; assembly: GCF_044756385.1. Classification (NCBI taxonomy): domain Bacteria; kingdom Bacillati; phylum Actinomycetota; class Actinomycetes; order Kitasatosporales; family Streptomycetaceae; genus Streptomyces; species Streptomyces sp. NPDC091972. The sequence goes on along the minus strand of NZ_JBIVSV010000011.1, from coordinate 148,789 downwards.
GTGACCGGTACGACCGTTACGCCACGGTCAGTCCGCCCGCGCGTCCGGCCGTCTCCTCCCCGGCCCGCGCGGTGTCGAGCACCTGCCGTATGCCGGTCGCCACGGCGGGGTGGACGGGCAGGGCGAGATGTCCGATCCCGGTCACCCGGACGTTCTCCGCCATCAGGTCCTCGTGCTCGATGCAGGCGGTCTCCAGCGGGTCCATCAGGTGGTCGAGGTCGCTCCAGAAGCTGACGAAGTGCGTGCGGCAGCCCGGGGCCGGCCGAGCGAGCTCCTCGAGCAACTCCGAGCCGGGGCGCATCTGGCGCACGATCGGGTGCGCGTTCGCCAGCGGCACCACCCGGGTGCCCGAGTGCGGGGTGCCGAGCGTCACCAGGGTGCGGACCCGGGCGTCGCCGCCGAGACACTGCACGTAGTACCGCGCGATCAGGCCGCCGAGGCTGTGCCCGACGACGTCGACCCGCTCACTGCCCGTGCGCTCGCAGATGCCCTCTATGTGCCGGCCGAGCAACTCCGCCGCGGCCCGGATGTCACAGGTCAGCGGGGAGTAGTTGAGCGACTCGATCTGTTGCCTGCCGTGCTGGGCGAGGCTGCGGCGCAGGAGCACGAACACCGAGCGGTTGTCGATGAACCCGTGCAGCAGCACGACCGGGGGCTTGGCCTCCGTCGGCAACTGCGCGGCGCCGTCCTCGGACGCGGGGAGCGGGGGCACGGGGGAGCGGCGCTCCTGGGCGATGCCGGACGGGTACAGGAGGAGGTGTCCCGCGAGGATCGCGAGCTCGAGCGCGGTCGCCTTGAGCAGGGCCATGGAGAGTCCCGCCAGCCTGCCGGGAAGCAGGCGCTCGCAGAGCGGGAGAAGGGGCAGCGCCGCCTTGGTGACCTTCATGGCCGACCTCCTGTCGGCACACGGGAGGACAGCTCCGTCCCCCGTGTGCGCTCATGGGGAGTCACGGCGAAGGTCGTCTCCGACGCCGACGTGGCGCGAGGGGGTCGCGGGGGACGGGTACGGCGGTCGGCGCGCGGTTCCCGAGGTGCCGGACGGCCCGGTCGGGCCGGTGGAACCGGTGGTGCGGGCGACGCCGACGGTGCCGGTGCGGTCTCCGGTCGTATCGGTGGTGCCGATGGTGCTCGCTGTGCTGCTGGTGCGCCGGTGACGGGACGAGCCGACCTGTCGGTGTGGCGACGAGGCTGCTCGCTGTCGTGCCTTACCTGTCCTGCGTGCCCTTCGTGCCGTCGCCGGCTCGCCGCGCCTCCACGGCGCGCGGACTGCTGCGCGGCGGTGCGGCGACCTCGTTGCGGCTCCCTAACGTGTCCCACCATGTGTTTTCCCCCTCGAGGTCGCCTGGAAACTGCATCGTGCGAGATGGTGGCGATAACGTTCGTTCACATTCCCGGTCTGTGCGGTACTAGTCGGTAGGAATGCACGCAGTCGCTTCATGGAGGCAGTGATGGGTGTGACAGCCGGTCCGATCCGCGTGGTGGTGGCCAAGCCGGGGCTGGACGGTCATGATCGCGGAGCCAAGGTGATCGCGAGGGCGCTGCGCGACGCCGGCATGGAGGTCATCTACACCGGCCTCCACCAGACGCCCGAGCAGATCGTCGACACGGCGATCCAGGAGGACGCCGACGCGATCGGTCTCTCCATCCTCTCCGGCGCCCACAACACGCTGTTCGCCGCGGTGATCGACCTGCTCAGGGAGCGGGACGCCGAGGACATCCTGGTGTTCGGCGGCGGGATCATCCCGGAGGCGGACATCCCGCCGCTGAAGGAGAAGGGCGTGGCGGAGATCTTCACGCCGGGGGCGACGACCCAGTCGATCGTCGACTGGGTCCGGGAGAACGTACGGCAGCCGGCGGGGGCGTAGACCTTGGGGATCTCGGCCAGGGCTCCGGGACCTCGGCCTGTGTTGGATTCTGGGCCAGGCTTCGGTTCTCGGTCTGCCTCCGTGCTCTGAGCCGCCTTCGGGGCCCTGGTCCCTGGTGGAGGGCCCTGCGGTGGGCCGTGGGACGGGCCAGGGGAGGCCGGGCGTACGGGCCAGGGGAGGCCGGTCGTACGGTTCCCGTGCCCGGTGGACGGGCTCCGGCCGGGGCGGCGGGCCCGCACCGACCGCCCACCGCACGGCACGCGGCTACCCGCCCTGCCGTCCTCAGACGTCCTCCAGCTCCGCCGCCATCGCCGCCCGTAGCCGCAAGGTCGTCACCAGCCGCTGGAACGCCTCCGCCCAGTAGCCCCCTGCCCCCGGACTCGCGTCCTCGCCCTCGTCCGGCACCGCCGTCAGCCCCTCCAGGCGCCCCGCCTCGGCCGGATCGAGACACCTCTCCGCCAGCCCCATCACCCCGCTGAAGCTCCACGGATAGCTCCCGGCGTCCCGAGCGATGTTGAGCGCGTCGACCACCGCCCGCCCGAGCTGCGCGGACCACGGCACCCTGCACACGCCCAGGAGCTGGAACGCCTCCGACAACCCGTGCGTCGCGATGAACCCGGCGACCCACTCGGCCCGCTCGGCGGAGTCCAGGGTGCCCAGCAGCTTGGCCCGCTCCGCCAGCGACACCGCTCCCGGACCGCCGGCCTCCGGAGCCGCGGGCGTCCCGAGCAGTGCCCGCGCCCACCCGGCGTCCCGCTGCCGTACGGCGGCCCGGCACCACGCCGCGTGCAGTTCGTTGCGCCAGTCGTCCGCCACCGGCAGCGCCACTATCTCCTCGGGTGTCCGCCCGCCCAGCCGCCCCGGCCAGCCGCTCAACGGCGCGGCCTCCACCAACTGTCCGAACCACCACGACCGTTCGCCCCGCCCCGGGGGTGCCTTCGCCACGACACCGTCGCGCTCCATGCCCGGGTCGCACTCGTGCGGCGCCTCGACGACGATCGTCGGCCTGTCCCGGGTGTGGTCGACCGCCACGCACGCCCCGGCCCTGACCGCCATCCGCGCCGCCAGCGCCGACCCCGGCAGCGCGGACAGCAACTCCGCGGCGGTGGCCCGTACGTTGCGGCTGCGGTCGGCCAGCGCCTGCTCCAGGAACGGCTCGTCGTCCGGGCCCAGCCCCGTCCGCAGCGAGTCGAGGAACATCAGCCGGTCCTCGGCCCGCTCGGTCGCCCAGGTGGTCGCGAGCAGCTCGCGGGCGGCGGCGGGCTCCCGCGCACGGATGGCCGCGAGGAGTGCCACTCGCTCGGCGAACAGGCCCTCCTCCCACAGCAGTTGGATGCCCGCGGTGTCCTGCGGCGATGGCAGTGCCGCTCCGCCGCCGGGTGTCGCCCGCAGCGCGAACCGCCAGTCCGGATTCAGCCGGGCGAGCCAGGTGGCCCGCGCCCCCGCGAACGCCAGCGCCGCCGGCCGCAGGTCCGTACGTCCCCGGGCCGCGTCCAGCAGCGCGGGCAGGAGCTGCGGGGGTGCCGCGTAACCGCGGGCGTTCGCCGCCGCGAGCCACTGGGGGAGCAGCTCCATCAGATCCGGTGCCGTGCCCCTGCGTCCGCCTCCGCCCGTGCCCGGCCGGTCGGCGAGCAGCATCGCGAGCCGGCGGACCGCCGCCGCGGGCAGCGCGGGGCGCGGGTCCTCCGGTGCCGGTTCCGGCCGCTGTGCCGCGCGCGCGGGCCTGAGCCCGGCCCGCCGTCGTACGGTCTCCACGGCCGCCGCGTCCAGCAACGCCACCGGTGCCTCGGGACCGGCCGGGACACCGGGCGGCGTGCGGCGCGCGGTGCCGAGCAGCGCCGAGGTGACGAGCTCCTCCCAGGCGTCCGGGGCGGAGGTCCTGTCCATGCGGTTCCTTTCCGTCCGGTCGGGTGCTCGGTTCGGCTCGGTGACGGTGGCGCCGGCGCGGTTCGGGGCCGACTGTCCGGCGTGGCGCGCGGTTCCGTTCAGCACAGCGGCACCGCCTCGCCCGCGCCCTCCGGCCAGGCCGTCAGCGGGGTGAAGCCGCGGTGGCCGCACTCCCCGAAGACCTTCACCGGGGCCCCGCCCGAGAGCGCGACCAGGCGCCACAGGCCCGGGCGCGAGCGGGCGGAAGCGGTGAGCGGCAGGGCCGAGTCGCCCTCGGCGTCGGCCAGTTGCCAGGAGTCGCCGTCCGGGGCCGGTATCACCCGGTCCAGGGTCACGGGGACGGAGTCGAGCCACGGGTCGTCCCGCAGCGCCTCGCCGTACCGGGCGGCCGCCTGCTCGGTCGTCACCCCCGGCGGACGCGCCGCCGAGGGCGCGGGCGGTGCGAACCGCTCGCCCAGCGCCGCCCTCGACTGACCGGTGCCGGGATAGGCGGACACCTCCGCCTCCAGCTCCAGGCCCACCGGCAGCGCCAGTTCGGGCGCGCGGCCCGCGGCGCCGTAGGAGAGGAGCAGGGCCGTGCGGCCCGAGTCCGTGCCGTGCAGCCAGATCCGGCGGGTCGTCAGCCGGGAGTCCGAGGTGTCGTACTGCGCGAGCACCAGCCAACGGTCCCGTACCGCCGGGCCGTCCGCCGAGGCGGGCAGGCCGATCCGGGACCGGACCGTCGAGGCGAGGCCGTCCGGCAGCCGCTCACGGCGCAGCCAGCCCTGGTCGAGGAGGTGGACGAGGGCACACTCCTCCAGCAGCCGCACCGGCCAGCCCGGACCGGACGACGGGATCGACCCCAACTCCCGCACCCGCCCGGCGAGTCCCGGCGCCTGCGCGTCGACCATGCGGGCGGCCGTCTCCTCCCACATGCCGTATCCCGCCTGTTCCGCGCCCGCGAGGCCGCCGCGCAGCAGATCCGCCAGACGCTGCTCCAGCTCCATCGCCCCCGCGGTGATCCGCGCCGCCCGGCGCTCCGCCCTGCGCCGCGCCGCCTCCGGATCACCGGAGCCGGCGGCGGGACCGGCCGCCCCCGTCGCCTGCTTCTCCTGCGCCCGCTGCCTTCTCCCCTCCATCCACTGCTCCGCCCAGTCCGGCGCCTGGCCCGGAGGCACCGCGCCCTCCCCGCCCGCCCAGAGCAGCAGCAGCCCGAGGGCGTGCTTGCACGGGAACTTGCGGCTCGGGCAGCTGCACCTGTACGCCGGACCCGCGGCGTCCGCGATGTCGATGACCGTCTGGTACGGCTTGCTGCCACTGCCCTTGCACAGCCCCCACACCGCCCCCTCCTCGGAACTCCCCGCCTCGGACCACGGCCCGGCCGCGCCGAGTTTGCTTCCCGCTTTGCGTGAGGCGGCGTCAGGAGCCAGTGCCAGCACCTGATCCGCCGTCCAGCGCACCCCCTGCTGAGTCATGTCCTCGAAGGTAGATCCCCCCACTGACAATCGGCCCCGAGCCGACCGCCGCTCCGGGCACCGCGACCATGTTTCCGCAGGTCGGATCGCATTGTCAGTGGCGTGGTGCACGGTTGGTGACAGATCCGAACCGGCCGAGCTGGAGGGGGCCTCAGCCATGACTGTGTCCGTGGAACCGACGACCGTGGAAGCGAAGCGGGGAGAACCGGCCGAGGCGTTGCGCCCGCATGCCGAGGAGGCGTTCGCAGGCGAACTCGCCGCGCTGGCCGCGCACGACGACCGTCCGCGCCCGGCTCGCTGGAAGCTGTCGCCGTGGGCGGTGGCGACCTACCTCCTCGGCGGCACCCTGCCGGACGGCACGGTGATCACCCCGAAGTACGTGGGCCCGCGGCGCCTCGTCGAGGTCGCCGTCACCACCCTCGCCACCGACCGCGCCCTCCTCCTGCTGGGCGTGCCAGGCACCGCCAAGACGTGGGTGTCCGAGCACCTCGCCGCCGCCGTCAGCGGTGACTCCACGCTGCTCGTGCAGGGCACGGCGGGCACGCCGGAGGAGGCGATCCGGTACGGCTGGAACTACGCGCAACTGCTCGCCAACGGTCCCAGCCGTGACGCCCTCGTGCCCAGCCCGGTGATGCGGGCCATGGCGGAGGGGATGACGGCGCGGGTGGAGGAGCTGACCCGTATCCCGGCCGACGTGCAGGACACGCTGATCACGATCCTGTCCGAGAAGACGCTGCCGATACCGGAGCTGGGCTCGGAGGTGCAGGCGGTCCGCGGCTTCAACCTCATCGCCACGGCCAACGACCGCGACCGCGGGGTCAACGACCTCTCCAGTGCGCTTCGCCGCCGTTTCAACACGGTCGTGCTGCCGCTGCCGGAGAGCGTCCAGGCCGAGGTCGACATCGTCTCGCGCCGGGTGGACCAGATCGGCCGCTCCCTCGACCTGCCGGCCGCGCCCGACGGCATCTCGGAGATCCGCCGTGTGGTGACGGTCTTCCGCGAACTGCGCGACGGGGTGACGTCCGACGGCCGTACGAAGCTCAAGTCGCCCAGCGGCACGCTGTCGACGGCCGAGGCGATCTCCGTCGTCACCAACGGGCTCGCCCTCGCCGCCCACTTCGGCGACGGCGTCCTGCGGGCCGGGGACGTCGCCGCGGGCATCCTCGGCGCCGTCGTCCGCGATCCGGCGGCCGACCGGGTCATCTGGCAGGAGTACCTGGAGGCGGTCGTCCGGGAGCGGGACGGCTGGAAGGACTTCTACCGGGCGTGCCGCGAGGTGAGTGGGTGAGCACCGGCCCGGGGGCCGGGCGGACGGCAGGGAACCGGGGCGGGTGCCGGGGAGAGCAGTGGGCGCGGGGCTGACGGCGGCGGACGGTCGTCCGTGGGCGTACGGGGTGTCGGGCCGGGACACCCGCGGTGGGTCCCGGCGGGGAGCGTGTTCGACGGGCGTGGAGACGGTGGAGACAAGGGGGACGGTCGTGAAGGGTGTCGAGCGGAGCGGCGGCAGCGGGACCGGACGGGGCGGCGAGGACGACTCCAAGTGGCCTCGACGGGGGGCGGTTCGGCGGGGAGGGGTACGGCGTGGACGGGTACGGCGTGACGGGCGTGGGTGAGGTCGAGGGCGGAGCGGCGAGCGGTCCCGCGGGGGCCGGGGGCGGGGGCATGGCTGGGGGCGAGATGTCGGGGGGCGTGGCGTCGCGGGGCGGGGGTTCGACCGACGTGGGCGTACAGGAGAGCGGGAGCGGCTCTGGGCGGGACGGCGCCGGCGTTCGTCGCGGTGACGGCGGTGCGGGCGAGGCCGGCGTTCAGGGCAGCCGGAAGGCCGGGTCCGGGCCGCTGCTGCTCGGGGTGCGGCATCACGGGCCGGGGTCGGCGCGGGCCGTGCGGGCGGCGTTGGACGCGGCCAGGCCCCGGGTCGTGCTGATCGAGGGGCCGCCGGAGGCCGACGCGTTGATCCCGCTGGCGGCCGAGGAGGACATGCGACCGCCGGTGGCGCTGCTCGCCCATGCCGTGGACGAGCCCGGCCGTTCGGCGTTCTGGCCGCTGGCCGAGTTCTCCCCGGAGTGGGTGGCCATCCGCTGGGCGCTGGAGCACGAGGTCCCGGCCCGTTTCATCGACCTGCCGGCCACGCACACGTTGGCGTGGGGGAGGGACGAGGCGGGTGAAGGGTCGACCGGCCTGCCGGGCGAAGCCGCCGACGGGGGGCCGGGGGTGAGCGGGTCCGGGGCCCCGGACGCACAGGGCACCGACCCGTCCGGCGAGCGTGCCGCTCCGGCCGACGAGAACACCGCCGACGAGAACACCGCCGAGGAGAACGCGGGGACGTCTCCCGCCGGTGGGGGTGCCGGATCCGCGGACGAACCCGCCGTCCAGGAACCCGCCGTTCACGAGGCCGTCCGTGTCGATCCCCTCGGGGTGCTGGCCGAGGCCGCCGGATACGACGACCCCGAGCGGTGGTGGGAGGACGTCGTCGAGCACCGGGGAGCGGGGCAGGGCGACGTGTTCGAGCCGTTCACCGTGCTGGAAGAGGCGATGGGGGTGCTGCGGGAGACGTACGGGACCGGCGGACACGACCGGGACCTGGTGCGCGAGGCGTACATGCGGCTCCAGGTGCGGGCGGCGCAGCGGGAGTTCGGGGACGACGTGGCCGTGGTGTGCGGGGCCTGGCACGTGCCCGCGCTGCGGCGGAAGAGCACGGTCGCCGCCGACAAGGCCCTGCTGAAGGGGCTCCCCAAGGTCAAGGCCGACATGACCTGGGTGCCGTGGACGCACCGCAGGCTCTCGCGGCACAGCGGCTACGGCGCCGGGATCGACTCGCCCGGCTGGTACGGGCACCTGTTCGCCGCGCCGGACCGGCCCGTCGAGCGGTGGCTGACCAAGGTGGCGGGGCTGCTGCGCGACGAGGACCGGATCGTGTCCTCGGCGCACGTCATCGAGGCGGTGCGGCTGGCCGAGACGCTCGCGGCGATGCGCGGGCGCCCCCTGCCGGGGCTGAGCGAGACGACCGACGCGGTGCGTGCGGTGATGTGCGAGGGCTCGGACGTGCCGTTGGCGCTGGTGCACGACCGGCTGGTGGTCGGGGACGTCCTGGGCGAGGTGCCGCAGGCGGCGCCCGCGGTGCCCTTGCAGCGGGACCTCGACCGGATCCAGCGGCGGCTGCGGCTCAAACCGGAGGCGCTGGAGAAGGAGCTGGAGCTGGACCTGCGCAAGGAGAACGACGCCGGGCGCAGCAGGCTGCTGCACCGGCTGCGACTCCTGGGCGTGCCGTGGGGTGAGCCGGTGGCCTCGCGCGGGAGCACCGGTACGTTCCGGGAGACGTGGCGACTGCGGTGGGAGCCGGAGTTGTCGGTGCGGGTCGCCGAGGCGGGGGTGTGGGGCACCACCGTGCTCGCCGCCGCCACGGCCAAGGCGGAGGCGGACGCCGTCTCCGCGCCCGGCCTCGCCGACGTCACCGCCCTCGCCGAGCGCTGCCTGCTGGCCGAACTGCCCGACGCCCTGCCCACGGTGATGCAGATCCTCGCCGACCGTGCCGCTCTGGACGCGGACGTGGGCCATCTCGCCCAGGCCCTGCCCGCCCTCGTCCGTTCCCTGCGCTACGGCGATGTGCGCGGCACCGACACCGGCGCCCTGACGGAGGTCGCCGCGGGCCTCGCCGAGCGCGTCTTCGTCGGGCTGCCGCCGGCCTGCGCCGCGCTCGACGCGGAGGCGGCGGAGGAGATGCGGCGGCATGTGGAAGCGGTCCACGGAGCGGTGGGACTGCTGAGCGAGGCAGCGGCGGGCCCGGCGGACGGGACGGTGGTCCCCGGGCAGGACGGGGGCGGCCCGGACGAGTCTCCGGTGGCTGGCCCAGCACAGGACGACGACAGTGCCGGCGCCGCGCCGACTGCTGTTCACCGCGGCCTGCGCGGGCGCTGGCAGGCCGTGCTCAAGGTGCTGTCCCTGCGGGAGTCCGTGCCCGGCGTCATCCGGGGACGGGCGGTGCGACTGCTCCTGGACGACGGCGAGCTGGCGCAGGACGAGGCCGCACGGCTGATGGGGCTCGTGCTGTCGCCGGGGACGGAACCGGCGGACGCGGCCGCGTGGATCGAGGGGTTCGTGGGGGGCGGGTCCGGCGGCGGGATGCTCCTGGTGCACGACGAGCGGCTGCTCGGTCTCGTGGACGCCTGGCTGACCGGGGTGTCGGCGGAGGCGTTCACCGATGTGCTGCCGCTGCTGCGGCGCACGTTCTCGGCGTACGAGCCGGGAGTGCGCAGGACCCTGGGCGAACTCGTCCGGCGGGGCCCGGGACAGCGGGGGAGCGCGGCGGGCGCCGGTTCCGGGACACCGGGTTTCGGAGCGGACCTCGACCGGGACCGGGCCGACGCCGTGCTGCCCGTGGTGCGGCTGCTGCTCGGCCTGGACGACGACCGAGGAGACGAGCAGGGCTCCGGCCGGGGCGGCCATGCCGAGCACGACGGCCACGGCGACCATGACGGCCACGGCGACCACGGCGGCCATGGCGACGACTTGATGTACGCGGACGACAACGACCTTGCGGAGGTGGCGAGATGACGATCGAGGTAGCGCGGGCGCCGCGGGACAGGGCCGACAGGATGTCCGCCGCTGACGGGGACGGGCGCGGAGCCGCCTCCGGGAGCAGAACCGGGTCCCGGGTCAAGTACAACTCGGTGACGGGCGTGGTGGTGGTCCCGCTCTGGGACCGTCTCCGGACGGGGGCGAGGGCATGACCGCAGAGCCGAACGACTCGACGACTGGGGCGACTCCGGAACCTCCGTCGACACACCCGACACACCCGGCACACCCGGTACACCCGATGCCTTCGACACCGTCCATTCCGGACGGGACGACCGGGGTCCCGGCGGAAACCCCCGTCGTGGTTACCGATGACGCTCCGTCCTCCACCGACGAGCGGCTGCGGCGTTGGCGGCTGGTGCTGGGTGGGGAGGCGGCCGATGGGACCGGGTGCGCGCTCAGTGGGCGGGATGCCGCGATGGACGGGGCGTTGACCGCGCTCTACGGCAGGGGGGACGGGAAGGGGCAGGCGGGGAAGGAGCGTTCGGCGGGTCTCGGGGCCTCGGCGCCGTCCGTGGCGCGCTGGCTCGGGGACATCCGGACGTACTTCCCCTCCTCCGTCGTCCAGGTCATGCAGCGGGACGCCATCGACCGGCTCGGGCTGTCCACCCTGCTTCTCGAACCGGAGATGCTGGAGGCGGTCGAGGCCGATGTGCACCTGGTCGGCACACTTCTCTCCCTCAACAAGGCGATGCCGGAGACCACGAAGGAGACGGCACGTGCCGTCGTGCGCAAGGTGGTCGAGGACCTGGAGAAGCGGCTGGCCACTCGCACCCGGGCCACGCTCACCGGCGCCCTCGACCGAAGCGCCCGGATCAGCCGGCCACGCCACCACGACATCGACTGGAACCGCACGATCGCGGCCAACCTCAAGCACTACCTGCCCGAGTACCGGACGATCGTGCCGGAGCGGCTCGTCGGCTACGGCCGGGCCTCCCGGTCGGTGAAGAAGGAGGTCGTCCTCTGTATCGACCAGTCGGGGTCGATGGCGGCGTCCGTGGTCTACGCGTCCGTGTTCGGTGCGGTGCTGGCGTCGATGCGGTCGATCGACACCCGGCTCGTAGTCTTCGACACGGCGGTCGTCGACCTCACCGACCAGCTCGACGACCCGGTGGACGTGCTGTTCGGCACCCAGCTCGGTGGTGGCACGGACATCAACCGGGCGCTGGCGTACTGCCAGTCGCAGATCACCCGGCCCGCGGAGACGGTGATGGTGCTGATCAGCGACCTCTACGAGGGCGGCATACGCAACGAGATGCTCAAGCGGGTGGCGGCGATGAAGGCGTCGGGGGTGCAGTTCGTGACGCTGCTCGCCCTGTCGGACGAGGGGGCGCCGGCCTACGACCGGGAGCACGCGGCCGCGCTCGCCGCGCTGGGGGCACCGGCGTTCGCCTGCACTCCCGACCTGTTCCCCGAGGTGATGGCGGCGGCCATCGAGAAGCGCCCGCTGCCGATACCGGACCCGGTGTGAACCCCGGGCGGCCGTTGGTGATTTGTCGACCCGGTGACCTGCGGCTTCGGTCAGCAAAACGGACATGACTACGCATCGGTAACAGGGGACTTGCGCGACCTCGGGCACCCCGTGCAAGGATCGGCTTCTCCACAGTCTTCACCCTTCCCCTCCGTTTTCCTTTCGCCTTCGTTCCCTTTCACCTCCGTTTCGTTTCGCTTTCTGCTTCTCTTCGTTCCTTCGCACGGAAGGACCCGGCCCCTCTTGACCTGGTCAGCAGCCTTTCCCGGTGCCGTCGCGCGCGTGCTGCGCGCGGTGGGCGGGCGGCGCGCGCTGCACGTGGGGCTGCTGGTGGGCGGGTTGTTCGTGCTCGGCTTCCTCTGCGGGGAGCAGGCACACGCGGCGGACGGCGTCGGGGCGTTCGCGGGCAGGGCGGCCGGTCAGCCGGTGCGGTTCCCGGCCGTCGACCGGCCGGTGCGGCTCCCGGCCGCGTCACAGGCCCCGCACACGGCCGCGGCGACCGGAGCGGACACGGAGACGAACACGGACACGTACGCGGACACCGCAAAGGGCCCCACCCCCCAGCCGGTAACCCCCGAGCCGGTAACCCCCGAGCCGGTAACCCCCGAGCCGGTAACCCTCAAGCCGCTGGCCCCCCAGGCTGCCGCTCCCGACACCTCCCCCCACCCTGCCGACGGCAAGGCCGACCGCCCGGTGACCGAGGACGTCATCGGCACCGTGGCCGACGGTGTCGTGCGACCGGTCGGTGATCTGGTTCCGCCGGTCGCTGATCTGGTCCCGTCCGTAGGTGAGTTGGTTCAGCCCGTCGGTGATCTGGTCGAGACGGTGACCACGGGGTTGACGGGGACGATCGGGATACCGGCCGAGCCGACCCTGCCGGGGTGGCCGACGTTGCCGTCGTACCCGGAGTCCCCGTCGTGGCCGACCCTGCCGACGGTGCCCGGCGCCCCCACGCTTCCGGGCCTGCCCGGGATACCGGGGCAGACCTTGCCCGCGCCCGCGCCGGTCACCTCGGCACCGCAGCCCCAGCCGGGCAAGCACGCGGCGGAGCAGCCGGACGCCGGTGACGAGGGCCCCGCGGCCGACAGCGCCGTGCAGGGGCCGCGGTTCGCCGGACACGGCACTGTGACCGAGCCCGGCACGCGCTCCTCCGTCCACCGTGCCACCGCCACGACCACCACCGCCCACACGCCCGCGCACCAGGCACCCTCCGACAACCCGGACGGAACCCTGGGCGGCAAGTCGGCCGTCGACAACGGCTCGTCGCGACACGGCGACGCGCATGCCATCACCCCTGACCACCGGGCGCCGCTGCGGCTCGTGCCCGGTGCCGCCGCGAGCGTCGACGCGGCCGGGACCCGGGACAGGCACCGGGACATCCCCGTCTTCCCCGGCTAGGGCAGACCTCCCCTCCCCGCCGACCTGCGCGCGGGGGCGGAACAGGACTGCCCCAGCCGTTCGGACCCCCCAGGTCTCCCCGAGATCTCCTCGCAACTCCGGACGGATCCCCTGGGAGCCCCGTGGCTCCGGATGTCCCCGTGCCGCACCAGGCACCCCAAGATCCAGGGATCTGACGCACACATGAACAAGAACATCCGCCGTTCCCTCGTCATAGCCGCCGGCGTCACCGGTGCGTGGGCACTCGGCACCACCGTGGCCGACGCGGACGAACTCCCGGCCACCGCCCTCTCGGCGACGGACGCCGTGCTGCCGCCGGTCGTGAACACCACCGTGCACGGTGTGGTGCCGGTCGCCGGGCAGGCCGTCGCGGACGCGACCGCCCTCGCGCACGGCGTCACGCAGGACGTCCGGCCCTTCGCGACCGGAGTGGCCGGGGACGTCGCTCCGCTCGCGCACGGCGTGGCGGGTCACAGCACCGACCTGGGGTACGGCGTCACGGGTGAGGTCCCGGCGTTCGCGCACGGGGTCACCGGAGCCGTGCGGCCCGTCGTCGACACCGTCACCCGCATGGTGGAGCCGGTCGCCGGCAGCACCTCGACGCCGGCCCACGGCGTCACGCAGGACGTCCGGCCGTTCGCCACCGGCGTCGTCGGCGAGGCCGGCCCCGTCGCCGGGCAGGTCGGCCCCTTCGCCGGTGATCTGACCGGGACTCTCCAGGACACCGCGGGACCGCTCGCCGGGCACGCCGTCACCGGCGTCCAGGGCGTGGCCGAGTCCCTCACCCCGGGTCACGCGCGCGACCACCGCGCCTGACCGTCCCCCCACCACCGACTCCGTGAGGCGACGGACCCCGGACGGCCGAAAGCCGTCGGTCTGTCCTGCCGGAACCTCACGGACAGGGCGGAGAGGTCCCATCGGGGAAGGGACCCACCGCCCGGGCTCCTCGTGACGAGGGGCTGCACCATGGGCCTCACCGGGGCAACCCCACCCCGGTGAGGCCCTTCCCCATGTGCCGGCGATGGCTTCCCGTCACCTCACACGCGGCACGCCGTGCCAGTGAGCGCGGCATCATGTGACAGGTATCACCGCTCAGGTGTGACCCTCGATTTAGGGGCCTCCTGCAAGCAGCGATAACCTGCGAGACGGACATGCCGCGCGCTCGGACACCGTGTGCGCCTCCCTTGTGACACAGACAGTGGTCGGACGTCACGTTGCCCTCGCGGCACGCCCACGCAGACAACGAACCGCGAGATCACTGATAGGGACGGAAGCGCGTGGACCTGTTCGAGTACCAGGCGAGGGACCTCTTCGCCAAGCACGATGTACCGGTGCTGGCCGGTGAAGTCATCGACACGCCTGAGGCGGCCCGCGCAGCCACCGAGCGCCTCGGTGGCAAGTCCGTCGTCAAGGCCCAGGTGAAGGTCGGCGGCCGTGGCAAGGCGGGTGGCGTCAAGCTCGCCGCCTCCGCCGACGAGGCCGTGGAGCACGCGACCAACATCCTCGGCATGGACATCAAGGGCCACACGGTCCACAAGGTGATGATCGCCGAGACGGCCCCGGAGATCGTGGAGGAGTACTACGTCTCCTTCCTCCTGGACCGGGCCAACCGCACCTTCCTCTCCATCGCGTCCGTCGAGGGCGGCATGGAGATCGAGGAGGTGGCGGAGACCCGCCCCGAGGCCGTCGCCAAGACGCCGATCGACGCCAACGAGGGTGTCACCGAGGCCAAGGCCCGCGAGATCGTCGAGGCCGCCAAGTTCCCGGCCGAGGTCGCGGACAAGGTCGTCGACGTCCTCGTCAAGCTGTGGGACACCTTCATCAAGGAGGACGCCCTCCTGGTCGAGGTCAACCCGCTGGCCAAGGTCGCCTCCGGTGACGTGATCGCCCTGGACGGCAAGGTCTCCCTGGACGAGAACGCCGAGTTCCGCCAGCCGGAGCACGAGGCCCTCCAGGACAAGGACTCCGCGAACCCGCTGGAGGCCGCCGCCAAGGCCAAGAACCTCAACTACGTCAAGCTCGACGGCGAGGTCGGCATCATCGGCAACGGCGCGGGTCTCGTCATGAGCACCCTGGACGTCGTCGCGTACGCCGGTGAGGCGCACGGTGGCGTCAAGCCCGCCAACTTCCTCGACATCGGCGGTGGCGCCTCCGCCGCCGTCATGGCGAACGGCCTGGAGATCATCCTCGGCGACCCGGACGTCAAGTCCGTCTTCGTCAACGTCTTCGGCGGCATCACCGCGTGCGACGAGGTCGCCAACGGCATCGTGCAGGCGCTGCAGCTGCTCGCGGACAAGGGCGAGGACGTCACCAAGCCGCTCGTCGTCCGCCTCGACGGCAACAACGCCGAGCTGGGTCGCAAGATCCTCTCCGACGCCAACCACCCGCTGGTCCAGCGCGTGGACACCATGGACGGCGCGGCCGACAAGGCCGCCGAGCTCGCGGCTGCTGCGAAGTAAGGGACGAGGGACTAACAGCCATGGCTATCTTCCTCAACAAGGACTCCAAGGTCATCGTCCAGGGCATGACCGGTGCCACGGGCATGAAGCACACCAAGCTCATGCTGGCCGACGGCACGAACATCGTCGGTGGCGTGAACCCCCGCAAGGCGGGCACGTCGGTCGACTTCGACGGCACCGAGATCCCGGTGTTCGGCACCGTGGCCGAGGCGATGGAGAAGACGGGCGCGAACGTCTCCGTCCTCTTCGTACCGCCGGCCTTCGCCAAGGCGGCCGTCGTCGAGGCCATCGACGCCGAGATCCCGCTCGCGGTCGTCATCACCGAGGGCATCGCCGTCCACGACTCGGCCGCGTTCTACGCCTACGCCGTGTCCCAGGGCAACAAGACCCGGATCATCGGCCCGAACTGCCCCGGTCTCATCACCCCGGGCCAGTCGAACGCCGGCATCATCCCGGGCGACATCACCAAGCCGGGCCGCATCGGCCTGGTCTCGAAGTCCGGCACGCTGACCTACCAGATGATGTACGAGCTGCGTGACATCGGCTTCTCGTCCGCCGTCGGCATCGGTGGCGACCCGGTCATCGGCACCACCCACATCGACGCGCTCGCCGCGTTCGAGGCCGACCCCGACACCGACCTGATCGTGATGATCGGTGAGATCGGCGGCGACGCCGAGGAGCGGGCCGCGGCGTTCATCAAGGACAACGTGAAGAAGCCGGTCGTCGGCTACGTCGCGGGCTTCACCGCGCCCGAGGGCAAGACCATGGGCCACGCCGGCGCCATCGTCTCCGGCTCCTCCGGCACGGCCGCCGCGAAGAAGGAGGCCCTCGAGGCCGCCGGCGTCAAGGTCGGCAAGACGCCGACCGAGACGGCGAAGCTCGCGCGCGAGATCCTGGCCGGCTGAGGCACTCGGCTGCACGTGGATGGGCCCGCTTCCCTGTGTGGGGGCGGGCCCATCGGCGCGTCACGGGGCGGCGGGTCGTCGGGCGGGTGCGGGCGCGTTGTGGTTGCTCGCGCAGTTCCCCGCGCCCCTGAAGGGGCACGTTCCCCGCACCCACCTGAAAGGGGCGCGGGGAACTGCGCGACCAGCCCCCGCCGGCCCGCGGCTAACGAACCGACGGTGCCATCCTCTCCGGGCCGCTCCCCGCACTCTTCCGCAGCTTCTCGCGGAGCGACACCTCCGCCTCCGACAGCGGCCCCTGCCCCACCCGCTTCGGCACTCCCTGGATCTCCGCCCCCGGTGCCACCGGTGGCTCGTAGTGGGTCGGAGCCGTGCGCAGGGTGAGGGCCGTCGCGCCGATCAGGGCCACCGTGAACGCGATCGCCGCCTGGGTCCAGAAGCGTGCCCGGCGCTCGCTCCCGGTCCTGACCGCGGGCGCCTGCGCGGCCCGCAACCGTTCCCTCGAGGCCAGCGAGACCAGCCTCTCGTGCAGTTCGGAGGGGTCGGCCAGGTCGGGAAGCCGGGCCGCGACCGCCGCCCGCGCGTTCATCAGCCGGTAGGCCGTCGCCGGGGTGCTCGCCTCCGACTCCGCCGCCGTCTCCGGAAGGTCGAGGCCCACCCCGTCGTACAGCAGAAGCGTGCGCCGCTGCGACGGCGGGAGCTTCAGGAGTACGGCCATCAGCGCGCGGTCGGCCGGGTCGGCGACGGGTGCCTCGGGATTGCGGTAGCGGGGCCGGAACCGGTGCCAGGGGGAGAGGGCGTACTCGTACGCCATGATCCGTACCCGGCCCGCCGGGTCCCGGTCCACGGCCACCTCGGGCCAGCGCTGCCAGGCGAGTTGGAAGGCCCGTTCGACCGACTCGCGGGCGAGCTCGCGACGGCCGGTGAGCAGATAGGTCTGCCGGACGAGGGCGGGCGCGCAGAACGCGTACAGCGCGTCGAAGGCCTGAGCGGGTGTCAGGGCGGGGGCGGCGGGCTCCTCGTACTCCTGCTGAGGGTCCGTCAGCTCGTCGGCGGCGCCCTTCGCCCTCGCGACCTGATCCTGCGTCACCGGGCGCCCCTTCGTGCGAAAAAGTACATAGTCGTATATTGAGCGACACATCGGAGCTTCGCCTGTTACGACGAGAAAGCGCGTGTCGTTGGGAGCATGGCGGAGTGATCCAGATGACCGCCCGCCGCACGTCGTTGTCACCCCTGCTCACCCGGTTGCGCGACCGGACGCCCGGCCTGACCGCCGCCCTGCTGGGCGGTGCGGTGGCCGCCGGACTGGGGCTCGGCTCGTTCGCCGTGCTCGTGATCGTGCTGTGGATCAGCTCGCCCTACCCCGACAGCGGACCGGGTGGCGCACTGCACGTGGCTGCGGCCCTGTGGCTGCTCGCGCACGGGGCCGAGCTGGTCCGCACGGACACGCTCTCCGGTGTCCCGGCGCCCGTCGGCGTCACTCCGCTGCTGCTGCTCGCGCTGCCCGTGTGGCTGGTGCACCGGGCGGCGCGGGACCTGGCCTCCGGGGACGAGGAGCCGCCGCAGGCGTCCGGGCGGACGGCGTGGACGGGGGTCGTGCTCGGCTACCTCGCTGTCGGCGCGGCCGCCGCGCTGTACGCGTCCGGCGGGCCGCTGCGGCCCTCGTGGACGTGGGCCTGCGTGTGCCTGCCGGTCGTCGTCATGGGCGCGGCCTGGGCGGGGGTGTGGACGGCGTCCGGCCGTCCCTCCGACGCGTTGGACGGGGTGCTGGTGCTGCTGCCCGCCGGGGTGCGGCGGGTCGTCCTCGGGGCGGAGGCGCGGGCACGGCTCGCCGCGGCCGCACGAGCCGCGGCGGCCGGGGTGTCCGTGCTGGTCGGGGGCGGGGCGGTGGTGCTGGCGGTGTCGCTGGTGGCGCACGGAGACGCGACGCGGAGCTCGTTCCTCCAGCTCACGGAGGGGTGGTCGGGACGGTTCGCCGTCCTCCTGCTCTGTCTGGCGCTGATGCCGAACGCGGCGGTGTGGGCGGCGGGGTACGCCACCGGCCCCGGGTTCGTCCTCGGCGCGGGGCATGCCGTCGGGCCGCTGGCGTCGGACCCGGCGCCGCTGCTCCCGCCCTTCCCGCTGCTCGCGGCGGTACCGCAGGCGGGGGCCGGCGGGCCTGAGCACTGGGCGGCGGGGGTGGTGCCGGTGGTGGCCGGGGCGGTGGTGGGGTGGTCCGTCGGGCGGGCCGCGGACGCGAGCTGGTCGCGGCGGCGGACGGCGGGCGCGGTGCTGTGGGCGGCGGTGCTGTGCGCGGGGGCGGTCGCGGTACTGGCCGCACTGGCCGGCGGACCACTCGGGGTGGGCGTGCTGGCCCGGTTCGGGCCGGTGTGGTGGCAGGTCGGCGCGGCGGTGGCGGGCTGGATCACGGCGGCGGGGATGCCGCTGGCGCTGACGGTCCGGGCCTGGCGGGGCCGCACGAGGGGCGGGGTGCGGCGGCGGCTGTCCACGGCGAACGGCTGGTTGCACCGGAGCGAGAGGACCGGGCAGGCCGAGGACACCGGAGACACCGGGACGGCCGAGAGCAGCGGGAGGACCGAGAGGCCCCAGGCCGGACCGGATGCCGGACCGGTGGAGGCGCCCGCCCCGCGGGAGGCCGGTCCCTTCGACGAGGACGACGCCTTCGAGCCGTACGACTACCTGCCCCCCGCCCCCTCCGCGGAGCAGGTGCCCTCGACGACGCCCTGGTACGACGACGCGCTCCTGGAGGCCCGCTGGGCCGCGCTGAAGGAGGCGTCCGCGCCGCCGGAGAAGCCCGCCGAGAAGCCTCAGGCCACCGACTGACCGGTGTCGAGGCCGCGCCCCGGCGTCAGCCGTTCGTGCTCAGCAGTCCCCGGAGCTCCTTCGGCAGCAGGTCGGTGCAGGACTTCTCGGCCACGTTGGTGAGGGCGTCGTTCGTGCAGGTGTAGTAGTCGCTGTAGACGAGCCTTGCGGTGAAGCTCGCGGCGACCAGCACGATGGCCAGCGAGGCCGTGACCAGGCCGCTGATCGCCGCGGTGGTCTGGGGGCGGCCCGACTGCGGCGGGGCGGGGGTGTCGGGGTCGCCGGTGCGGGGCTTGGCGCGCAGGGCGCTGCCGCCCCAGTACAGGGCCAGCGCGCCCAGCAGCAGGCTGACGTACGGCCAGCCGAAGAGGACGAAGAAGAAGGCCCACATGCCGCACAGCAGGGCGTAGCGGGCGCGGCGCTGGGAGGGGTCAGTCGGGTCCCAGCGCATACCCGGTCCGGCGCTGCCCGGTCCCTGCGGACCGCCACCGGGGTTCGCGCCCGGGCGCTCGCCGAAGCCGCCGTCGGAGCGGCCCGGCTGGCGGTCGCTCCACTGGCTGCCCCACGGGGTGCGGCCACCGCCCTCGCCCCGGCCCTCGTCCGAGCCCTCGGGGCGGCGCGGCCGCCACGGGCGGTCCGGGGTGCCCTCCGGCGGCGGGGCGAAGGGGTTGTCGTCCTCGGCCTGACCGCCCTGCCCCTCGCCGTTCTTCTTGCCGGAGGGCGGGGCGTCCGGCGGTGACGTGGGCTGCTCCCGCAGCAGCACGCCGCTGCGCTCCCCTCCCTGCACCGACTGCTGGGGGAGCGTGAGGAGTCGCAGGCTGCGGTCCGACATCAAGTGAGCGTCTTCCCCTTGGAGTCCGTCGAGTACGTGAAGCGTCCGGCGTGAGCCGGCACCCGGTGAACGCACCGCGCACCACCCGCGTTCCCGGACCGGCTCCTTGCAGACGCTACCTTCCGGCCACGCCCCCGTCCCACGGGGGCCGTCCGGAGTGCCGGTATCGTTGCTGACGGTCGGCCGCTTCGTAGGCTTCCCCGTATCCCCGGGCCCGAAGCATTCGTATGAATGTACAAGCCGTCGGCCGCAGGAAGACGCTCTCCCGAGAAAGGGCCCCGCCGTGGCCGCCAAGCCCGTGGCCGAGCAGGCCAGGCCGGTCCAGCGCCTGGTCGTGCTGGTCTCCGGATCCGGTACGAACCTCCAGGCGCTGCTGGACGCCATCGCGGCGGCCGGCACCGAGGCGTACGGCGCCCAGATCGTGGCCGTCGGGGCCGACCGCGAGAACATCGAGGGGCTCGCGCGGGCCGAGCGGGCCGGGATCCCCACTTTCGTCCGCAAGGTGAAGGACTTCGGGACGCGGGAGGAGTGGGACGCCGCCCTCGCCGAGGCGGTCTCCGCGCACGAACCCGACCTCGTGGTGTCCGCCGGGTTCATGAAGATCGTGGGCAAGGAGTTCCTCGCGCGCTTCGGCGGGCGGTTCGTGAACACCCACCCCGCCCTGCTGCCCAGTTTTCCCGGCGCCCACGGCGTCCGTGACGCGCTCGCGTACGGAGCCAGGGTCACCGGCTGCACCGTCCACTTCGTCGACGACGGCGTCGACACCGGACCGATCATCGCCCAGGGCGTGGTGGAGATCCGGGACGAGGACGACGAGAGCGCTCTGCACGAGCGCATCAAGGAAGTCGAGCGAAGGCTGCTCGTCGAGGTCGTGGGGCGGCTCGCCCGCAACGGCTATCGCATTGAGGGACGAAAGGTAGTTATCCAGTGACCGCCGAGAACAAGCGGCCCCTTCGCCGGGCGCTCATCAGCGTCTACGACAAGACCGGCCTCGAAGACCTCGCACGCGGCCTGCACGAAGCGGGGGTGGAGCTCGTCTCCACCGGTTCCACCGCGGGCCGGATCGCCGCCGCCGGCGTCCCCGTCACCAAGGTCGAGGAGCTCACCGGCTTCCCCGAGTGCCTGGACGGGCGGGTCAAGACCCTGCACCCGCGCGTGCACGCCGGCATCCTCGCCGACCTGCGCCTCGACAGCCACCGCGAGCAGCTCGCGGAGCTCGGTGTGGAGCCGTTCGACCTCGTCGTCGTGAACCTCTACCCGTTCCGCGAGACCGTCGCCTCGGGCGCGAGCCCCGACGAGTGCGTCGAGCAGATCGACATCGGCGGGCCGTCCATGGTGCGCGCCGCCGCCAAGAACCACCCCTCGGTGGCCGTCGTCACCAGCCCCGAGCGCTACGCCGACGTCCTCGCCGCCGTCAAGGACGGCGGCTTCGACCTCGCCGCCCGCAAGCGGCTCGCCGCCGAGGCGTTCCGGCACACCGCCGAGTACGACATCGCGGTGTCGAGCTGGTTCGCGAGCGCCTACGCCCCCGCGGACGACTCGCCGTTCCCCGAGTTCGTCGCCGCCGCCCTGGAGCGCAAGAGCACCCTGCGCTACGGCGAGAACCCGCACCAGCCGGCCGCGCTCTACGTCGACGGCACCGGCGTCGGCCTCGCCGAGGCCGAGCAGCTCCACGGCAAGGAGATGTCGTACAACAACTACACGGACACGGACGCCGCCCGCCGTGCCGCGTACGACCACGCCGAGCCGGCCGTGGCGATCATCAAGCACGCCAACCCGTGCGGTATCGCGGTCGGTTCGGATGTCGCCGAGGCGCACCGCAAGGCACACGCGTGTGACCCGCTGTCGGCGTTCGGCGGCGTGATCGCGGTGAACCGTCCGGTCTCCAAGGAGATGGCGGAGCAGGTCGCCGAGATCTTCACCGAGGTCATCGTCGCCCCCGACTACGAGGACGGCGCCCTCGAGGCGCTCGCCAGGAAGAAGAACATCCGTGTCCTGAAGGCCCCGGCCGCGCCCGCGCACCCCGCCGAGGTCAAGCCCATCGACGGCGGCGCGCTCCTCCAGGTCACCGACCGCCTCCAGGCCGAGGGCGACGACCCGGCGAACTGGACCCTGGCGACCGGCGAGGCGCTCGGCGCGGACGAGCTCGCCGAGCTCGCGTTCGCCTGGCGGGCCTGCCGGGCCGTCAAGTCCAACGCGATCCTCCTCGCCAAGGACGGCGCCTCGGTCGGCGTCGGCATGGGCCAGGTCAACCGCGTCGACTCCGCGAAGCTCGCCGTCGAGCGGGCCGGCGCCGAGCGCGCGCAGGGCTCGTACGCCGCCTCGGACGCCTTCTTCCCCTTCCCGGACGGCCTGGAGGTCCTCCTGGAGGCCGGTGTGAAGGCGGTCGTCCAGCCGGGCGGCTCGGTCCGTGACGAACTCGTCGTCGAGGCCGCGAAGAAGGCCGGCGTCACCATGTACTTCACGGGGACGCGGCACTTCTTCCACTGAGACACCTGAGCGCAGGGGCGGCATCCGGACGGAGCCGCCCCTGCGTCATGTCGAACTGCGCAGCGCCGCCCAGGTGTTGGGCCCCACCTGGCCGTCCACCTCCAGGCCCCTGGCGCCCTGGAACTGCTTGACCGCCGCCTGGGTGTCCCTGCCGAACTCGCCGTCCACGCCCGAACCGCCCACGCTGTAGCCGCGCTTGGTGAGCATGCACTGCACCTGGACGACCCGCTGGCCCTTGTCGCCGTAGTCGGTGAGCTCGGTGCCCGAGTAGTAGGTGCAGCCGGAGATCCAGGCGGGGGTGGCCGGGGGCGCGGCCGTCCTCGTCACGGTGGCGGTGGGGGCGGGCGCCTCGCTGCCGCCGCCTCCGCCCGCGCTGCCGCCGCGGGGTGCGGAGGTCGCCGACGGTGTGCTGTCCGGCTCGCGGCTGCTCTCCTCGGCGACGGCCCGCCGCTCCTCGCCCTTGTCCTTCTTCTTCTCGCCCTTGCCCGTGCCGGAGGGCGAGGGCGAGGACGAAGCGCCGGGCCCGGAGGAGGTCGGTGCGGCGGCGGCCGTGACATTCCCGGAGCCTGTCGGGGCGGCGGCCGCTGCGTCGGGGCCGGGCCGGGTGAGCAGGAAGGCGCCGACGGCCACGGCGCCGACGGCGATGCCCGCCACGGCGGCCAGCAGGGGCCTGCGCCGGTTCCCGGTCCCGCCGGGCGGCCCGGGCACCGGCGCGGGCAGCGGCTCCACGGGGGTGCGGAAGTGGGGGGACTGCCGGACCGGCACGCCCTCCAGCGCCGCGCAGCCCCGCTGCCGCTCGCGGAGCCGGACGGCCAGAGGTTCGTGCCAGTCGGACGCGCGGCCGTGCCCGGCGGCAGCGGCCGCGTCGATCAGTTCCCGCGGGACGGGGCGCCCGGCGGGGTCCTTGGCCAGGCAGGCGGACAGCAGGGCGACGAGCGCCGGGTCGCTCCGCCCGAGTTCCGCCATGACCTCGGGGTCGGGGGCCTCGAAGGCGACCCGGTGCATGACGTCCACGCCGGTCCCGTCCCCGAAGGGGGCGTGCCCGGTGGCGGCGTAGACGATGGTGCAGCCGAGGGAGAAGACGTCGGAGGCGGCGTCGCAGCGGCCCTCGCGCAGGTACTCGGGCGCCATGTACGCGGCCGTGCCGACCCGGTTGCCGGTCGTGGTGATCGCGCTGCTGTCGGCGGCGCGGGAGATGCCGAAGTCGATGACGTGCGTGCCCCTGGGGGACAGGATCACGTTGGACGGCTTGAGGTCCCGGTGCACGACCCCGGCGGCGGCCAGCGCGGACAGGGCCTCCCCGAGCTCCGCCACCAGCCGCCACACCCCGGCCGGCGCCGGCAGCCCGCACTCACGAACGGCCTCGGCGAGGCTGAGGCCGGGCAGGTACTCGGTGGCCATCCACAGCAGCGCGTCGTCGAACCCGGTGCCCAGCAGGTGCGGCGCGCGCGGGGTGCGCACCCGCCCGTGCACCGCCGCCTCCCGCTCGAACCGCCGCCGGAAGTCCGGGCCCTCGGCGTACTCGGGCCGGATCACCTTCACCGCGGCGAGCCCCGGGGCGTCGTCGGCGCGCCGGGCCAGGTAGACCCGGCCCATGCCACCGCTGCCGAGCAGCCCGAGCGGGACGTAGGGGCCGATGCGCCCGGGATCGGCGGGCAGCAGCGGGACCGCGCCCGCCTGCCGCAGTGCGGTGTCACCGGCCGCCGGTATGTCTGTCACGGTCCCCCCGACCTGCCTCTTCGTACCTCAACGTGCTCTCGCGTCACACCAGTTGGCTGAGGAGAGGCTAGCGCCCCGTCGGCGGGGAGTTTGTGGATACAGGGGGAACGTGGCGCAGACGACGCCCCGGGGCCGTGTCACGGTGTGACACGGCCCCGGGGAGGTCCGGCGGACGGGCGGCGTGTGGTCCGCCCCGACTGCGGTGCGGCGGTGCTCAGTTGGTGCGGATGACGATCGACGAGCAGACCTTGTCGGCGAAGGTCTGGCGCTTGGCGTCCCAGGCCGGCCACAGCCAGCCGAGGTAGCACGCGAGGCTGTCCAGGAAGTGCGCGAGACGGCGGACGAAGGCCATGCCGACCCCGAGGGGCTGCCCGTCGCTCTCCCGCACCAGACGGATGCCGAGCGCCTTCTTGCCGAGCGTCTGGCCGGTACGGCCCTCCATGATCAGCAGCCAGATCGCGAGGCCGATGACGGCGAGGTAGCCGATGATCGCCAGGGCCGGGGTGTTGTTGGCCGCGCCGACGCCGACGAGGACGTACGGGACCGCGAAGACGAGCATGTCGACCAGGGTGCCGAGGAATCGCTGGCCCCAGTTGGCGTACGGGGGCTGCACGCCGTAGCCGGGCTGCTGCGGGTAGCCGTAGGCGGAGGCCGGGACCTGCGGCGCCTGCGGGTAGCCGTAACCGGGCTGCTGCGGATAGCCCTGCTGCTGCGGGTAACCCTGCTGCGGCGGCACACCCTGGGGAGCCTGCTGCGGGTAGCCGTAACCGGGCTGCTGCGGCTGCTGCTGGGGGTAGCCGTAACCGGGCTGCTGAGGCGGCTGCTGCTGGGGGTTCTGCGGGTTCTGCGGCTTTTCGTAGGGGTTGTTGGGCGAGCCGAAACTCATGGGATCCTCCGTCGGCCGGGCTGGGGACAATGCGGACTGCGCGGAGGAACGTCGTGTCTGAGCGGTCTGCCCCCCGAACACCAACCGCGATACCGCGATACTGCGCCAGACATCGTTCTAGGCAGGTGTGTTGTTGTCCAGCCTCATTCGGTATGTGTTGTGCAAGTGCAACCTCGCCGATCTTGGACGCGGCCCTGGTGGAGCCCTGATTGGAACCGGGGCCGGGTCATCCGGGAGGATGGGGTCATGACCGCCCAGATTCTCGATGGCAAGGCCACCGCAGCCGCGATCAAGTCCGATCTGACCGCCCGCGTGGCGGCGCTGAAGGAGAAGGGCGTCACGCCCGGCCTCGGCACGATCCTCGTCGGGAGCGACCCCGGCAGCCAGAAGTACGTCGCGGGCAAGCACCGCGACTGCGCGGAGGTCGGCATCGCCTCCATCCAGCGCGAACTGCCCGAGACGGCCACGCAGGAGGAGATCGAGGCGGTCGTCCGCGAACTGAACGACGATCCGGCGTGCACCGGCTACATCGTCCAGCTGCCGCTGCCCAAGGGCATCGACGAGAACCGCATCCTCGAGCTCATGGACCCGGACAAGGACGCGGACGGGCTGCACCCCATGAACCTCGGCCGCCTCGTCCTCAACGAGCCGGCGCCGCTGCCCTGCACGCCCAACGGCGTCCTGACCCTGCTCCGCCGCTACGGCGTCGAGATCAAGGGCGCGGAGGTGGTGGTCGTCGGCCGTGGCGTGACGATCGGCCGCCCCATGCCGCTGCTGCTCACCCGGCGCAGCGAGAACGCCACGGTGACCCAGTGCCACACCGGCACCCGTGACCTGTCCTCGCACCTCAAACGCGCGGACATCATCGTCGCCGCCGCCGGCTCCGCCCATCTGATCCGTCCCGAGGACGTGAAGCCGGGCGCCGCCGTCCTCGACGTCGGCGTCTCCCGCAACGCCGAGGGCCGGATCGTGGGCGACGTCCACCCCGGCGTCGCCGAGGTCGCCGGTTTCATCTCCCCGAACCCGGGCGGAGTCGGCCCGATGACCCGCGCCCAGCTTCTCGTCAACGTGGTCGAGGCGGCGGAGCGCGGTGTCGGCTGAGGCACGGAACCCCGGACAGCGGGGAGCGGCCCCGGCGGAGGGCGCTCAGGAGGAGGCCGCTGTGGCGTCCGCCGAGGTGCGTGGCCGACCGGTGGCCGAGGGCGCGGAGCCGGTGGCCGGAGGCCCGGAGCGGGGCTCCCGGCAGGCCGGCGTGACCTCCGAGGCGTCCCGGGCCGACAACGGTGACGACGGTGCCGCCCCGGGTGGAGAAGGTGGGGCCGACGAGGTGGAGGAGCCCGGCGAGCAGGCCGAGATGGTCGTACGGGACGCGATCAGCGCGCCCGACATCGACGGACGGCCGCGGCGGGCGACACGGCGGTTTCCGCTGTTCACCCGGGACACCGCACGGCCCGAGGGCGGTGGCCGGGCCGCGCCGCGGGACGCTCCGGCGCCCGCCCGGCAGTGGCCGGTGCTCACCGTGCTGGCCGTGGTGGGGCTCGGGCTGCTGCTGACCGCCCTCGACCAGTTCCGCTACGGCACCCTGTTCGTCGGTCTCGCCCTGCTGGGCGGTGCCGTGCTGCGCTGGCTGCTGCCGGACGTCGGCATGCTCGCCGTCCGCTCCCGCTTCACCGACATCGCGACCTACGGCGTGCTGGGCACCGTGATCGTCCTGCTGGCGATGATGGTGCAGCCGCACCCCTGGCTGGAGATCCCCTTCCTCAAGGACACCCTGCACTTCACCGTCAGCAACAGCTGACCCGCGCGGCGGCGGTCCGCCCCCACCCCCGACGAGGGACGGACCGCCTCCGCCACCCAGCCTCCCGTGCCGCGAACAGCCTGTTCAACCGCTGTCAGTTCGCTGTGGCACAGCGGTGACGGTTCCGGCACGGTGTGCGTGACCTGCCGCAGCCGGCCCCGGACCAGGAACCGATCAGTGCCGTGACGTCGTCACTTGCCTGGAACAGGTGAGGACGCCGCGGAGGTGGGCGATGAGTGGCTGGCAGGCGCTGCCCGACGATCTGCCGCCGGAGGTACGGCATTTCGTGGAGCAGCTCAGGCAGCTCAAGGACCGTACGGGGCTCAGCCTCGTCGCACTCGGCGCCCGCACCGCGTACAGCAAGTCCTCCTGGCACCGCTATCTGAACGCCACCCAGCCCCCGCCCCGGCAGGCCGTCGCCGCCCTGTGCCGGATCGCGGGCCTCGACACCCTGGACGCCGAGCGTTTCGGTGTGCGCTGGGAACTGGCGGTCCAGGTCTGGCCCCGCCCGGCGACGGCGCCCGCGCGGGCCTCCGGCGGCGAGGAGGGCGGGACGGACGAGAGGTACGAGGAGGACCCCACCCTGCCCTGGTGGGACGAGCCGCCCGAGGAGCGCGCGCACGGCATGAACCGCCTCCTGCTGGCCGCCGCGCTTCTGCTCGTGCTCGTCCTGCTGCTCGGGGTGGCCGGGGCCGTTGCGTCCGGGTAGGCAGGGACCCGGGTGACGGCCGTTATCTCCGATGTCTTCCGCCTGTGACGATGTATCGACGGGTTTGCGTATTTGATATGGAGCTGTTCGACAGCACGGCTAACGTGTCGAACTTGCGGATGCTCCCGTGCGCCCCCGCCCGGGAAGCTGAGATCCTTGTGGCGGGGGGAAGAGCGGGGAACAGCCAGCACCGACCGGGGGGAAGAGGGGGAGCAATGCCTCGTTGGAGGGCCTTGCCGGATGAACTGGATCCGCAGGTCAGGGAGTTCGCGAGCCAGCTGCGGCGGCTCGTGGACCGCAGCGGCCTGAGCATCGCGGCCGTCGCCGACCGCACGGGCTACAGCAAGACGTCCTGGGATCGCTATCTCAACGGCCGGCTGCTCGCGCCGAAGGGCGCGATCGTCGCCCTGGCCGAGGTCACCGGCACCAATCCGGTGCACCTGACCACGATGTGGGAGCTCGCCGAACGCGCCTGGAGCCGTTCGGAGATGCGCCACGACATGACCATGGAGGCCATCCGGATCTCCCAGGCGCGGGCCGCGCTCGGCGAGTTCGGCGCGCCGCCCGCGAACGCCAAGGGCGGCAGGACGGCCCGCAGGAGCGGCAGCGCGACGGCGACACCCGGGGTGGCGGGACCGGCGGGGGTCGCGCCCACGGTGCCGCCCCAGCCGGTGGCGTCGGAGAACGACAGCGCGGAGGCGCGCCGCGCCGCGTCCTCGGGAACCAACTCCTGGGGTGTGGCCGGGTACCAGGGGCCGTCGCAGGCGGCGGGGCGTGCGGCTGCGGCCGGACCGGCCTCCCCGGGCGGACCGGGGTGGACCCCGGGGGCGCCGGGGCCCTACGACCAGCCGCAGGACGCGCGTCCCGGTGACGGCGTCTCCGGTGCGGCCGGTACCGGTGCCGGTGGTTCCGGCGGGGGCAAGCGGCGGCTGACGATGTTCCTCGCGGGAGTCGTCGGGGTGCTGGTCGTGATCGCCGCCGTGTTCTTCCTGACCGACCCGGGCGGCGACAAGAAGAACAAGGCCGGGAAGTCGCCGTCGCCGTCCGCGGCCACGAGCGTCTCGCTGCCCCCCGGCGTGAAGTGCAGCGGCCAGGGATGCACCGGGAAGGACGCCGAGGCCATGGGGTGCAGCGGCAACCTGGTGACGACCGCCAAGACCGCGACCGTGGGGGCGGCCGTGGTCGAGGTGCGCTACAGCAAGACGTGCGGGGCGGCCTGGGGGAGGGTCACCCAGGCCGGGCAGGGCGACCAGGTCGAGGTGAGCGCGGGCAAGGCGGTCGAGCGGAGCGGCGGCATCACGGAGGCCGGGGACACGATCGCCTACACGCCGATGGTCGCCGTGAAGGACGCGGGCGAGGCGAAGGCGTGCGTGACGCTGGCTTCCGGGCAGCGGGGGTGCACCGACTGAGAGGGCGCCGGGGGGTGTTCGTGCCGGTCGCGGGTACGTCGTGGCTTGCCGCGCAGTTCCCCGCCCCCCGGGTGGGTGAAATTTCCCGGAGTGTGCATGGACCGTTGAATCCAGGGCACGCGAACGGTACCCCCACGGGAGTCCGGAAACGGTACCCCCATACGGCGGCCGCCTCCGTCCCCCCTCTCCCGGACGGGCGGCCGCCTCTTCTGTCGGGGCGGCGGCGCGTGCGGTGGTGTGGGCTGGGCCACAGGGGGCCGGACGTCCGGGATCCCGGATGCGCGATAGCCTGACCGCTGGAGATCTCTTGACGCCGAGAGATCGATCAAACGTCCGGGGCAGGGACGCCCCACTGCCGTCTGTCATACGGAGAACGCCATGACCCGCACTCCCGTGAACGTCACCGTCACCGGCGCGGCCGGCCAGATCGGTTACGCCCTGCTCTTCCGCATCGCCTCGGGCCAGCTCCTCGGCGCTGACGTGCCGGTCAAGCTTCGCCTCCTGGAGATCACCCCGGCGCTCAAGGCCGCCGAGGGCACCGCGATGGAGCTCGACGACTGCGCCTTCCCGCTGCTCCAGGGCATCGACATCACGGACGACCCGAACGTCGCGTTCGACGGCACCAACGTCGGCCTGCTGGTCGGCGCCCGCCCCCGCACCAAGGGCATGGAGCGCGGCGACCTGCTGGAGGCCAACGGCGGCATCTTCAAGCCGCAGGGCAAGGCCATCAACGACCACGCCGCGGACGACGTGAAGATCCTGGTGGTCGGCAACCCGGCCAACACCAACGCGCTGATCGCCCAGGCCGCCGCCCCGGACGTACCGGCCGAGCGCTTCACCGCGATGACCCGCCTCGACCACAACCGCGCGCTGACGCAGCTCGCGAAGAAGACGGGCACCTCGGTCGCCGACATCAAGCGGCTGACCATCTGGGGCAACCACTCCGCCACCCAGTACCCGGACATCTTCCACGCCACGGTCGCCGGCAAGAACGCCGCCGAGACCGTGAACGACGAGAAGTGGCTGGCCGAGGACTTCATCCCGACCGTCGCCAAGCGCGGTGCCGCGATCATCGAGGCCCGGGGCGCGTCCTCCGCCGCCTCGGCCGCCAACGCCGCCGTCGACCACGTGTACACCTGGGTCAACGGCACCGCGGACGGCGACTGGACCTCCATGGGCATCCCGTCGGACGGCTCCTACGGCGTCCCGCAGGGCCTGATCTCCTCCTTCCCGGTCACCACCAAGGACGGCACGTACGAGATCGTCCAGGGCCTGGACATCAACGAGTTCTCCCGCGCCCGCATCGACGCCTCCGTCAAGGAGCTGGAGGAGGAGCGCGAGGCGGTCCGCGCGCTCGGCCTCATCTGAGTCTTCTCCACAGCTCTGTCACGAGCCTGCACGGGCCCTGTTCCGGTTTCCTCCGGGACGGGGCCCGTGGCCGTTCTCCGCCCTACGGTCGAAGTCTTGCCCGACGGGGTGATTCGGGGGGTTCGCGATGAACGGATGGAACGGCTGGAGCTCCGGTTCCGGAGCGGGACACGGGCCGAGCGAGGAGAGAGGCCGGTCGGCCTGGGGCCCGGAGGAGACGGGGACGGCTCCGCCCTGGGCCTCCGCGGAGACCCAGACCTCCTTCGCCCCGCCCTGGGCGACGGCCGGGAACCAGGCGTCGCCCGTACCGCCCCGGCCCCCGGCACCTACGGCTCCTGCGCACGCACCCC
Source organism: Streptomyces sp. NPDC091972 (assembly GCF_044756385.1). Lineage (NCBI taxonomy): Bacteria > Bacillati > Actinomycetota > Actinomycetes > Kitasatosporales > Streptomycetaceae > Streptomyces > Streptomyces sp. NPDC091972. Next base: position 118,418 of record NZ_JBIVSV010000011.1, on the reverse strand, counting down.
ACCGGGTCCGGCGGGTGCTCGCCGCCCTCGCGGTGGCCGTCCTGGTCGGGGTCGCGGTCGGCACCGGTGTCTGGTGGCTCCTGCGGGGCACCGCCCTCGGGTCCGGCACCGGCACGGGCGCCGGTCCGACACCGGGCGTCACGACGACCGCCTCGTCCCCGTCGCCCTCCGCCTCCACCGCCTCGGGATACCGCAGGGTCCACGACCCCGTCGGGTACTCCGTCGACGTCCCGCTGGGCTGGACCCGCACCGAGAAGCAGGGCGGGCAGGCACCGGTCGTCCTCTACGAGGCCCCTGCCGACGGCCGCCGGCTCCAGGTCTTCCGGATCGCTGAGGACACCCCGGCCCAGTCCCTCGACCTCGCCGAGAACGACCCCGGCTACGGCTTCGCCCGCGAGCCCGGCTACCGGGTCCTCGACCGGGCCTCCGGCACCACCTGGGCCGAGCTCGTCTACCGCTACGACGACAGGGACCTCGGTGCCCGCCGTGTCGTCGACCACCGCTTCCAGGCCGCCGACGGGACGCTGTACGCGATCCGCGCGGCAGGCCCCGTCTCGCTCCCGTCCGCCCTGGTGCGCGAGCCGCTCACCAGGGCGCTGGCCTCCTTCTGCCCGGCGGACACGGAGTGCGTCTGAGCGTGCGGTGCCGGGCGGAGCGCGCACGGGCCACCGGGTCCGCGGAGCCGCACCCGCCGGCCCACCGCGCCCCCGTCCGCCGCCGCTCATGGGGTACCCAGGACGCACCCCTCACCCGTACCGGACCGCTCGTCACCCCGAACCGCGCGCAGGTGCGAGGGGCCGGGCCGGGCCGGACCTCGGGGCCGGTCAGGGGCTCGCCCCCGGCCCCCGCGCGAAGCAGCAGCAGGCCGAAGACCGGGTTCAGCAGGGAGGGCACGGCGGCTCCTCGGGTCAACTGGGGCATGGGCCGGGGCGGTTGGCCCGTCGCCGGGGCGACGGCCCGAACGCGATAGTACTCGTTCCCGGCGGAACGCGATAGTGCTCGACTCTCCGGATCCGGTGGGCCGGGCGGTCAGCTCGCCGGGCCGGGCAGCCGCTTCTCGAACCAGTGGTCGCCGTAGGCGTGCTCGCTGTAGGGCGGGATCTCCGTGTAGCCGCTCGCCCGGTACATCGTCTGCGCCTCGGTGAGCGACGCGTGGGTGTCCAGCCGCAGGACGGTGAGACCGCGGGCGGCGGCCTCCGTCTCCAGGGCGGCGAGGATCCGGCGGGCGAGGCCCAGGCGGCGGGCGTCGGGGTGCACCCACACGTGGCGGAGCTCGCCTATCCCCGGTGCCAGTCGTCGCAGCGCCCCGCAGCCCACGGGACGGCCCTCCTCGTACGCCACGAAGAACGCGCCCGCCTCGCCCGAGACCTCCTCGGGGCGCACCAGGTCGGACTTGTCGAAGCCCTCCGGGAAGCGGGCGTCGATGTCGGCGGCGTAGGCGTCGAGGCAGGCGCGGGCGTCGGGGGCGGCGCCGTCGACCGGGGCCACGGTGATGGCGGCCAGGCGCAGCAGGCGCCGGGCGGTGCCCATCGCCTCGGTGAGCCGGTCGCGCTGGGCCGGGGTGAGTCCGTCGAGCAGGCCGGCGGCGAGGGCGTCGGCCCGGCGGTTCTGCTCCTTGAGCTCGGTCCGTCCGGCGCGGGTCAGCTCGACCCTGCGCAGCCGGCTGTCGTCCGGGTGGACGCTGATCCGGACCAGGCCCTGCGCCTGAAGGGTCTTCGCCATCCGGCTCAGGTATCCGGCGTCCAGTCCGAGCCGGGTCCTGAGCTCGCGCAGCGAGACGCCCTCGCCGATCTCGAACAGCAGCCGTGCCTCGCCGAGCGGGCGGTCCTGGCCGAGATAGTGGTCGTCCAGGGCGCCGATGCGGCGGGTGAAGTAGCGGTTGAACCGGCGGAACTCCGCCACGTGCTGTGTCGACACCGGGTCCATAATCTTTGACTCTAGTCAAAGGACTGTGGTGGCGTCCACGGGTACGGGATTCCGGTTTCCCCGACCCACCCGCACCTCTATGCTGATGGTTCGTCAACAACTGACCTGAACAAGGAATGTGCACGCATCGGGGGAGTCGCGTGACTACTACATCTGTGCCTCGGCAACCGCAGTCGGCACCGCCGGGCCCCGTCACGCCGCCGCACGCCAGCGAGGCGACCCGGCTGCTGTGCGCGGGCACCTACCTGGATTCCGGTTACCGGGACCGGGTCATCGAGCAGCTCCATCTGAACGAACAGCGGATCGTGGCGCCCTCGCTCGGCCTCGACGCGGCCCGGGTGCTCGCGCACGCGCTGCGGGCCCGGCGCCAGGAGCTCATGTGGGCCGGTCTGATCCTCGGCCTGTGGGTGATCGGGGTACCGCTGACCGGCGGACTGCTGTTCATGTTCCTCGGCCCCAGCCTGCTGCTCGCGGCCGCCTCGTGGGTCCGGGGCAAGGGCGCGAACCCGCCGCTGTACCGCCGGCTGCCCGCCTTCGTGATGCGCTGGTGGGGACGGCTGCTCTTCGCGACGTTCCTCGTCCTGGCGCTCGTCGTCGCGTTCGGCGGAGGCGACGACGACTCGTCGTCCTACGGCGGCTCGGGCTCCTTCGGCGACTCGTACGGCTACGGCGACGGGTACGGCTCCTACGGCGACTCCTCCGACGTGTCCGACCTGCTGTTCCCCGACGTCGACGGGGTCGGCGAACTGGTCGGCGCGCTACAGGCATGGCTGCTGATCGTCGTCTTCGCGCTGATCGCGCTGTGCGTGGCCGCACAGCGCGGACAGTTCGCCAGGGCGGTCACCGCCGAACTGTCCCCGCAGCGCTTCGCGGACGCGGCCGCGGACCCCGCCGAGCGCGCCGAGGGGCAGCGGTTCCAGCGGCTCAAGGACCGCATCCGGATCGAGCAGCACGCCCCGCTGGTCATGTACCACGAGAAGCGGCCCTTCTGCGGCGCCGGGTACGCCTACGAGACCTGGGTGCTCGCCGTCGAGCTGCGGCCCGACGAGAGCAAGAAGGAACAGCTGCCGCTGAACAACCGCGCGGTCCTGGAGAAGATCCGCCCGCTGCTCGAACAACTGCGGCTGCCCTCCGAGTTCGCCGGGCACACGGTCCGCGACCGGCTGCGCTGGCTGGAGATCGACGAGTGCGTGTTCCTGCCCGCGGAGGGACTGCGCCGGCGCGAGGAGGCGCCGTACCACCCGGAGGCCTTCGAGGACCACCGGGCGCGCGCGGTCGAGGAGGGCGCCGAGAAACGGCGGCACTTCCTGCGGATCAGGGTCGGCGGCTGGGAGGAGGAGCTGGTCGTCACGGTCTTCGTGCGCGTCCACACCCAGGGCCGGATGCTCATGCTGGAGATCGCCCCGCACGTGCTGCTGCCGGTGCGCGAGGACTTCAAGGACGCCGACCGCGCGGCCCACACCTACCGGCACAACAACGCGCTCGGCAAGGCGGCCTGGGCGGTGGCCCGGGTGCCGGGCTCCGCGGCCCGCTCCCTCGTCACCCTCGGCAGGGGCGTGGCCTACGCGTGGAAGCTGCTGACCGGGGGCTACGCGGGCGCGCTGCCCGACGGTCCGGCGCTGTCGGTGCGGGAGCTCGGTTCGGCGGACGAGGGGTCCCTCTTCCAGGACATGGACGCCCACCGCTATCTCAGGAGCGTGCAGGACCGGGTCGCGCACGGCGTGCTGACCGCGCTGGCCGAATCCGGTTACGAGACCGGTGAGTTCGTCCAGAAGATCGTGAACATCAACAACGGCGTGCACGTCGAGGGCGGTGTCCACGGCAGCACGTTCGCGGCGGGCACGCACGCCACCGCGTTCTCCGCCACCGGCGGCGCGGGAACCGCGTCACAGAAGGGAACCAGCGGCCATGGCAACGGATGAACCAGGCGTCAGCATCAGCGGCGGTGTCCACGGCAGCACGTTCGCGATCGGCAGCCACGCGCACGCCGAGAGCCACCACGGCACGGCCCCCCAGCGGGACGAGACGGCCGAGGCGCTCCTGACCGCCGTACGCGAACTGCGCGAGGACCTCACGCGGTTGCGGGCGACCGACCAGACGGCGGCCCTGGACACCGCGCTGGCCGAGACGGAGGAGGAGATCGTGGCGACCGGGCAGGCCGGGCCGACCCGCCGGGAGCGTCTGCGGGCCCTGCTGGACGACTCGCAGGCGCTGGTCGGCCTGGTCGCGTCGGCGGGAGCGGTGGCCGGGCTGCTGGGACTGTGAGGGCGGGCGTACCGTGCCCGCCTGTGCGGGCGCGGTGAGCCGGCCGGTACGGCTCGGGTGGGAACGGGGGGCGCGGTGAGCGGGAAGGGGACGCCATGAGCGGGGGAGTGCGGTACTGGAACGAGGAGACGCAGCGGTGGGAGGACGGGGACGGGAGCGGGACGGCGACCGGTCCGGTCACTCCGCCGCCGGCCCGGCCCGCCGCGGTGCCACCGCACGGCGGCACGACCGCGCCCGTGTGGCCGCCGGCGGCCGGGACGGAGCCGGACTCCGGCACGGCCGCGCGCGCCGGCGCCGCGGAACCGCCGGCGCCCACGGTCCCCGCCCCGCCGCCCCCGCCCTCCCCTCCCGCGGGCTGGCCCGCCGCCGGTGACGGCAGCACCTGGCACGGGCCCGGCACCACCGGCGGCGGCTGGTCCTCGGCCGAGCAGCTCGGGGGCGGATCCGCCCCGTCGGCCGAGTGGTCGGGGGCCGCCTGGTCGACGGCGGACCCGACGACCGGTCCGGGGCCCGCGGCCGGGCCGGACCGCCGGCTCCTGTGGTCCGCGCTCGGCGGTGTCGTCGCCGTCGGCGTCGCCGTGACCCTGGTGCTGACGCTGGTCGTCGGCGGCGACGGGGACCACAAGGCCGACGGTCCGAGCCCGACGCCCACCCCGGTCGTCTCGCAGCAGAGCGGCCCCGAGGACTCGCCGACCCCCTCACCGACCGAGGACACCCCCTCCCCGCTCGCCTCGACACCGCAACTCCCCGCCGGATACGAGCTGTACGAGGACGAGGAGGGCTTCCGCATCGCACGGCCCCTGGGCTGGTCGCGCAGCGCGAAGGCGTCCCAGTACGGCATCGACGTGGTCAACTACCGCAGCGCCGACGGCAAGCAGAGGATTCAGGTGTACCAGGTCGCGGAGGAGTCCCCGGAGGCGTCCTTCGAGCTGTACCTCTCCGCGGACACCCCCAAGCCGGACGGCTTCGAACAGCTCGGCCTCCAGCCCGTCCAGGAGGCCGGGTTCACCGGCGAACGCCTGGAGTACCGGGCCGACACGCTCAGCGGCGAGCCCGACGTCGGCCCCTGGCACGTCTACGACGAGCGGTTCGTCGCCCAGGACGGCCTCATCTACGCGGTCGCCGCGTACGGACTGGAGAAGGACGGCGGCCAGGACGAACTGGAACTGCTGACGACCGCTCTCTCCGGCTTCTGCGCCTCCTACACCTGCGACCTGGCGTCGATCGACTGAGTCGGCGCCCGGCCGCACCCGCCGCGTGGCTTTCCTTCCAGTTTGTCCGCAATTTCAGTGAGCCAGCGCACTTTCGGCCATCGATTGCGCATGCAATCGAGGCGCTGGGGCATGCGACGACGGTCCCTGTGAGTGACACCCGTGTGACACAGGGGAACCGAACAGGAACGGAAGGCAACACCGATCATGGCCGGACAGCACGCGCGGCGGGAGCCGCACACCATCCACGCGGGCGGCGAATGGCGCGCAGCCGTCTCCGGAGCCACCCGCGAGATCCTCGACCCCGCCGACGCGCAGCCGTTCGCCGTGGTCGCCGAGGGGGACGAGAAGGACACCGACCTGGCGGTCGACGCCGCCCGCCGGGCCTTCGACTCAGGACAGGGCCCCTGGCCGCTCACCCCCGTCGCCGAACGCGCCGCGCTGCTGCGCCGCGTCGCCGATCTTCTCGTACGCGACCGCGAAGAACTCGGCCTCCTGGAGAGCCGGGACGCGGGCAAGACGGTGGAGGAGGGCAGGGTCGACATCGACTGTGTCGCCGACGCCTTCCGCTACTTCGCCGACCTGGTCGCCGCCGAGGCGCCCGGCCGGGTCGTCGACGCCGGCTCGACCGACGTCCACAGTGTCGTCGTGCACGAACCCGTCGGCGTGTGCGCGCTGATCACCCCGTGGAACTACCCGCTCCTCCAGGCCAGTTGGAAGATTGCCCCGGCACTCGCGGCCGGCAACACCTTCGTGGTCAAGCCGAGCGAGATCACCCCGATGACGACCATCGCGCTCATCGAGCTGCTGGTCGAGGCCGGACTGCCGGAAGGCGTCGCCAACATCGTGACCGGCCCGGGCCACACCGTCGGCGCCCGGCTCGCCGAACACCCCGACGTCGACCTGGTCTCCTTCACCGGCGGCCTGGTCAGCGGCACCAAGGTCGCCCAGGCGGCCGCCGTCTCCGTCAAGAAGGTCGCCCTCGAACTCGGCGGCAAGAACCCCAACGTGGTCTTCGCCGACGCCTGCGCCACCCCCGAGGGCTTCGACACCGCCGTCGACCAGGCCCTCAACGCCGCCTTCATCCACAGCGGCCAGGTCTGCTCCGCGGGCGGCCGTCTCATCGTCGAGGAGTCCGTCCGGGACCGGTTCGTCGCCGAACTCGCGCGCCGGGCCGCCAAGATCCGCCTCGGCCGCGGCACCGAGGACGGTGTCGAGTGCGGGCCGCTGGTCTCCGAGCAGCAGCGCGCCAAGGTCGAGTCCTATGTCGCCTCCGCGCTCGCCGAGGGCGCGGTGCTGCGCTCCGGCGGACAGCGCCCCGAGCCGTCGCCCGAGCGTCCCGCCGACGGCTACTTCTACGAACCCACCGTCCTCGACCGCTGCCACCGCGAGATGCGGGTCGTGCGGGAGGAGGTCTTCGGACCGGTCCTCACCGTCGAGACCTTCCGCACCGAGGCCGAGGCGATCGCCCTCGCCAACGACACCGAGTACGGCCTCGCCGGTGCCGTCTGGACCGCCGACGCCGGACGCGCCCGCCGCGTCGCCGGCCGGCTGCGCCACGGCACGGTCTGGATCAACGACTTCCACCCCTACCTCCCGCAGGCGGAGTGGGGCGGCTTCGGCAGGAGCGGAGTGGGCCGCGAGCTCGGCCCCGCCGGGCTCGCCGAGTACCGCGAGAGCAAGCACGTCTACCAGAACCTGGCGCCCAAGCCGGTCCGCTGGTTCGCGGGCTGAACCCACTCGCTCCCTCCCCTTTCTCAAGACTTCCCTGGAGTACCCCCATGTCCGAGTCCAAACAGGAGTACGACTACGTCGTCATAGGCGGCGGAACGGCAGGCTCCGTCATAGCCTCCCGCCTCACCGAGAACCCCGATGTCACCGTCGCCGTCATCGAGGGCGGCCCCAGTGACGTGGGCCGGGACGACGTCCTCACCCTGCGCCGCTGGATGGGCCTGCTCGGCGGCGAGCTCGACTACGACTACCCGACCACCGAGCAGCCGCGCGGCAACTCCCACATCCGGCACAGCCGCGCCCGGGTCCTCGGCGGCTGCTCCTCCCACAACACCCTGATCGCCTTCAAGCCGCTGCCGTCCGACTGGGACGAGTGGGAGGAGGCCGGCGCCAAGGGCTGGGGCGCGGTCCCGATGGAGGCGTACTACGCCCGGCTGAAGAACAACATCGTCCCGGTCGACGAGAAGGACCGGAACGCCATCGCCCGCGACTTCGTCGACGCGGCCCAGAAGGCGCTCCAGGTCCCCCGCATCGAGGGCTTCAACAAGAAGCCCTTCGACGACGGCGTCGGCTTCTTCGACCTGGCCTACCACCCCGAGAACAACAAGCGGTCGTCGGCGTCGGTGGCGTATCTGCACCCCGTCATGGACGAGCGGACCAACCTCACGATCCTGCTGGAGACCTGGGCGTACAAGCTGGAACTGGACGGCACGCGCGCGCAGGGCGTGCACGTGCGCACCAAGGACGGCCGGGAGACCCTGATCAGGGCCCGCCGCGAGGTCGTCCTGTGCGCGGGCGCCGTCGACTCGCCCCGCCTGCTGCTGCACTCCGGCATCGGCCCCCGCAAGGACCTCGAAGCCCTCGGCATCCCGGTCGTCCACGACCTGCCGGGCGTCGGCGAGAACCTCCTCGACCACCCCGAGTCGGTCATCGTCTGGGAGACGAACGGACCGATCCCCGAGAACTCCGCGATGGACTCCGACGCGGGCCTGTTCGTACGCCGCGACCCCGAACACCCGGGCCCGGACCTGATGTTCCACTTCTACCAGGTCCCCTTCACCGACAACCCGGAGCGCCTCGGCTACGAACGCCCGGCGTACGGCGTCTCGATGACCCCGAACATCCCCAAGCCGAAGAGCCGCGGCCGCCTGTACCTGACCAGCGCGGACCCGGAGGTCAAGCCCGCCCTCGACTTCCGCTACTTCACCGACGAGGACGACTACGACGCCCGCACCCTCGTCGACGGCATCAGGATCGCCCGCGAGATCGCGCGGACCGAACCGCTGGCCGACTGGCTGAAGCGCGAGGTGTGCCCCGGCCCCGACGTCACCGGTGACGAGGAGCTGAGCGAGTACGCGCGCAGGGTCGCGCACACCGTGTACCACCCGGCGGGCACCTGCCGGATGGGCGCCGTCGACGACGAACTGGCCGTGGTGGACCCGGAGTTGCGGATCCGCGGCCTGGACGGCATCCGCATCGCGGACGCGTCCGTGTTCCCGACCATGACCGCCGTGAACCCGATGATCGGGGTGCTCATGGTCGGTGAGAAAGCCGTGGACCTGCTGGGAGGTGGTGCGTGATGAGTACGACCGCGACCATGGAGAAGCCGCCGACCACGGACAACGCCGTGTTCTCCGTCGACGGGCTGTGGAAGGTCTTCGGCCCCAAGGCGGACCGCGTCCCCGAGGACATCGAGCTGTCCGCCCTGGACCCCGCCGACCTGCGCGCGCGGACCGGCTGCACGGCCGCCGTCCGTGACGTGAGCTTCGACGTCCGCAAGGGCGAGGTCTTCGTCGTCATGGGCCTGTCCGGCTCCGGCAAGTCCACGCTGGTGCGCTGTCTGACCCGGCTCATCGAACCGACGGCCGGCACGATCTGCATCGACGGCGAGGACGTCCGCGCGATGGACAGCTCCCGGCTGCGCGAACTGCGCCGCCACCGCGCCGCGATGGTCTTCCAGCACTTCGGCCTGCTCCCGCACCGCACGGTCCTCGACAACGTCGCCTACGGCCTGGAGATCCAGGGCGTCGGCAAGGCCGAGCGCCGGGCGCGGGCCGCCGAGGTCGTCGCCAAGGTCGGCCTGGAGGGCATGGAGCAGCGCAAGCCGTCCCAGCTCTCCGGCGGCCAGCAGCAGCGCGTCGGCCTCGCGCGGGCGCTCGCGGTGGACCCGCAGGTCCTCCTGTTCGACGAGCCGTTCAGCGCCCTCGACCCGCTGATCCGGCGGGACATGCAGGAGGAGGTCGTCCGCCTGCACCGCGAGGAGGGCCGCACGATGGTCTTCATCACGCACGACCTGAGCGAGGCGCTGAAGCTCGGCGACCGGATCGCCCTGATGCGCGACGGCAAGGTCGTCCAGCTCGGCACCCCGGAGGAGATCGTCGGCTCCCCGGCCGACGGCTACGTCCGCGAGTTCGTCCGGGACGTGCCGCGCGAACAGGTCATGACGGTCCGCCGGGCCATGAAGCCCGGCGACTGCGCGGGCCCCGCCCACCCGGGCGCCCTCGCTCCCGACGCCGTCGTCGCCGACGCCATCAAGGTCGTCGCCGGCAGCGGCCGGCCGGCGTGCGTCGTGGAGAACGGACGCTGCCTCGGCGTCGTCGACCACGAGCGGCTGCTCGGTGTGGTCGCCGGAACGGAGCTCCCCGGGGGAGCCTCCGGAACGGAGCTCCGCAAGGAGGCGGTCTGATGGCCACCGTCACCGCGTCCACGCCCCGCGCCCTGCCCACCGGACTGCTCAAGCACCGCGCGGTCCACAAGCTCCTGCTCATCGCCCTCGTCGCCGCGATCCTCGTCCCCCTCGCCAACGCCCGGTGGGCCAGCGGCAGTTGGCCCGCCGCCCTCACCGTCGACCTCACCAAGCCGCTGGGCAGCGCGAGCGACTGGATCATCGACAACCGCGACAGCCACCCGCTGTTCCTCTACGGCTTCGGCTACGTCAGCAACGCGGTCGTGATCTCCGTACGCGCCGTCTACCTCGTCCTGCTCGGGGCCGGCTGGGCCGGTGTCACCGCGCTCGGCGCCCTCGTGGCCTGGCGCGTCGCCGGCGTCCGCCTCGCCCTCGGCACCACGGCGGCGCTCCTCGCCTGCGGACTGCTCGGCATGTGGGTCCCCACCATGCAGACCCTCGCCCTGATGGTCGTCGCCGTGCTCGCCTCGGTCGCCGTCGGCGTCCTGCTGGGCCTCGCCGCCGGACTGTCCCGCCGCATGGACAAGGTCCTGCGCCCGGTCCTGGACACCATGCAGGTCATGCCCGCCTACGCCTACCTCCTCCCGGTGGTCCTGGTCTTCGGCATGGGCGTGCCCGCCGCCGTCCTCGCCACCGTCGTCTACGCCGCCCCGCCCATGGCCCGCCTCACCGCGCTCGGCCTCCAGGGCGCCGACAAGGAGGTCCTCGAGGCGGTCGAGTCGCTCGGCACCACCGCCCGCCAGCGGCTGCTGACCGCGCGCATCCCGCTGGCCCGCAAGGAACTCATGCTCGGCCTCAACCAGACGATCATGATGGCCCTGTCGATGGCCGTCATCGCCTCCGTGATCGGCGCCGCCGGTCTCGGCGACCGCGTCTACCAGGCGCTCGCCTCCGTCGACGTGGGCGCCGCCCTCGCCGCCGGCATCCCCATCGTGCTGCTGGCCGTCGTCCTCGACCGCGTCACCGGCGCGGCGGGCGACGACAGCGCGGGACAGGGGCGCACGGGTCAGGAGCGCGCTGGACAGGGGCGCGCGGGATGGGCGTACGCCCTCGCCGGGACCGTCGTCGTGGCGGTCGCCGGTCGTCTGCTGGGCCGCCTCGACTGGCCCGACGCCTGGACCCTGAACATCGCCGAACCCGTGAACCGGGCCGTCGACTGGATGACGGCCCACCTGTACTCCGGCGTCCCCGTCGTCGGCGGCACCGCCGACTGGGCGGGCCACTTCACCACCTGGGTCCTCGACCCCGTCCGCAACGGGCTCCAGGGGCTGCCCTGGTGGTCCGTACTGCTCGTCGTCGCCACCCTGGCCTGGCTGATCGGCACCTGGCGCACCGCGCTCACCGCGGTCCTCGCCATGGCCGCGATCGGCGTCCTCGGCGTGTGGACACCCGCGCTGGACACCCTGTCGCAGGTCCTGGCGGCCGTCGCCGTCACCCTCGTCCTGGGCTTCGCGACCGCGGTCGCGGCGGCCCGCAGCGACCGCGTCGAACGCCTGCTGCGGCCCGTCCTCGACGTCTTCCAGACCATGCCGCAGTTCGTGTACCTGATCCCGGTCGTCGCCCTGTTCGGCGTGGGCCGCGCGCCCGCCGCCGCCGCGGCCGTCGTCTACGCGCTGCCCGCCGTCGTCCGCATCACCACCCAGGGCCTGCGCCAGGTCGACCCGGCCGCCATGGAGTCCTCCCGCTCGCTCGGCGCCACGAAGTGGCAGCAGCTCCGGCAGGTGCAACTCCCGCTCGCCCGGCCCGCGCTGCTGCTCGCCGTCAACCAGGGCGTGGTCCTCGTCCTCGCCGTCGTCGTCATCGGCGGTCTGGTCGGCGGAGGCGCGCTCGGCTACGACACCGTCTTCGGCCTGGCCCAGGGCGACCTCGCCACCGGCCTGGTCGCGGGCGCCGCCATCGTCTGCCTCGGCCTGATGCTCGACCGGGTCACCCAGCCGACGGAACGCCGCTCGGGGAAGGGAGCCTGACATGCGTGTACGTGCGATCGCGGGCGTCGGCGCCCTGCTGCTCCTCACGGGCTGCGGCGCCGCCGACATGACCAAGCAGGCCTCGCCCTTCGCCAACGCCCAGGGCGCCAAGTCGGTGACCCTGTCCGTCCAGTCCTGGGTCGGCGCACAGGCCAACGTGGCCGTCGCCCAGTACCTCCTGGAGCACGAGCTCGGCTACCGCGTCGACACCGTCCAGGTCGACGAGGTGCCCGCCTGGGACGCGCTCAGCCAGGGCCGCGTCGACGCCATCCTGGAGGACTGGGGCCACCCCGAGCAGGAACAGCGGTACGTCAAGGACAAGAAGACCATCACGCCGGGCGGCGGACTCGGTGTGACCGGGCACATCGGCTGGTACGTCCCGACGTACTTCGCCAAGCAGCACCCGGACGTCACCGACTGGAAGAACCTCGACAAGTACGCCTCGCAACTGCGCACCGCGGAGAGCGGCGGCAAGGGCCAGCTGATGGACGGCTCCCCGTCCTACGTCACCAACGACAAGGCCCTGGTGAAGAACCTCAAGCTGGACTACCAGGTGGTGTTCGCCGGCTCGGAGGCCGCGCAGATCACCCAGATCCGGCAGTTCGCCAAGGAGAAGAAGCCCTTCCTGACCTACTGGTACGCCCCCCAGTGGCTGTTCGAGAAGGTCCCGATGACCGAGGTGAAGCTGCCCCCCTACAAGGAGGGCTGCGACGCGGACCCGGCGAAGGTCGCCTGCGGCTACCCGCACACCCCGCTCCAGAAGTACCTCAACACGGACTTCGCCAAGTCCGGCGGCAGGGCGGCGGCCTTCCTGAAGAAGTTCAAGTGGACGACCGAGGACCAGAACCAGGTCTCCCTGATGATCGCCGACCAGAAGCTGACACCCGAGGAGGCCGCGAAGAAGTGGGTGGACAGCCACGAGTCCACATGGAGGGCGTGGCTGTCCTGATCACCGGTTCCGCAGTTCGGCGGCCAGCCCCCTGAGCGCCAGGGCGGCCCGGCGCTGGAGGCCCGGCCCGAACGTGACGCGCGTGGCCCCGAGTTCACCGAGTGCGGTGGGCGAGGGGCCCTCGCCGTCCAGCTTCCCGAGCACGTTCAGCGGGCCCTGGATCCCCGACCGCAGCAGCGGCAGCACCTCCACCGGGGCACCGATCGGATAGACGCAGTCGGCACCCGCGGCGACGTACAGCGCGGCCCGCGCGATGGCCTGCTCGGGGTCACCGTCGCCGCGGACGAACGTGTCCACGCGGGCGTTGACGAAGAGCCGGTCGCCGGCCGCGTGCCGCACCTCGGCCAGCCGGTCGGCGTGCCGGTGCGGGTCCTTGAGGACGCCGTTCTCGGAGTCCTCCAGGTTGCAGCCCACGGCCCCCGCCTCCAGCAGCCGCTCCACCAGCTCCTTCGGCTCCAGGCCGTACCCGCCCTCGACGTCCGCCGACACCGGGATGTCCACGGCCCCGCAGACGCGCGCCACCGCGGCGAACATCTCGTCGGCCGGTGTGTGCCCGTCCTGGCGGCCGAGCGCGGCCGCGATCCCCGCGCTCGGCGTGGCGAGCGCCGGGAACCCGGCCTCCTCGCAAACGCGGGCGCTGACCGCGTCCCAGGGGCCGGGCAGGACCAGGGGATCGCCCGGCAGCCGGTTCCGGTGCAGGGCACGGAAGACGTCCACACCGTTCACGACCGGTGACCCCCCGGTGGGATCCGGCGCGTCACCATCATCCGGTTCCAGTTGTTGATGGCGACGACCAGAGCGATGAGATGGGCGAGCCGGACCTCGTCGAAGTGCCGGGCGGCGGTGGCGTGCACGTCGTCCGGCACGAAGCCGTCGGTGAGCACGGTGACGGCTTCCGTCAGCGCGAGCGCGGCCCGCTCCCGCTCGTCGAAGACGCCCTCGGCCTCCTCCCAGGCGGCGAGCAGGTCGAGCTGCTTCTCGCTCACCCCGTGCTCGCGGGCGATGGCCAGATGCATGTCCAGGCAGAACGCGCAGTGGTTGAGCTGCGAGGCACGGATGACGACCAGTTCGGCGAGGGCCGGGTCGCCGAGCCCCTGTTTCGCGGCGGCGCTGAGCGCGGACAGGGCCCGGTCGACCTCACGGTCGAGGACGTCCGTACGGCTCACTGGTGCTGCCCGGCCTCGTAGTGGCCCGGCACCATGCGGCACGTCACACCGAACCGGTTCCACGCGTTGATCACCGTGATCGCGGCGATCAACTGGGCCAGTTCGGCCTCCTCGAAGTGCTTGGCGGCGTGGTCGTACACCTCGTCCGGCACGAAACCGTCGGTGAGCACGGTGACCGCGTCGGTCAGTGCGAGGGCCGCGACCTCCTTCTCCGTGTAGAAGTGCTTCGACTCCTCCCACGCGCCGAGCTGGATGATCCGCTCCACGCTCTCACCGGCCGCGAGGGCGTCCTTGGAGTGCATGTCGAGGCAGAACGCGCAGTGGTTGAGCTGCGAGGCACGGATCTTCACCAGCTCCAGCAGCCGCGGGTCCAGACCCCGGCGGGCGGCCGTGTCGAGGCGGAGCATCGCCTTGTAGACCTCGGGGGCGTGCTGGGCCCAGGCGAGTCGGGGGGTGTGTTCGGGAGCGTGGGTTTCCGCTGTGGTCATGTCTCGACCCTAGGAGCCGGGCAGCCCAAGGGTATGGTCCACTTCCATGGCGAAACCGTGGGCCACTTCCGGCATCGACCTGCATCTGGAACCCACCGGAGGGGGTGTCCGGCGTGGCCTCACCGACGCCCTGCGCGAGGCCGTCCGCACCGGCCGCCTCGCCCCCGGCACCCGGCTGCCCTCCTCCCGCGCTCTCGCCACCGACCTGGGCCTCGCCCGCAACACCGTCGCCGACGCCTACGCCGACCTGGTCGCCGAGGGCTGGCTCACCGCCCGCCAGGGCTCGGGCACGCGCGTCTCCGACCGTACGGTCGTCCCGCCCGCCGGGGCTGCCGGGGCCGTCGGGGCCGCACCGCGCCCGCGCGAACCCGGGCGGCCCACCCACAACCTCGCCCCCGGCACCCCCGACCTCGCCTCCTTCCCGCGCGCCGAGTGGCTCAAGGCCGCCCGCCGCGCCCTCGCCACCGCCCCCTACCAGGCCCTCGACTACGGCGATCCGCGCGGCCGGGTCGAACTGCGCACCGCCCTCGCCGAGTACCTCTCCCGCGCCCGCGGGGTGCGCGCCGACCCCGACCGCATCCTCGTCTGCGCCGGCATCTCGCACGGCCTGCGCCTCCTCGGCGCGGTGCTGCGGGCCCGGGGCGCCCGCACGGTCGCCGTGGAGTCCTACGGCCTCGACGTGCACTGGAAATTGCTCGCAGCCGCCGGTCTGCGCACCGTGCCGCTGCCCTTCGACGAACGCGGCACCGATCCAAGGGAGTTGACCGACCAGGACGCGGTGCTGCTCACCCCCGCCCACCAGTTCCCGATGGGCGGCACCCTGCACCGCGACCGCCGGTCGGCCGTCGTCGAGTGGGCCCGCCGCACCGGAGGGCTGGTCGTCGAGGACGACTACGACGGCGAGTTCCGCTACGACCGCCAGCCCGTCGGCGCCCTCCAGGGCCTGGACCCCGACCATGTCGTCCACGCGGGCACGGCCAGCAAGTCCCTCGCCCCCGGTCTGCGACTGGGCTGGCTGGTGCTGCCGCCCGGCCTCATGGAAGAGGTGCTGGCCGCCAAGGGCGACATCGACACCTGCGGGGCCCTGGACCAGTTGACCCTTGCCGAGTTCCTGACCTCCGGCGCCTACGACCGTCATGTGCGCGCCGCCCGGCTGCGCTACCGGCGCCGCCGCGACGCCCTCGTCGCCGAGCTCGCGCGGCGGGCCCCGCGGGTCCACGCCACCGGCATCGCGGCCGGCCTGCACGTGGTGCTGCGGCTCCCGCCGGGCACCGAGCAGCCGGCGCTGCGGGCGGCCGCCTGGCAGGGCCTCGCGATCCACGGACTGCACCGCTACCAGCACCCCGACGCCGTCGTCGAGCGGCGCGACGCGCTCGTCGTGGGCTACGGAACACCGCCGGACCATGCCTGGTCGGGAGCGCTGGAGGCTCTGTGCGCGGTGCTGCCCGAATAGCGCCGGCGAGTCCGACGGTGCCTTTCCGGTAGCGCCGCCGAGTCCCACGATGCCTTTCTGATAGCGCCACCGAATCCGACAGGTCCTTTCGGGAACTCTCAACGCTGCTCGGAGCGCTGACCCGACTGCTCCGGGGCCTCACCGAACCTGGCCAGGGCCAACGCCCCCGCGACGGCCACCGCGAAACCCAGCACCGCCATCCACGCCAGCCCCTCCCGGGTGCGGTCCCCGAGCCACACCACCCCCACCAGCGCGGGCCCGATCGTCTCCCCGATCACCATCCCCGCGGTCGCCGTGGTCACCGACCCCCGCTCCAGCGCCGAGGTCAGCGAGAGAAAGGCCGCGCCTCCGCCGACGAGCAGTGCGTACGTCGCCGGGTCGGCCAGCAGCGCCGACGGCGCGAGCGAGTCGATCAGGCGCACCGCCACCTCGACCACCCCGAACCCGAACCCGGCACCCAGCCCGAGCGCCAGCGCCCGCCCCCGGTCCGGCAGCCGCCCACCCCACAGCGCGAGCCCCAGTACCGCCAGGGCCGTCCCGAGCATCGCGTACCCCAAGGCCGCGGGACCGCCCCGGTCGCCCTCGGTCCCGGACGCGACGCCCAGCAGTGCCATCCCCGCGCACACCACCCCGACCGCGCCCCACTCGCCCCCGCTCAACCGAACCCGCAGCAGCCGCGCCGACACCACCGCCGTCACCGCGAGACTCGACGCGAGCGCCGCGCCCACCGCGTAGATCGGCACCGACCGCAACGCGGCGATCTGCAGCAGGAACCCCACCCCGTCCAGGGCCAGCCCCGCCATATACCGCCACTGCCGCACCGCCCGCAGGAACAGCGTCACCGCGAACGCCGTCCCCCTGCCGGCACCGCCACCCGCGTCCGCGGCCCGGGCCGCCATCGCCTGGAGCACGGTGGCCGTGCCGAAGCAGACCGAGGCACCGAGAGCGCACACCATTCCAAAGAACACAAAGTGACCATAGGGGAGGTGTGCAGAGGTGGGCCGCCCTGGGCAGAGCTCTTACTGATCTCTAAGCTGTCCGCCGGACACACGCACACCGGGCCCACGGCCTGACCAAGGGGGAGACACGAACATGGCGGACGCACGCCGGCAATTTCGCTCGGGCACGGTCGCACTCGGCGGCGTAGGACTGCTCGCCATGGCCCTGACCGCCTGCTCCTCCGAACCCGACAAGCGCTGCGTCGACCGGGACAGCTACACCCTCGGCAAGGGCTACCGGGTCGTCGCCGACAAGAACTGCAAGTCCAGTACCTCGGTCAACGGCTCCTACTACTACGGCGGCAAGAAGAAGGGAAGCTGGGTCACGGGCGGCTCCTTCACCAAGAAGTCCGGCAAGGGCTCCGGCGGTTCGTCCAGCAGCGGCGGCAGCGGGGTCGACCGCGGTGGCTTCGGCAGCGGGGACGGCGACGGCGGCTCCGGCAAGGGCAGCTCCGGCGGCTGACGGCCGAGCATCATGCGCCGACACACCATCACCCCGCGTCCCGACTGGCAGCGCACCGTCGAGGCCCAGGGCCTCGTCTACCCGCTCACCCGCCATCCCGACGGCTCCCTGCGCCCCTACTGGGACGAGAGCGCCTACTACTCCTTCACGCTCCCGGAGGTGGAGGCGCTGGAGGAGACCGTCGAGACCCTGCACGGCATGTGCCTGGCTGCGGCCGATCACATCGCCACCGCGAACCGCTTCGCCGACCTCGGCATCACCGACCCCCGGGTGGCCGAGGCGGTCGCCGAGTCCTGGCAGCGGCGTGCGGAACTCCCCTCCGTCTACGGCCGTTTCGACCTCCGTCACGACGGCGACGGCCCGGCCAAGATGCTGGAGTACAACGCCGACACCCCCACCTCCCTCGTCGAGGCCGCCTCGCCCCAGTGGTTCTGGATGGAGGAGCGCTTCCCCGGCGCGGACCAGTGGAACTCCCTCCACGAACGCCTCGTCGCCGCCTGGAAGAGGCAGGCCGCCCTCCTGCCGCCCGGCAGCCCGCTCTACTTCGCGCACTCCTCGGCCGACGAACTCGGCGAGGACCTCATGACGGTCGCCTATCTCAAGGAGACCGCCGAGCAGGCCGGCCTGGACACCGACTGGATCTCCATGGAGGAGATCGGCTGGGACCCCCTCTCCGGACGCTTCGTCGACAACCAGCTCCGCTTCATCCGCAGCTGCTTCAAGCTCTACCCCTGGGAGTGGCTCACCACGGACCGCTTCGCCGGCCACGTCCTCGACACCCTCGACAACGGCGGCGGCACCGGCAGCACCCTGTGGATCGAACCCGCCTGGAAGATGCTCCTGAGCAACAAGGCCCTCCTCGCGATCCTCTGGGAGCTGTACCCCGACCACCCCAACCTCCTCCCCGCCTACCTCGACGGCCCCCGGCACCTGGCCGCCACGACCGGCTACGTCGCCAAGCCCCTGCTCGGCCGCGAGGGCGCCGGGGTGACGGTCCACGCACCCGGCACCGGTGCGGTCCCCCGCGAGGAGCCGTGCTGCTACCAGGAACTCGCCCCCCTCCCCGACTTCGACGGCAACCACGTCGTCCTCGGCGCCTGGGTCGTGCAGGACGAACCGGCCGGCCTCGGCATCCGCGAGTCCGCCGGCCTGATCACGGACGAGTACGCCCGCTTCTTGCCGCACGTGATTCTTTGAGGCGGAGGGCGAAGGGCGAAGGTCCGGGGGGCGGGGAGCTGGGGGAGCCGGGGCGTCTTCCGGCTGCGGCTGAGTCGAACCGCGCGTCTTGCGGGCCCCCGGCGCCATGACCTGGCGGTTGTGTCAGGCGTCGGGGCGAGTCGGGTTTCCGGTCCGGCAGGGCACCCCGCGCCGCGCCACCCGCCCCCTCCGGCGGCCCCCACAAAAAACGCGTTGTCGCGTCCCGCCCACCCGCGCTACGGTCACCGCACTCTGACGCACACGCTCTCTTGAACCATCGCCGCAGAACGGGAGCAGGTCCGCGCACAGCGCGTGGCACCACGGAGGGGCGGCACAGGATCCGGCCGACCGGCGGATCCCGTATGCCCTCCGGAGGACTCTCCCATGAACATCGGCCTCGGCCTCCCCATCGACGACCCCGCCGAACTGCTCACCTGGGCCCGGCGCGCCGACGCAGGCCCCTTCCGCACCCTCGGCCTGCTCGACCGCCTCGTCTACGACAACCCCGAGCCCCTCGTCACCCTGGCGACCCTCGCCGGTGCCACCTCCCGCATCCGCGTCCAGACCGAGGTGCTGCTCGCGCCCCTCCACAACACGGCCCTGCTCGCCAAGCAGACCGCGACCCTCGACCGCCTCTCAGGGGGTCGCTTCACGCTCGGCATCGGGATCGGAGGCCGCGAGGACGACTGCCTCGCCGCCGGTATCGACCTGCACCGCCGGGGCCGTCGCCTCGACGAGCAGCTGACCCTGCTGCGCCGCGCCTGGTCGGGCGAGCCGTACGGAGAGGGCGTCGGCCCCGTCGGACCCGCTCCCGCCACCCCGGGCGGCCCCGAGGTCCTGTTCGGCGGCTTCGCCCCCGCAGCCCTCGACCGGGTCGGCCGCTTCGGCGACGGCTTCCTCGGCGCCGCGCTGCCGCCCTCGTTCATGTCCAACCTGTTCCGCGACGTCGAAACCGCCTGGCAGAAGCACGACCGGCCCGGCCGCCCCCGCCTGGTCGCCCAGGCGAACGTCGTTCTCGGCCCGGACAGCACCCAGGAACGGGCCCTTCGCAACCTGCGCGACTACTACGCCTTCAGCGGCCACGTCGCGTACATGGAGGCCGGCTTGCTCACCACACCGCGGCAGATCCGGGAGACCGTCGACGCCTACTTCGGCATCGGTGCCGACGAGGTGATGCTCTACTGCTGGGCCTCGGACGCCGACCAGGTCGACCGCCTCGCCGACACCCTGTTCTGACCTCCACCGCGCCACGGCTTCGAGGACCGGACCCCGCGGCCCGGCCTCGAAGCCGTCGCTCGCATGGTGGACGCCGCACAGGTGCCCTCCGACGTGCCCGGTAGGCTGACCGACAGGCCGTGACTGGCGCGCTGGGATGGGACGGACCATCAGGGAGCGGCCTGTGAGTGACCAAGTGCCGTGCGCCTGGGCCGAACCGTGAACCGTGACCGCTTCAAGCCACGCAGCCCGGAGGCCGCCATGTCAGAGCAGCAGCCCCTGTCCCCCGAGTCCACGGCCTTCCGCGCCGCCCTCGACGTGATCCGCGCCGTCGAGCCGCGCGTCGCCGACGCCATCGGCCAGGAGGTCCACGACCAGCGCGAGATGCTCAAGCTGATCGCCTCCGAGAACTACGCCTCCCCGGCCACCCTCCTCGCGATGGGCAACTGGTTCAGCGACAAGTACGCCGAGGGCACCGTCGGCCGCCGCTTCTACGCCGGCTGCCGCAACGTCGACACCGTCGAGTCCCTGGCCGCCGAGCACGCCAAGGAACTCTTCGGCGCCCGCCACGCCTACGTTCAGCCCCACTCCGGCATCGACGCCAACCTCGTCGCCTTCTGGTCCGTCCTCGCCCAGCGCGTCGAGGTCCCCGCCCTGGAGAAGGCCGGCGTCCGTCAGGTCAACGACCTCTCCGACGCCGACTGGGCCGAGCTCCGCCAGGCCTTCGGCAACCAGCGCATGCTCGGCATGTCCCTGGACGCCGGCGGCCACCTCACCCACGGCTTCCGCCCCAACATCTCCGGCAAGATGTTCGACCAGCGCTCCTACGGCACCGACCCCGCCACCGGCCTCGTCGACTACGACGCGCTGCGCGCCTCGGCCCGTGAGTTCAAGCCGCTGATCATCGTCGCCGGCTACTCGGCCTACCCGCGGCTGGTGAACTTCCGGATCATGCGCGAGATCGCCGACGAGGTCGGCGCCACGCTCATGGTCGACATGGCCCACTTCGCCGGTCTCGTCGCCGGCAAGGTCCTCACCGGCGACTTCGACCCGGTGCCGCACGCCCAGATCGTCACCACCACCACCCACAAGTCCCTGCGCGGCCCGCGCGGCGGCATGGTGCTGTGCGACGACTCCCTCAAGGACCAGGTCGACCGCGGCTGCCCGATGGTCCTCGGCGGCCCCCTCCCGCACGTCATGGCCGCCAAGGCCGTCGCCCTCGCCGAGGCCCGGCAGCCCTCCTTCCAGGACTACGCCCAGCGGATCGTCGACAACTCCCGCGCCCTCGCGGAGGGCCTGATGCGCCGGGGCGCCACCCTGGTCACCGGCGGCACCGACAACCACCTCAACCTGATCGACGTGGCCTCCTCCTACGGCCTCACCGGCCGCCAGGCCGAGGCGGCCCTGCTGGAGTCGGGCATCGTCACCAACCGCAACGCCATCCCGGCCGACCCCAACGGCGCCTGGTACACCTCCGGCATCCGCATCGGCACCCCCGCCCTGACCACCCGGGGCCTCGGCACCGCCGAGATGGACGAGGTCGCCGGTCTCATCGACCGCGTCCTCACCACCACGGAGCCCGGCACCACCAGCAAGGGCGCCCCCTCCAAGGCCCAGCACGTCCTCGACCCGAAGGTCGCCGAGGAGATCTCCCACCGCGCCACCGACCTCGTGGCGGGCTTCCCGTTGTACCCGGAGGTCGACCTCGGCTGACCCGCGTCCTCTCTTGAGTTGTCAAGGACCGGTGGCTCCTGGACCGGTGACTTCTAGAGATCGATGAGTTCCTGTCGTGGTTCGTCCCGCGGCGGTCCGGCTCCCGGCCCGACCGCCGCGCGGCGTATCAGTCGCGTGCCGCCGATCCCCGCCGCGAATCCCACGACGAGCCCCGGCACCGCCCACCACACGCCGTGGTCCGGGCCCTCCGGCCGCTCGGCCTCCGCGCCCGGTCCTCCTCCGGCACCGCCGGCAAGGCCCACCCGGTCGAGCCGGGCGTAGACCTCCCGCGGGGCCCGGTGCCAGCGGATGTCGTCGTCCTCCCGCTCCGGCGCCGGATCCGAACGCACCCACGGTGTGCCATCCCCGGCGAGGAACAGTTGGTCCTCCCGCGCCACCACCACATCACCACCGGGCGCCGAATCCGTCCGGGGCCAGCCGCCGACCCCCGTCAGTCCCCACAGCACGGTGAACCGCACCGCCGGATAGCGGCCCTCCTCCCACGCGCCCGACACCCGCTCCGTGCCCGTGTACGTCGGCTGCAGGAGCTGCCACAGCCGCGTGAAGTACGGCTCGTCGGCACCCACGGCCCGCGCCCGCCCCGAGTGACCGGTGACGACCATGGCCAGGTCGGGCCTGTCCAGACCCGCCCGCCCGGTCGGCGGTGTCGCCGCACCCGCCGCAGGCGCCGCGAGCACGGTCACCGCCGCGACCAACGGTGCGAACACCGCGAGCGACCTGCGTGGTGTGCGCCCGAGTAATGCGAGTCTGCTCCGCACTGTCATCCCCCTCGATCGACTCGGCCTCCCTTCCTCAAGCTCGCGAGCACGTCCTTTCGTCACACATCGCGCAGTTCCTGGCGCGGCCCCGGCTCCCCGCGCAGCCGCTCCCACGGCTTCCGCGGCGCGAACGGCCGCAGAAGCCACGCCAGGACCGCCCCGGCAGCCAGGCCCGGAAACGCCCACCACCACCCGGTGCCGGCGTCCGCGGCGGAGGAGGGGATCCCGGACGCCTCCGTGTCCCCCGCCTGCACGTCGCTCGCCGGCTCCTCCTCCGCAGGGGCGGGAAAGACGGCGTGGCCCTCGCCGGACGCCTTGCCCATCACTCCCAAGTCCGCCAGCAGGGCCCGCAGTCGGGCGGGGTTCTTCGTGCGGTGCCAATAACCGCTCACCGTCTCCGGAACGTTCGCCGCGGTGTGTATCCACACCTGGTCCCCGTCGGCCAGCGGAAAGACCTGGTCCAGCCGCCACGGTGAGACGTCGTGCGCCATCCATGTGACGTTGATCTGCCGGGCGGCGAGCAGATTCGCCTCGGGCGGCTTGGTGCGGGTGCCCGCGCTCGAAGGACCGAGCAGCCGCTCCAGCTCGCCGTACTCCTCGTCGGAGCGGTACAGCGACGCCGTCTCCGCGCTTTCCGGTGAGACCACCAGCACGCTCGTCGGCCCGCCCGCCGACGCGGACGGCGCACCCCACACCGACACGGCGAGCACAGCCGTCAACACACCCGCCCCCGCCGCCAGTTCCCGACAACGGCCCCTCAGTCCACCCGTGCTGCTCCTCATGCCGACCCCCAACAGAAGATCCCCGTGCGGCCCGTCCGCGAGCCGCGTGTCACTTCAGGTACACCGCCCGGCCCGGCGGGGTTCCCACTCGCCGGCACTAGTCCGAGGACTTCCCGGCGCCCTCGCCCCGCGGCCCGCCGAGAGACTGCGCGATCTCCACCGCCCGCGCCTTCGACGCGACCCCCTCCAGCCGCAGCGTCACATCCGGCCCGTCCAGGACGTCCGACCGGTGCATCCACAGCAGCGTCGGTCCGGCGGTCCGCTTCTCGCGGGTGTAGGAGCCGGACGCGTCCACCAGCCAGAAACTCAGCAGGTGGGACCGCGGGAACCACAGAGCCGTGTCGTCGACCGCCCCGGAATCCGGGTCGTCCCCGTGCAGCGAGAGCCACTCCGGCTGCTCCCGCACCCTCTTGGCGAAGCCGATGTCCAGCCGCGCCGGGTACTCGTCCAGCCGGACCGTGCGCCCCCGCTCCCGCCAGCACAGGCTCACCAGCGACCGCCCCCGCGGCTCGGCCGTCACCGTCACCGCGTCCGGCGTCCCGAGCGCGGCCGGCACCAGAGGCTCGAACCCCGCCCGCCGCTCGGCCTGCGCCAAAGAGAGCGAGCGCCCGCAGCCGGGGACCTGCGCGCCCGGCGAGGGGACCGCCGACGGGTCGTACCGCACCTCGACCCCGCCGAAGTCGAACCAGTCCAGGACCGCCGCCCGCACCGGAGGCGTGAGCGCGAGCACCGTCAGCAGCCCGCACAGGGCCGCGGCCAGCGAACGCCACCGCGCCCGCGTCCACCGCCGCACCGCCCGCAGCCGCTCACCGGGCCCCGCCGCCCGGGCCGCGGGGACCGGCAGCCGCTCGGCGAGTATCTGCTCCAGGACCCGCTCCACCATCGACTCGGCCCCGTCCGCCCCCGGAGCGTCCAGCGAGCGCCCGAGCGCCCGCAGCTCCTCGGGCAGCCCGGACGCCCGCTCCCGGGCCGCCTTGCCGGGGCCCTCACCGCCGTAGGACTCACTCACGCTCATCACCCCCTTCCCGGGGCTCGAACTCGGGCAGCAGCTTGCCGAGCTTGCGCAGCGCGCGGTTCAGCCGGGACTTCACCGTCCCCCGGGGCCAGCCCAGGGCCTGGGCCGTCTCGGACTCGTCCATCTCCAGCAGATAGCGGTAGGTGACGACCAGGCGGTGCTCCTCGCTCAGCTTCCTCAGCGCGGCTCCCAGCGCGGCGCGGCGCTCTATCTCCACGGCCGCCGTCGCGGGGTCCGCCGACTCCGGTATCAGCGGCTCGGCCTCCACGAGGGCCGCCTCGCGGCCGACGAGCGTGCGCCGCCGGGCGGCCGTGCGCACTGTGTTCCTCGTCTCATTGGCCACGATGGACATGAACCACGGCTTGAACGCCGAGCCCTCCTTGAAGCGGCCCAGCGAGCAGTACGCCTTGACGAAGGCCTGCTGCACCACGTCCTCCGCGTCCGCACCCGCCCCGAGCGCCGCGGCCGCTCGCAGGGCCAGGCCCGTATGGGCCCGCACCAGCTCCGCGTACGCCTCCGGCTCTCCGGCGCGTACGCGTGCGATCACCGCGGCCTCATCGACGATGCGGCCCCCCTCCCGCGTCCTCACATGATGGGTACACCGCCCGGACCGAATCGGTTCCCACCCGTGGCACATCTGTTTCCGACTGGTTCCGGATCGGCCCCCGACACCTGAGAGAATGGTGCGCATGGCCTCTGATCGACCCCGTGTGCTCTCCGGAATCCAGCCCACCGCAGGCTCGTTCCACCTCGGCAACTACCTCGGCGCCGTCCGCCAGTGGGTGGCCCTGCAGGAGTCCCACGACGCGTTCTACATGGTCGTCGACCTGCACGCGATCACGATTCCGCAGGACCCGAAGGAGCTCACGGCCAACACCCGCCTGGCCGCGGCCCAGCTCCTCGCCGCGGGCCTCGACCCGGAGCGCTGCACGCTCTTCGTCCAGAGCCACGTCCCCGAGCACGCCCAGCTCGCCTGGGTCATGAACTGCCTCACCGGCTTCGGCGAGGCCTCCCGCATGACCCAGTTCAAGGACAAGTCCGCCCGGCAGGGCGCCGACAGCGCGAGCGTCGGCCTGTTCACCTACCCGATCCTCCAGGTCGCGGACATCCTGCTCTATCAGGCCAACGAGGTCCCGGTGGGCGAGGACCAGCGCCAGCACGTCGAGCTGACCCGCGACCTCGCCACGCGCTTCAACGGCCGTTTCGGCGAGACCTTCACGATCCCGAAGCCGTACATCCTCAAGGAGACGGCGAAGATCTACGACCTCCAGGACCCGTCGATCAAGATGAGCAAGTCGGCGTCCACGCCGAAGGGCCTCATCAACCTCCTCGACGAGCCGAAGACCACCGCCAAGAAGGTCAAGAGCGCGGTCACGGACACCGACACCGTCATCCGCTACGACGTCGAGAACAAGCCGGGCGTCAGCAACCTGCTCACCATCTACTCGACCCTGACCGGCACGAGCGTCCCGGAGCTCGAGCAGCAGTACGAGGGCAAGCTCTACGGCGCGCTCAAGACGGACCTCGCCGAGGTCGTCGTCGAGTTCGTCACGCCGTTCCGGGAGCGGACCCAGCAGTACCTGGACGACCCGGAGACGCTGGACTCGATCCTGGCCAAGGGCGCGGAGAAGGCCCGCGCGGTGGCCGCGGAGACCCTGTCCCAGACGTACGAGAAGGTCGGCTTCCTGCCCGCCAAGCACTGACCGCCCAAGCCCGCCGGCACCGGCCGGCGGGCACCGGGCGTACCACCGCACACCAGCACCACCGGGCAGAGCGCTGCACATCACTATGCCTGCGCCTGCCCACAGCACAGCCGTGGCCGTACAGTCGATAGCCGGACGGCTGGGAACCAGTCCGACAGGACGACCGGGACGAACAGGAGACGACGTGGGGACCGTAACGATCGGTGTGTCGATCGCGGTCCCGGAGCCTCACGGCAGCCTGCTCCAGGAGCGGCGTGCGGGCTTCGGCGACGCCGCGGCTCACGGCATCCCCACCCACGTCACCCTGCTGCCGCCCACGGAGGTCGCGGACACCGCGCTGACCGCGATCGAGGCGCACCTCGCCGAGGTCGCCGCGGCGGGCCGGCCGTTCCCGATGAAGCTGTCCGGCACCGGCACCTTCCGGCCGCTGTCACCCGTCGTCTTCGTCCAGGTCGTCCAGGGCGCCGAGGCCTGCACCTGGCTCCAGAAGCAGGTCCGTGACGCCTCCGGGCCGGTCGCGCGGGAACTCCAGTTCCCGTACCACCCGCACGTCACGGTCGCCCACGGCATCGACGAGGCGGCCATGGACCGCGCGTTCGAGGAGCTCGGCGACTTCGAGGCCGAGTGGCCCTGCACCGGCTTCGCGCTCTACGAGCAGGGCGCCGACGGGGTGTGGCGCAAGCTGCGCGAGTTCCCCTTCGGGGGATCCGTCGTGCCGCCCCAGGCGGGGCACGTGGAGCGCGGCTCCCTGCCCACGAGCCAGTTGTAACTTCAGGTACAGCCGCCGTCGCCGCGCTCTCACCGGCCATACCCGGAGTTACAGCGGCAGCCGCCGGAACAGCGCCCGCGGCGCGTGCCGCACCGCCGACATCACCACGCGCAGCGCTCCCGGCACCCACACCGTCTCCGAGCGGCGCCGCAGACCCAGCTCGACGGCCGCCGCCACGGCCTCCGGAGTGGTCGCGAAGGGCGCCTCCTCCAGACCCGCGGTCGTCCGCGAGCGCACGAACCCCGGCCGTACGACCATCACGTGCACGCCCGTGCCGTGCAGGGCGTCGCCCAGCCCCTGCGCGAAGGCGTCCAGGCCGGCCTTGCTGGAGCCGTAGATGAAGTCGGCGCGGCGGGCGCGTTCGCCGGCGACGGAGGACAGCACGACGAGCGAGCCGTGCCCCTGGGCCTGCAACGCGCGCGCGGACACCAGGCCGGCCGAGACGGCGCCCGTGTAGTTGGTCTGCGCCACCCGCACCGCGGCGACCGGCTCGCGTTCGTCGTGGGCCTGGTCGCCGAAGATCCCGAAGGCGAGCAGCACCATGTCGATGTCGCCCTCGGCGAACACCTTGCCGAGCACCGTCTCGTGCGACTCGGGGGCCAGCGCGTCGAAGTCGACGGTGCGGACCTCGGCCCCCAGGGCGCGCAGTTGCGCGGCCGCCGACTCCAGGCCGGGCGAGGGGCGCCCCGCCAGCCACACCGTGCGGGTGCGACGGACGACGAGACGGCGGGCGGTGGCCAGCGCGATCTCGGACGTGCCGCCGAGGACGAGCAGGGACTGGGGGATGCCGAAGGCGTCCTTCACGAGCAGCTCCTTGGGAGGGCCTGGGTGGTGCAGCGGCCGGGGTCGTACGGGCGGGCCGGGTCGCGCGGCGGCCCCGGCCGGGGCGCCCGGCGGACTCAGAGGGTGAGACGGCGGGACAGGTCGGAGGTGAACACCCCGCGCGGGTCCAGCTCCGCGCGCAGCGCGCGGAAGTCGTCGACGCGCGGGTACATCGCGGCGAGCAGCTCCGGCCGCAGCCGGGAGTCCTTGGCGACGCAGACCCGCCCGCCGGCCGCGGCCACCTCCTCGTCCAGCTCGTCGAGGAGGGCGCCGAGGCCCGGCAGGGCGGCCGGGACGTCCAGGGCCAGGGTCCAGCCGGGCACCGGGAAGGAGAGCCATCCGGGGCCGGCGTCCCCGAACCGCGTGAGGACGGCGAGGAACGACGGGCACCGCCGCCCGGAGATCCGCCGCACGATCCGGTGCAGGGCCTCCTCCTGCCCGTGCCCGACGACGAACTGGTACTGCACGACGCCGCCGCGGCCGTAGACCCGGTTCCAGTGGGGCACGGCGTCCAGGGGGTGGAAGAACGCGGAGATCCTCCGCAGCCGGCCGGTACGCGCGCGGGGCGCCCGCCGGTACCAGAGCTCGTTGAACAGCCCCACGGTCGCGCGGTTGACGAGTCCCTCGGGGAGGAGGGCGGGCGGGGCCGGGAAGCGCCCCGGCCGAAAGGCCAGCGGGTCTCTGCGCGCACGTGCGCCCCCGGCGAGCGGCCCCGGCCTCTCCAGCGCCTCCAGCGGTGCGTGGTCGCCCCGGGTGAGCACCGCCCGCCCCGTCGTGGCCCCGCGCGCCATCAGGTCGATCCGGGCGACCGAGTAGCGGTATCCGCGGTCCCCGGTCGTCAGCCGGACCAGCAGGTCGTCGAGGTCCCGCGCGCGTTCCGTGTCGACCGACATCAGCGAGGTCTCGACCGGCTGGAGCTGGACCGTGGCGGTGAGGATCATCCCGGTCAGGCCCAGGCCGCCGGTGGTCGCGTCGAACAGGGGCGTGCCGCGGCGCACGGTGCGGATCTCGCCGTCGGCGGTGAGGAGTTCGAAGGACAGCACATGGCGGGAGAAGGAGCCGGACACATGGTGGTTCGTGCCGTGCACGTCCGCGCCGATCGCGCCCCCGACCGTGACGTGGCGGGTGCCGGGCGTCACCGGCACGAACCAGCCGAGAGGCAGCAGCACCTCCATGAGCCGGTGCAGGGAGACGCCCGCGTCGCACAGCACGGTGCCGCCCTCGGCGTCGATCGCGTGCACACGGTTCAGAGCGGTCATGTCGAACACCGCGCCGCCGGCGTTCTGCGCCGCGTCCCCGTAGGCACGCCCCAGGCCTCTCGGAATGCCGCCGCGGGCCCCGCAGCCCCGGACGGCGGCCACGGCCTCCTCGTAGCCGCGCAGACGGATCGGACGGGCCGCGGTGGGGGCGGTGCGGCCCCACCCCGTGGCGGGAACGGTGTCGACGGACATGCCGGTGACCGTATCGCCGCTATGGAGGTGATTCACCGGCAAACATCACTGCTCTACCCGAAATGGGTGATTAGTGGGATGTCACCCAATAGTGCCGGGGGCGCGGCTCGCGCCCGGCACGGTGACCTGCGGCCATCGGCTCACCCGAACGGCAGGCTCCGCCGTCCCGCGTTTTCGGGGTACTCGCACATCGGTCTCCCGCGCGGAGGGCAAGATCCGATCATGGACTGGCTGAAGAGACTCCCCGTCGTCGGGCCCCTCTGGGTGCGCCTGACGGCCACGCACGCGTGGCGGTCGTACGAACGGCTGGACCGGGTGAAGTGGACCCGGCTGGCCGCCGCGATGACGTTCACCAGCTTCGTCGCGCTGTTCCCGGTGCTCACCGTGGCCGCCGCGATCGCCGCCGCCACGCTCAGCACCGAACAGCAGAACGACCTCCAGGACAAGATCGCCGACCAGGTCCCCGGCATCTCCGACCAGCTCAACATCGACGACCTGGTGCAGAACGCCGGCACCGTCGGCCTCATCGCCGCGGCCGCCCTGCTCTTCACCGGCATCGGCTGGGCCGGCTCGATGCGTGAGTGCCTGCGCGCCGTGTGGGAGCTGCCCGACGAGGACGAGAACCCGGTCCTGCGCAAGGGCAAGGACCTGGGCATCCTGGTCGGCCTCGGCGGCGCCGTCCTGGTCACCCTCGCCATCTCCACCGTCGCCTCCGCGCTGGTCGACTGGATCGGCGGGCAGCTCGGCCTCCAGGAGGGCGGCGCGGGCCGGGCCCTGCTCCAGGCCGCCGCGTTCGTCATCGCCGTGCTCGCCGACTTCCTGCTCCTGCTGTACGTGCTGACCCTGCTGCCCGGCGTCGAGCCGGGGCGCCGCCGGCTGTTCGTCGCCGCGCTGACCGGCGCGGTCGGCTTCGAGCTGCTGAAGCTGCTGCTGAGCGGCTACATGCAGGGCGTGGCGACGAAGAGCATGTACGGCGCGTTCGGCGTCCCCGTCGCCCTGCTGCTGTGGATCAACTTCACGGCGAAACTGGTGCTGTTCTGCGCCGCGTGGACGGCGACGGGGAGCAAGGAGCAGGAGCTCACGGACGGGACGAGCGACGGCGTACCAGATCCGGCAGCGGCCAGCGGCGGTTGACGAGGAACGCGGCGCCCGCGAGCAGCACGAGGAGGCCGCCGGCGATCGCGAAGGCCGTCTCCATGCCGCGGGAGCCGCCGTCGGCCGTGGCGGACGCGACGGGCTGGTCCGAGGCCGCCGGGCCCGCGGACCGACCGGAGCCGCCGGAGCCGCCCCCCGCCTGCCCCGAGGTCCCCGGCTGCGCGGCGCCCTTCGGCGGCACCAGCTCACCCACCGGCTGCACCTTGCCGGCCGCCTTGAAGCCCCAGTCGAAGAGCTTCGCGGTCTCCTTGTAGACCTCGTTGTGCCCTTCCTTCGACGGGTTCATGACGGTGACGAGCAGCACCCTGCCGTTGCGCTCGGCGACACCGGTGAAGGTGGCCCCGGCGTTGGTGGTGTTGCCGTTCTTCACACCTGCGATGCCCTGGTACTGCGAGATGTCGTAGTCGCCGCTCAGCAGCCGGTTGGTGTTCTGGATCTCGAAGGGCGTGCGGACCGTCTTGCCCTTCTTGTTCTTCTTGGTCTCGCCGGGGAACTTCGCGGTGACCGTCGAGCAGTACTCGCGGAAGTCCTTCTTCTGGAGTCCGGAGCGGGCGAACAGGGTCAGGTCGTAGGCGGAGGAGACCTGCCCGGGGGCGTCGTAGCCGTCGGGGCTGACCACGTGCGTGTCGAGGGCCTGGAGCTCCTCGGCGTGTGCGTTCATCTCGCCGACGGTCTTGGCGACGCCCTTGTTCATCGCCGACAGGACGTGCACCGCGTCGTTGCCGGAGCGAAGGAAGACGCCGAGCCACAGGTCGTGGACCGTGTACGTCTCGCCCTCCTTTATCCCGACCATGCTGGAGCCGGCGCCGATGCCCGCGAGGTCGGAGGGGACGACCTTGTGCTTCTCGTTCCTGGCGAACTTCGGCAGCAGGGTGTCCGCGAAGAGCATCTTCAGGGTGCTCGCCGGAGGCAGCCGCCAGTGTGCGTTGTGCGAGGCCAGCACATCGCCGGACTCGGCGTCGGTGACGATCCAGGACCGCGCGGTGATGTCCTTCGGCAGCACCGGGACCCCGCTCGCGAGATTGACCTGGGTGCCCGCCAGACCGAGCCGCGCGCCGCCCACGGTCGACATCCTCGCCGGGGGAGTGGCGCTGGGGGAGGCGCTCGGCGTGGGGCCGGGGGCCGCGGGGGCGAGGGGCGCGGTCAGCGCGAGGGAGGACAGGGCGGCGGAGGTGACCAGCAGGGATCGCCCGGCGGTCTTCTTCAGGGGTGCGGACACGCTCAGGAACGTACATGCCGCCGACGGCGAACTCCCAGGGCCCTCCCCACCCCGGCCGCCGCCACGCGCGGCGGCTCGCGATACTGGACCCATGAAGCTCAGCCGCCCCGTCTCCTGGTTCCTGCTCGCCTTCGGGGTGTGGAGCTGGATCATCTGGATCACTTTCGTCAAGAACCTCGTCAAGGACGCCAGCGGGCTCGCATTCGACGACGCGGGCGACCCCACGGGGTACTTCTGGGTGCACCTGCTGCTGGCTGTCGTCTCCTTCGTACTGGGGACGGTCGTCGGGCTCATCGGGTTGCGTGGAGTGCGCGCACTGCGCCGGAACTCACAGCCGACCCCGGAGAGTTAGCAGACCGTGGTCATCGTCTTCGCACTGCTCGCCCTGACCGTCCTCGTGACGGCCAACTGGTACCTGTGGCGTCGCCTCTTCCGCGACACCACCCGCGGCCCCGGCCGGGCCCGCCGCGTGGGCGCGGTGCTCATCGGGGGCGGCTGGGCCCTGGCGATCGCCGCCTTGGCGGCGGAGCGCACCGGCGCGCCCTTCTGGCTCCAGCGGGTGCTGGCGTGGCCCGGCTTCCTGTGGCTCGCGCTGTCGGTCTACCTGCTGCTCGCGGTCGTGGCGGGCGAAATCGTACGGTCCCTGCTGCGGCGCTTCCTCGAACGCCGGGACCGGCGCGGGGAGCCTGCCGTGGCCGCCGTACCGCATCCGGAGCGGGTGCCCGCGGGAGCGCCCGCCGAGAAGGCGCAGGAGCCGGCGCGGGGCGGACCGGCGTCCGAGGAGCAGCGGGGGCAGGGCGGACCGGCGTCCGAGGAGCAGCGGGGGCAGGGCGGATCGGCGTCCGAGGAGCCGCGGGAGCGGGGGCAGGGCGGACCGGCGTCCGAGGAGCCGCAGGGGCCCACCCCCGGCCCCACGCCCGCCGCCCCGTCCCGACGCCTGTTCGTCGCCCGGGTCGTCGCCGGAGCCGCCGCCGCGGCCGCCGTGGGGACCGTCGGCCAGGGCACCTACGGCGTGCTGCGCGGCCCCGGGGTCAAGCGGGTCACCGTGCCGCTGGCGAAGCTCCCGCGCGCGGCGCACGGCTACCGGATCGCGGTGGTCAGCGACATCCACCTGAGCCCGGTGCTCGGCCGCGGCTTCGCCCGGAAGGTCGTCGACACCATCAACTCCACCCGGCCCGACCTGATCGCGGTCGTCGGCGACCTGGTCGACGGCAGCGTCAAGGACCTCGGCCCCGCAGCCGCCCCCCTGGCCCGGCTGGAGGCCCGGCACGGGTCGTTCTTCGTCACCGGCAACCACGAGTACTTCTCCGGCGCCGCGCAGTGGGTCGAGGAGGTACGGCGGCTCGGTCTGCGCCCGCTGGAGAACGACCGTACGGAACTGCCCTGGTTCGACCTCGCCGGCGTCAACGACATCGCGGGCGAGAGCGAGGGCCAGGGCCCCGACTTCGCCAAGGCCCTCGGCGACCGGGACACGGCACGCGCGTGCGTGCTCCTCGCCCACCAGCCCGTCCAGATCCACGACGCCGTCGACCACGGCGTCGACCTCCAGCTCTCCGGCCACACCCACGGCGGCCAGCTCTGGCCCGGCAACCTCCTCGCCGAGGCCGCGAACCCGACGGTCGCCGGCCTGGAGCGCTACGGCGACACCCAGCTGTACGTCAGCCGCGGCGCCGGCGCCTGGGGCCCGCCCACGCGCGTGGGCGCCCCCTCGGACATCACCGTGATCGAACTGGCGTCGAAGCAGGCCTGACCGCGGCACGAACGCTCTCCGGGTGCTGTGCGAGCGCTGTGAAACATGGCCGAAACCGCTCGCGGTAACGTCTTGCCCAACTCGACAAATCCCTCTTCCCCCAGGCGAAACACGTGTGATTAGGTGATCCGCGCCACTAGGGGGTGGCACGTGCATGGGGACCCGAAGGGGTCAGGGGAGGGCAAACCGATGCGTTCGGTTCGCATGCGGATTCTCGCGACGCTGCTCGTTCTGGGGGCCGTGGGGGTAGGCGGCTGGCAGTTGCTGCCGTCCGACGGGGAGACGGGCAGGACGATCAAGGTGGGGACGACCGACGAGGTCACCGCACTCGATCCGGCCGGCGCCTACGACGCCGGTTCGTGGGCGCTGTTCAACAACGTCTTCCAGTCCCTGCTCGCCTTCGAGCCGGGCAGTGCCACACCGGTGCCCGACGCCGCCGAGAGCTGCGCCTTCGTGGGCAGTGATCTGCGCACCTACCGCTGCGAGGTGCGCAAGGGGATCAAGTTCCCGAGCGGCCGCGAGATGACCGCCGAGGACGTCAAGTACTCCTTCGACCGTGTCAAGAAGATCAACTCGGACGTCGGTCCGGCCGCCCTGCTGGACACCCTGGAGTCGGTCGGCGCCGACGGCCGGACGGTCACCTTCCGGCTGTCCTCGCCCGACGCCACCTTCCCGTTCAAGGTGGCCACCGGAGCCGGCGCCATCGTCGACAGCACCAAGTACCCCGCCGACGCCCTGCGCACCGACAGCGGCGTGGACGGCACCGGCCCGTACGAGCTGACGGCGTACACCAAGGGGAAGCGAGCGGTCCTCGCGCCCAACGGCGACTACAAGGGCGAGATCAAGAGCACCGGCCGCCCCGTCGAGCTCGACTACTACGGCGACTCGAACAAACTGAACGACGCCTGGAAGTCAAAGCGGATCGACGTCGCCTACCGCCAGCTGCCGCCGAACGTCCTCGCCGGACTCAACCCGAGCGACCCCCGCCAGCGGGTCTCGGAGGCCGACAGCTCCGAGGTCCGCAACCTCTACCTCAACACCCGCGCGGGCAGGCCGCTGCACGACGTCGAGGTGCGTCAGGCCATGGCCTGGCTGATCAACCGCGAGCAACTGGCCGCCTCCGTCTACGAGGGCACCGTCGACCCGCTCTACTCCCTGATCCCGGCCGGCATCACCGGACACACCACGTCGTTCTTCGACGCCTACCCCGAGCCGAGCGTCAAGAAGGCACGCGCCCTGCTCACGGCGGCCGGTGTGAGCACCCCGGTCCGTTTCACCTACGGCTACGGCCTGAACAGCGGATCGGCCGCCGCGGAGGCCAAGGAGCTCAAGCGGCAGCTCGAGGCGAGCGGCCTGTTCGAGGTGACGCTCAAGGGTTACGAGTGGACGGACTTCCAGAAGCGCTGGGCGACCGGGAAGCTCGACGCCTACGCGGTCGGCTGGGTGGCCGACTACCCCGACCCCGACACCTACGGCGCCCCCCTGGTCGGCACCGACGGCACCATGAACACCGGCTACAGCAGCCACGAGGTCGACCGTCTGATCCAGGACAGCCAGCGCTTCGCCGACCGCGGCGAGGCCGAGCAGGACTTCCGCGACGTCCAGTCGTCGGTCGCCCGCGACGTCCCGGTCATCCCGCTGTGGCAGGCCAAGGAATACGTCGTCACCAGCGAGGACGTCGGCGGTGGCCAGTACCTCTCGGACGGCACGGGGGTCTTCCGGCTCTGGAGCCTCGACTGGATCTGACCCGGCGCCGTCGCGCCGTACCCGACGCGCTTCCGTGGAACCGGCATCCGCCCGAGTGACGCCGGGCAGTCACTCCACGCAGCACCATGTGACGGAGGTGTGTGCGGGGTGAGGAGCAGACGTGTTGAGACGCAACTCCTTCCGGCTGCCCCGGCACCCGGCTTCCGTCGGTCTCGCCCGGCGCCGGGTCCGGGACCATCTGGCCGACTGGGGGCACGGACCGGATGATCCGGCACTCGCCGACGCGGTACTGCTGGTGTCGGAGCTGGCCACCAACGTGGTGCGCCACGGGCCGCTCCTGGAGCGGGAGTTCGAGGTCGCCGTGACCGCCCTCGCGGACGGATCCTGCCTCATAGAGGTGTCCGACGAGGGCCGGCTGGAGCCCCGGCTGCGGGTGGTCGGCCAGTTCGAGGAGACCGGCCGCGGTCTGCACCTGGTGGAGAACGTCGCCGCCGCGTGGGGGGTCTGGAGCCGGGGCCGGCACGGCAAGACCGTGTGGGCGCTGGTGATGGCCGACTGATTGGGCGTACGCGTCAGGTCACCGCCCCTCGCACTCCCGCACCGGCAGCGTGACCGTCACCGCCAGCCCCTCGCCCGGGGCCGTGCGCACCGCCACCTCACCGCCGTGCGCCCGGACCACGCCCTGCACGATCGCCAGACCCAGGCCGCTGCCCGCGCCGCCGCCGACCCGGAAGAACCGGTCGAAGACGCGGGCCGCGTCGTGCGCGGACAGTCCCGGACCCTCGTCGGCGACACACAGCCGTACGACCCCGTCCGCGCGCTCGACCTCCAGCCGCACCGGCACGTCGGCGGGCGTGTGCGTGTGCACGTTGCCCACCAGGTTGCCCAGGACCTGTCTGAGCCCCGACTCGTCGGCCCGCACCAGCAGGGAGCCCTCGGCGGCGACCTCGACGGGCCGGTCCGGCTGCTGCACCCGCAGGTCCTCGGCGGCGTCCCGCACCAGCCGGCTCAGGTCGACGTTCCTGAAGCGCAGTTCGGGCTGCTGGTCGAGGCGGGCGAGGGTGAGCAGTTCGTCGACGAGGCGCCCCATCCGGTCGGTCTCCGCGAGGACCCGCGCCCAGGCACGCTTGCGCTCGTCCGGGTCGGAGAGCATGCCCTTGTCGTAGAGCTGGAGGTAGCCGCGTATCGCGGACAGCGGGGTGCGCAGCTCGTGCGAGGCGTCGGCGACGAAGCTGCGCAGCTGGGCCGCGCTGCGCTCGCGCGTGCGGTACGCCGACTCGACCTGGTGGAGCATGGAGTTGAGGGCGACCCGGAGCTGCTCGACCTCCAGGGTGGTCCCGCAGCTCGAGGGGATGCGCCGGGTCAGATCGCCCTCGGCGATCGCCGAGGAGGTCTCCACCATGTCCTCCAGCGGCCGCATCCGGCGCCGGACACTGAACATCGTCAGACAGGCCAGCAGGGCGAGCAGCAGGCTGCCGATCGCGAGGTCGAGCTTGACGGCCTTGGCGACGCCCTGGTGCAGGACGTCGGTGGGAGCGGCGAGCAGCGCGTACGTGCCGTCGCCGAGCCGTGCCGCCGTGGCGCGGTAGGTGGAGCCGTCCAGGCTGACGTCGTGCGGCTCGGAGTCGGCGGCGAGCGCGCGCGGGTCGCCCGCCGCCTTCGCCAGGTCCCGCTGGGACTCGCTCGGGTCGAAGCCGAGGATCCCGATCGGCTCGCCCCGGCTGTCGACGGCCGCGAAGACGGTTCCCGCCGAGCGCTCCTCGTCCGCGTGCGTGGGGATGAGCCGGTCGCGGACGAAGCTCAGCATGCTCAGCGAGTCGATCTCCCGCAGTGTGAGCTGCGAACCGCCCAAGGAGTCCCGGGTCTTGATGAGCTGACTGTCGATCTGGTCGAGCAGGTAGTAGCGCATGCCCATCACGCTCACGGCGGTCGCCGCGACGATGCCGATCGCGAGCAGTGCCACATTGGCCAAGGTCAGCTTGCCGCGCAGCGAGCGGATGCCCTGTCGGCCGCGGAAGAGGCGACGAGGCGGGCGCAGCCTCATGCGAGCCCGTATCCGACGCCCCGCCTGGTGGTGATCACCGGCGGTCCCAGGGTGTCCAGCTTGCGCCGCAGATAGCTGATGTAGGTCTCGACGACGGTCGACTCGGGCGGGGTGTGCTCGTACTGCCAGACGTGGCGCAGGAGTTGCTCCTTGGGGACGATCCGGCCGCCGTTGCGCACCAGGAAGCGCAGGAGCGCGTACTCGGTGGGGGTGAGCTGGACCGTGCGGCCGTCGCGGTGCACCGAGTACGTCGTCTCGTCCAGCTCCAGGTCGCCGTAGCGCAGCGGGGGCCGCTGCGGCAGGACGTCGGCCGGGCGGGTGCGGCGCAGGACGGCGGAGATCCTGGCGACGACCTCGTCGATGTTGAACGGCTTGGTGATGTAGTCGTCACCGAAGCCGAGGGCACCGACGATCTCGGCGGGGGAGTCCCGCGCGGTGAGGAAGACCACGGCCAGGTCCGGCCGCCGCTCGCGCAGCTCACGGCCGAGGGCGCGGCCGTCGCCGTCGGGCAGCATGACGTCCAGCAGGGCCGCGTCCGGGCGGGTGCGGTCGGTCAGCGCGAGCGCCTCGCGGACGGAGCCGGCGACCATCACCTCGAACCGGTGGTAGCGCAGGGCGATGGCGAGGACGTCGGCGATGCTCTCCTCGTCCTCCACCACCAGCACGGTGCCCGGACTTCGCGTCTCTCCCCCAGTCATGCCCCCAGTATCGGCCGGGGCACTGACAACCGGGCCGGTTCGCCCTTTGGAGTTCCTTGAGAGTCATGGGTCTCTCATGTCCACACGCGCGTGTGCCGCCAATCCTGTTGCGAGGACCTGGGGGACCGACCGAAGACCGACAGGGAGTGTGGAGCGTGGCGGTATTGGCACGCTGGTGCTATCGGCACCGGCTGGTGGTCCTGTTGCTGTGGGTGGGGGCGTTGTTCGGCCTCGGCGCGGCGGGTTCGTCCGCGGGCACGAACTACGCGGACGTCTTCTCGCTGCCGGACACGGACTCCAAGAGGGCGTACGACCTGCTGGAGAAGGCCTTCCCGGAGCGCGCGGGCGACACCGACACCGTGGTGTGGAAGGTCGACGAGGGTTCGGTGCGGGACGCGTCCGTACGGTCCCGGATCGAGCCCGCGCTGAAGGAGATCGGCGCCATGAAGGGCGTCGGCGAGGTCACCGACCCGTACGGCGCGCGGGGCGCGGCACAGGTCAGCAAGGACGGGCGGATCGCGTACGCCCAGGTCACGTTCGCGGAGCAGGCGAACGCCGTACCGAAGGACCTGGTGCAGGACGTCGTCGACGCGGCGGAGCACGCGCGCGGTGACGGCCTCCAGGTCGAACTGGGCGGACAGGCCATCACGCGCGTGCAGGAGCCGCCCACCGGCACCGCCGAGATCGTCGGCATCCTCGCGGCGGCCGTCGTGCTGTTCCTGGCG
This sequence comes from Streptomyces sp. NPDC091972, assembly GCF_044756385.1. NCBI lineage: Bacteria > Bacillati > Actinomycetota > Actinomycetes > Kitasatosporales > Streptomycetaceae > Streptomyces > Streptomyces sp. NPDC091972. Next base: position 80,371 of record NZ_JBIVSV010000011.1, on the reverse strand, counting down.
TTCGGCTCGCTCTTCGCGATGCTGCTGCCGATCCTGGTCGCGCTGTTCGGCGTGGGCACCGGCGTGTTCTCCACGACGCTGATCAGCCACGTCACCAACGTGCCCGAACTCGCGTCGCTGCTGTCCACCCTGATCGGCCTCGGCGTCGGCATCGACTACGCCCTGTTCATCGTCACCCGGCACCGCAAGGGCATCCAGCGCGGCCTCGATCCCGAGGAGGCGGCGGTCACCGCCCTCAACACCTCCGGGCGGGCCGTGCTGTTCGCGGGCGGCACGGTGTGCATCGCGCTGGCCGGCATGCTGGTGACCAACCTGCGCTTCCTGGACGGCGTGGTCATCGGCACCTCGCTGACCGTCGTCCTGAGCGTCCTCGCGGCCGTGACCCTCCTGCCCGCGCTGCTGGGCCTCCTGGGCCACCGGGTCCTCAGCCGCCGTCAGCGGCGCAGGCTGGCCGCGCAGGGCCCCGACACGGACCGTCCGAGCGGCCTCGCCGCCCGCTGGTCCGCGACCGTCGAACGCCGCCCGCGCACGGTGGCCGTCCTCGCGGTCGCCGTCATGGCGCTGCTCGCCCTGCCGCTGCTGTCCCTGCGCCTCGGAACCGTGGACCAGGGCAACGACGAGGCGTCCTCGACCACCCGCAAGGCCTACGACCTGCTCGCCGAGGGCTTCGGTCCGGGCTTCAACGGACCGCTCCAGGTCGTCGTGGAGGGCGACGCGGGCGAGTCGCTGGTCAGCACGATCCGCGGGACCGAGGGCGTGGCCCAGGTGGCCTCCGCGCCCCCCGCCAACGGCGTGACGGTGATCCAGGTCGTCCCGACGACCTCACCGCAGGCCGAGCAGACCGACGAACTCATCGACACCCTGCGGGGCGAGGTGATCCCGGACGCGGGCGTCACGGCGCACGTGGGCGGTGTCACGGCGGTCTCCAAGGACTTCGCGTCGGTGACGGCGGACCGGCTGCCGTACTTCATCGCCACGATCATCGGGCTGGGCTTCCTGCTGCTCCTGATCGCCTTCCGCTCGATCGTGGTCCCGCTGACGGCCGCCCTCATGAACCTGATCGCGGCCGCCGCCTCCTTCGGCGTCCTGGTCGCGATCTTCCAGTGGGGCTGGGGCCTGGACCTGCTCGGCCTCGGCAAGGAGGGCCCCATCGCGGCCTTCCTCCCGATCATCATGCTGTCGCTGCTGTTCGGCCTCTCCATGGACTACCAGGTGTTCCTGGTCAGCCGGATGCACGAGGAGTGGGTGCACACGCGGGACAACGCGCGCGCGGTGCGCGTCGGGCTCGCCGAGACCAGTCGTGTCATCAACTCCGCGGCCCTGATCATGGTCTGCGTCTTCCTGGCGTTCGTGCTCAGCGGTGACTACGGCGCCGCCATGGCGGGCGTGGGACTCGCCGCCGCGGTCGCCCTGGACGCCTTCATCCTGCGCACGGCTCTGGTGCCGGCCGCGATGCACCTGCTCGGCGACTCCAACTGGTGGCTGCCCAAGGGGCTGGAGAAGCGGCTGCCGCACCTGGCGGTGGAACCGAAGGAGGAGGCGGCGCCCGCGCCGGCGGCCCGCGCGGACAGCGGCCCCGCCTCGGCCGTCCACGGCTTCGTCCGCACCGCGGAGGGCGAGCCCGTGGGGGGCGCGGCCGTCACGCTGCTGTCGGCCGGGGGACGCCAACTGGACCGGGTGGAGACGCTGGCCGACGGCTCGTACATCGTCTCGGTCCCGGCGCCGGGGACGTACCTGCTGGCGACGACGGCCCCGGCGTACGGCTCGCGCGCGCGGCACGTCGTCGTGGGGGAGGGGCCGCTGGTGTACGACGTCGAACTGGCCGAGGGCGAGGTCGACGCCGTCAACTGACGTGACTAGGGCTTCCTGCCGGGGGCCGGCATCACCTTCGTCATCCCCGGCAGGAAGTCCGTGAACAGTTCGTGCACCTCCCGCACGAGCGGCCTGAGCACGCGGAAGCGGGCCAGCGACACGCCCCTCGCGGTGATCCGGGCGCCGCGCTCCGCGAGCCGGTAACTGCGCTCCCGGCCCTCCGTGCGGTCGAAGATCCAGTACAGGACGAGCCCCATCTGGGACAGCCACATCAACTCCGGGAGGATGTCCCGCAGTTCCTCGGGCACCTTCGTCCTGGTCGCCCCCCGCAGCACCTCCCGGTGGACGGCGATCGCCTCCACGCGCGCGTGCTCCGACTCGGGCGAGAAGGGACTGAGCGGGCTGTCGGGGTCGGCGGCGTTCTTGAAGAACTGCACCGCGAACTCGTGGTAGGGCTGCGCGATGTCCAGCCAGACCTTCAGCACGCCCGCGAGCCGTGCCTCCAGGTCGCTCTCCCGGGCCAGGACGTCCCGGACCGCCACCTGGTGCTCGGCGGCGATCCGGTCGTAGAAGCCCTGGATCAGGTGCTCCTTGCCGGCGAAGTAGTAGTACGCGTTGCCGACGGAGACGCCGGCCTCCTGGGCGATGGCCCGCATGGTGGTCTTGTCGTACCCCCGCTCCTGGAACAGCCGCATGGCGGTCTCCAGGATCAGCGCGCGAGTCTGTTCGGACTTGGTGGACGGCGCGGAGCCCTCTTCGGGGCCTTCGTTCTTGGCGGGCACGACAAGAGAGCCTAGCCAGTGGCGCGGGCGCCGCCGTCACACCCCGGCGCGGTGCGGGTCCAGCCGCGACCGGGGTCGTACGACCACCCGTCCGTCCGCCGGTACACCTGCCCGCCCCACCCCGCGCCACCGGGCCGCGTCCCGCCGCCCCACTGGGCCCCGCGCCACTTCGCCGCGGCGAGCACGGCCCCCCTGGCGAACCGGGCGCCCGACGGGGTGCTGAGGCGATGCGCGAGTCCCCTGTGCTCGCGCAGCGCCCACAGCGTGACGATCCAGGCGGCCGCGGCGCGGTAGACCTGCCCGGAGTCGCCGACCACGGTGATCTCGTCGAGCGTGGCCCGGTGGTCCAGCCCGGGAAACCGCCGCCGGGCCTCCTCCGAGGCGGCCGGCACCAGTTCCAGCGGCACCAGCTGCGGCTGCCGTACGAGCCAGTCGCGCAGGAAGGCGCAGAGCGAGCACTCGGCGTCGTAGAGGACGGTGAGCCGGCGGACCGGAGTCGTCCGGTCCGCCGTGGGGGCGTTGGCCGTCATGCCCGGACCCAGTCCTGCGGCGCGACCGGCGGCACCTGCTCGCGCTCCATGGCGCCGCGCCTGCGGATCTTGTTGAGGACGTACACGTTGGCCAGGTGCATCACGCCGAGCACCAGCAGCACCACGCCCAGCTTGGTGGACAGGGCCTCGAAGATGCCGCGGGTGTCCTCGATCGTGCCGTCGCCGCTGAGGTAGAGGGCGACGAACCCGAGGTTCACGAGGTAGAAGCCGACCACCAGGAGGTGGTTGACGGCCTCGGCGAGCTTCTCGTTCCCGCGCAGCACGTCGGCGAGGAAGATCCGTCCGTTCCTGCTCAGCGTGCGGGCCACCCAGACCGTCAGGGCGATGCTGACGACGAGGTAGATGACGTAGGCGACGACCGTGCGGTCCATGCGCCTCCCCCTTCTTGAACGCGTTCAAAACGCTGACGGGGAAGACTCTAGACCTACTTTTGAACGTGTTCAACTCGTTGGCGGAGAGGTCTGCGTCACGCGTGCGCGTGCCTTTCCTCAAGTGCGCCGGGCGAGCTCCGGACGCTTGGTGTAGTCGGTGAGGCCGAGGACGTTGCCCCAGGGGTCCGCGATCTCGACCGTCCAGCCGGTGGCCACCGAGAAGGGCTCGTCGAGCAGTTCGACGCCGGCGGCGCGCAGCTCCCGGGCGGCGGACCTGGCGTCCGGGACCTCCAGCCACACGCGCGTGGCGGGCCACGGCGGCGGCCGGTGTCCCAGTCCCTCCTCCTGCCGGAGCAGGATCCCGGGCGTCTCGCCGCCCACCTTCAGCAGGGCGATCCCGGCCTCGTCGAGCCGGAAGCCCACGCTGAAGCCCGCGCGCTCGTAGAAGGGGACGGCCTCGGCGAGGTCCCCGACGGGCAGCAGCACGTTGTCGAAGCCGAGCAGTTCGTACGACAGGTCATCTGACATGTCGTCAGATTAGGCCCGTGGTCCCGGAACGGGCTTCTGCGACGCGGTGTCCGTCGGGCATGATGACCGGGCTCATTGTCGTCTTTTCACGCGGGTCCTCCCGCTTCGGTCCCCAGGAGCAGTCCCCTTGAGCGAACAGCAGGGCCACGAACAGCAGGACCCCCAGCAGGGCCCGCCGCCGGGATACCAGCAGCCGGGACCGCAGCCGGGCTACCCGCCGCCGGGGCACCCGCCCCCGGGCCCGCACCAGCAGGGTTACCAGCAGCAGGGCTACCCGCCTCCCGGATTCCCGCCGCCGGGCTACTACCCGCCCCCCGGGACGTACACCGGAGACCCCAACGCCCCCTACGGCTACGACCCGTACGGGCGTCCGTACTCCGACAAGTCGAAGGTCATCGCGGGCATCCTCCAGCTCACCCTCGGCGGCTTCGGCGTCGGACGCTTCTACCTCGGCAACGTGGGGATGGGGCTCGCCCAGCTCTTCACCTGCGGCGGCCTGGGCATCTGGTCGCTGATCGACGGAATCCTCCTGCTCACCGGGAACGACCACACCGATGAACACGGCCGGATCCTCCGCAGCTAGGGCACGGGGGACCGAACCCCCGCTGCCTCCGCCGCCCCCGCGGCGCTCCCCGCTCCGTCACCCCGCGACGGCGCCCGCGGCGGTGCTGGCCGCGGGCGCCGCCGGTGCCGGGTACCTCTACGGCACCGACCCGCACGAGCCCGGCCACGTCCTGCCGCAGTGCCCGTTCCGCATGCTCACCGGGCTGCTCTGCCCCGCCTGCGGCGGCACCCGCATGGTGTACGACCTGATGCACGGCCACTTCACGGAGGCATGGCTCGACAACCGCGCCCTGCTGCTCGCCTCGCCGTACGCCCTTGTCCTGCTGGGCCGCTGGGCGTGGGCGGGCCTGCGCGGCCGTCGCCGGCGCCTCACGCTGAGCCCCCGGGCGCAGGTGGCCGTCCTCACGCTCGCCGTGACCTGGACGGTGGCCCGCAACATCGTCTAGCCCCGGCCCGCCGGACAGGCTCCGGTCCAGCCGGTTGCGACGGACCCCGGATCAGGACGCCGTCACAGGTGGTCGTAGCCGTCCCTGACGACCTCCCGGGCCAGCGCCCTGCGCACGTCCGCCAGCTCGGCGGCGATCCGCTCCGACCGGCCGGGGTCCGCCGTCACCGAGGCGGGCACCGGCGGGCCCTCCAGCAGGAGCCGGCGCCGCAGATGGGTCGGCGGGTGACTCGCGTCGACACTGTGGCCCCGGAGCGCCCCGGCCCGGCGCTGCCGCTCGTACTCGGACTCCGGGATCGAGTCCATGTGGCCTGTGGGCGGCGCTCGCCGCTCCGACCGCCCACGCGCCGGAAAGGGGAGGGCCCCGCCCCCCGGTTCACACCGGGGGAGGGGCCCGTCTCACCGCAGGAGAGCGGAGATCAGAAGCGCCGGGTGATCAGCGCCCGCTTGACCTCCTGGATCGCCTTCGTGACCTCGATGCCGCGCGGACAGGCGTCCGTGCAGTTGAACGTCGTGCGGCAGCGCCACACGCCGTCGCGGTCGTTGAGGATCTCCAGGCGCTGCTCGCCCGCCTCGTCACGCGAGTCGAAGATGAAGCGGTGGGCGTTGACGATGGCCGCCGGACCGAAGTACTGGCCGTCGTTCCAGAAGACCGGGCACGAGGAGGTGCAGGCCGCGCAGAGGATGCACTTCGTGGTGTCGTCGAAGCGCTCGCGGTCCTCCGCCGACTGGAGGCGTTCCCGGGTCGGCTCGTTCGTGTCCTTCGTGATCAGGAAGGGCATCACGTCGCGGTACGCCTGGAAGAACGGCTCCATGTCGACCACGAGGTCCTTCAGGACCGTCAGGCCCTTGATGGGCTCGACCGTGATCGGCTTCGACGGGTTGATGTCCTTGATCAGCGTCTTGCACGCCAGACGGTTCTTGCCGTTGATCCGCATCGCGTCCGAGCCGCAGATGCCGTGCGCGCAGGAGCGGCGGAAGGTCAGCGAGCCGTCCTGCTCCCACTTGATCTTGTGCAGGGCGTCGAGGACACGTTCCTTCGGGTCGATCTCGAGCTGGAAGTCCTCCCAGGTCGCCTCCGCCGAGACTTCGGGGTTGAAGCGGCGGATCCGGAACGTGGCCGTGATGTACGGGGAGTCGGCGAAACCGGGCTCGGGCGTGCCGGCCGCGTCTGCCTTGTCCAGGGTCGGGGTTGCCATCAGTACTTACGCTCCATCGGCTGGTAGCGGGTCTGGACGACCGGCTTGTAGTCGAGTCGGACGGTCTCGGTGCCGTCGTCGCCCACCTCGCGGTACGCCATGGTGTGGCGCATGAAGTTGACGTCGTCGCGGTTCGGGTAGTCCTCGCGGTAGTGACCGCCGCGGGACTCCTTGCGGGCCAGCGCGGAGACCGCCATGACCTCGGCGAGGTCCAGCAGGTTGCCGAGCTCGACGGCCTCCAGCAGGTCCGTGTTGAAGCGCCGGCCCTTGTCCTGGATCGCCACGTTCTTGTAGCGCTCGCGCAGCTCCGCGATCTTCTCGACCGCCGTCTTGATCGTCTGCTCGGTGCGGAACACCATGACGTTCGCGTCCATGGTCTCCTGCAGCTCGCGCCGCAGCACCGACACGCGCTCCGTGCCCGTCGAGGCCCGGAGCTGCTCCACCTGCGAGACCACGAACTCCGCCGGGTTCTCCGGCAGCTCCACGAAGTCCGCCTTCTGGCTGTACTCCGCCGCCGCGATACCGGCCCGCTTGCCGAACACGTTGATGTCGAGCAGCGAGTTGGTGCCCAGGCGGTTGGCCCCGTGCACCGAGACGCAGGCGACCTCGCCGGCCGCGTACAGGCCCGGGACGACGGTGGTGTTGTCCGCCAGGACCTCACCCTCGACGTTCGTCGGGATGCCGCCCATCGCGTAGTGCGCGGTGGGCTGGATCGGGATCGGGTCCGTGTAGGGCTCGATGCCGAGGTAGGTGCGGGCGAACTCGGTGATGTCCGGGAGCTTGGCGTCCAGCTGCTCCGGCGGCAGGTGCGTGAGGTCCAGGTACACGTGGTCGCCCTCGGGACCGCAGCCGCGGCCCTCGCGGATCTCCGTGTAGATGGAGCGGGACACGACGTCACGGGACGCGAGGTCCTTCATGACCGGCGCGTACTTCTCCATGAAGCGCTCGCCGTCCTTGTTGCGCAGGATGCCGCCCTCACCGCGGGCGCCCTCCGTCAGCAGGATGCCCATGCGCCAGATGCCGGTCGGGTGGAACTGGAAGAACTCCATGTCCTCCAGCGGCAGCCCGCGACGGTAGACGGCGGCCTGGCCGTCACCGGTCAGGGTGTGCGCGTTGGACGTCACCTTGAAGAACTTGCCGCAGCCGCCGGACGCGTAGATCACGGCCTTCGCCTGGAAGACGTGGATCTCGCCGGTCGCCAGCTCGTACGCCACGACACCGGCCGACTTCTTGACGCCGTCGACCTCGGTGATCAGCTGGTCCAGGACGTAGAACTCGTTGAAGAACTCCACGCCCTCCTTCACGCAGTTCTGGTACAGCGTCTGAAGGATCATGTGGCCGGTGCGGTCGGCCGCGTAGCAGGAGCGGCGGACGGGCGCCTCACCGTGGTTGCGGGAGTGACCGCCGAAGCGCCGCTGGTCGATCGTGCCGTTCGGCGTGCGGTTGAACGGCAGGCCCATCTTCTCCAGGTCGAGGACCGAGTCGATGGCCTCCTTCGCCAGGATCTCCGCGGCGTCCTGGTCGACCAGGTAGTCACCACCCTTGACCGTGTCGAAGGTGTGCCACTCCCAGTTGTCCTCCTCCACGTTGGCGAGCGCGGCGGCCATGCCGCCCTGCGCGGCGCCCGTGTGGGAGCGGGTGGGGTAGAGCTTGGTCAGGACCGCGGTGCGGCTGCGCTTCGTCGACTCGATGGCCGCGCGCATGCCCGCGCCGCCGGCGCCGACGATGACGGTGTCGTACTTGTGGATCTTCATGATTCTCGCAGCCCCGTGCCTAGCGGATGTTCGGGTCGAAGGTGAAGATCACCAGCGTGCCCAGCAGGATGGTGAACACCGTGGCGGTGTAGAGCAGGCCCTTGAGCCACAGCCGGGTGTTCGGGCGCTCCGCGTAGTCGTTGATGATCGTGCGCAGGCCGTTGGCGCCGTGCAGCATCGCGAGCCACAGCATCATCAGGTCCCAGACCTGCCAGAACGGGGACGCCCAGCGGCCGGCCACGAAGGCGAAGCCGATCTTCGAGACGCCGCCGTCCAGCACGAGCTGGATCAGCAGGTGGCCGATGACCAGGACGACCAGCACGACACCCGACAGGCGCATGAACAGCCACGCGGCCATCTCGAAGTTGCCGCGGGTCGAGCGGGGGGTCTTCTTGGTGCGCTTGCGCGGGGCCTCGATCAGGGGCGCCGGGTTGTCGACGCCGTAGCCGGAGTCGCCCTCGACGGGGCCGATTCCGGAAGCGGTGGTTTCAGTGGTCGCCATCGGTATCAGCTCCCGAACAGTTCACGAGCGGCGTGGCCGAGGACGGGGTAGATCGCCCCGATCATGAGCACGACCCACAGGCCCACGACGGACCAGAGCATCTGCTTCTGGTAGCGCGGGCCCTTCGACCAGAAGTCGACGGCGATGACGCGCAGGCCGTTGAGCGCGTGGAAGAGGATGGCGGCCACGAGGCCGTACTCCAGGCACGCGACGAGCGGGGTCTTGTACGTGGCCACGACCTTGTCGTAGTCCTCGGGTGAGACACGGACGAGAGCGGTGTCCAGCACGTGAACGAACAGGAAGAAGAAGATGAGGACGCCGGTGACTCGATGAGCCACCCAGGACCACATTCCTTCCCGGCCGCGGTACAGCGTTCCAGCCGGCACGGAAGTCCCTCCGGGAGCGGGGTGTCGGGGCCTGCCGGCTTGTGCTGTCGGTCGGGCCCGGCCGGGTACGGTCCACCGGCCCCCAGCATCGTAGCGACGTGTTGTCGGAACGCTTACGCCGGGCCTATCTGTGTGATCAAAGTGGCACGCGGATGGGTGAGCTATGCGGCTAATGAGGCGGCCCGGACGGCTATGTGCCGGGTACGGGCCGCGGGGGCCGGTCGCGCCCGTGCGGCGGCAGCCGCGGACCGACTACAGCCCCGAGCCTCCGAGGAACCTCGCCAGCCGCCCCCTCGCCGTGCGGCGGAGCTCCTCGGCCGCCACCACCCGTTCCTCCTCGGGATCGTTCGTCAATCGTGACCGGATGCCCGCCAGGACGTGGTCCAGGGCCTCGTCGGCGGGCAGACCGTCCAGACAGATGACGAAGGCGTGTCCGAAACGGGCCTCGTAGGCCGCGTGGGCCGCGCCCAGGGCCATGTGGGCCGCCGAGTAACCGCCGTCCGGCAGCGCCGGCAGGGTCTCGGACGCGAGGGCCTCGGAGAGATCCGACGAGGTCAGGTCGTACGCCGCCTCGTCCGCGGCGGCGAGCAGCGCGTCCACGGTCGGGTAGGGGCGGTGGGCCACGATCCGCTCCGCCCAGCGCGGACTGCGCAGACAGTCCAGGAGCAGGGGGCACGCCTCGTCGGCGGGCGCGTTGTTGAAGGCGTCCAGGACGGTGGGCAGGGACGGTATGGCCAGTCGGCCGGGAGAATGTGTGGGCGTCACGTGCGTTTCGGCAGGGGAAGCTGTGAGAGGTGTGACCTCACGTTATCGAGTGTGGACATGACCTGTCCGACGGATGCCCGAATTTCACCCGCACGGGAGAGTTTCGGAACGTGTGGTGGACACGGCCGTGCCTCTCGAGGCCCTAGGTTGACGATGTGAGCCAGCACAGGAAGCGACCGGAGAAGCAGGCACGGGGGCTGATCGCGGGCGCGGTCGCCGTCACCGTCGTGGCCGGAGTGGGTCTCGGGCTGTGGGCGGGCGGCGACGGTGAGCCGGCCGGATCGGCCCAGTCCCGGGCCCAGTCACCCCAGGGCGGCAGGGCGGAGAGCTCCCGGGCCCCGAGCCCGACCCCCAGTCCCACCCGGTCCTACCCCCTGTCCACCACCCCCCGCACCATCCCCGCCGTGCGCGCCCACACCCCCGCGCGCGGCCCCGGCTGGCGTCCCGCCTCCGGCCTGCGCGTGGTCGTGAACGACGCCGACCTCGCCGACGAGGGCCGGCTGCTCGCCGGTGAGCTGGGGCTGCGGTACGCCGGGCAGAAGGACGACGTGCGCGCCGGGGACGTACGCCTCACGCTCAACGACGACGAGGGCGCGGACCCGGAGTCGTACCGCATGACCGTGCGCGGCGGGCGGGTCGCCATCAGCGCGCCGGACGACGCGGGCGTGTTCTACGGCACCCGCACGCTCAAGCAGGAGGTGCGCGGCGGCGGTACGGCCCCGGAGGGCGTGGTGCGCGACGAGCCCGCCAAGCCGGTGCGCGGGTTCTTCCTGGACATGGCGCGCAAGCCCTTCACGGCCGGCTGGATCGAGGACCGGGTCCGGGAACTGGGCGACCTGAAGTACAACCAGCTCCAGCTGCACTTCTCCGACGACCAGGGCTTCCGGATCGAGTCCTCCTCGCACCCGGAGATCGTGTCGCGCCAACACCTGACGAAGGCGCAGGTCAGGAAGATCGTCGCGCTGGCGGCGCAGCGGCACATCCGGGTCGTGCCGGAGATCGACTCGCCCGGACACCTGGGCGCGGTCCTCGCCGCGCACCCCGAGCTCCAGTTGCGCAGTGCGGCGGGGACCGTGGCGCGCGGCGCCGTGGACATCTCCAACCCCGCCTCGGCGAAGCTCGTCGACGACCTGCTGAAGGAGTACGCGGGGCTGTTCCCCGGCGTCGACTGGCATCTCGGCGGTGACGAGTACCGGGCGCTGATGGTGTCCGATCCGGCCGCGACCTACCCCCAGCTCGCCTCCGCCGCCCGCAAGGCGTACGGCTCGGGCGCCACCGTCGAGGACCTGACGACCGGGTGGCTCAACGACCGCGCCGAGACCGTCCGCGCGCTCGGCAGGAAACCGCTGGCCTGGAACGACGGCTTCTTCCGGGGGACGTCCGTCCGGCCCGCCGACGACATCCGGGTCGCCTACTGGACGGGCAAGGAGATCGGCGCCCGGCAGCCGCTGGAGTACCTGAGCGCGGGGCGGGACGTCGTCAACTACAACGACAAGTTCCTCTACTACGTCCTCGGGCAGCCCAACCAGTTCTACTACCCGACGGGACAGCGGATCTACGAGGAGTGGACCCCAAGAGTCCTGCGCGGCACGACGGCCGTCCCCGCGAAGTACGACGACCGGATCCTCGGCGGGTCCTTCGCGGTGTGGTGCGACTTCCCGAACGCCCAGACGCAGGACCAGATCGCGGCGGGCGTCCGGATGCCGCTGCGGGCGACCGCGCAGAAGCTGTGGGATCCGGGCAGGCCCGCCCTGACCTGGACGCGGTTCAAGGCACTGGCGGACAGGCTGGGCTGACGGGCGGGGGATTCCCTGTGGACGTTCCGGGCCGCCGAACCGTATGTTCCGCATGCCGCGCGTGAGGCTCTGGGGAGAACCCGCGCGGTCCGCTGATCATCCACACCTCGGGGGACCTCGCCATGCTCTGCACGCGCTGCCATCACTTCGAAGCGGCACCGGACGGCGTCCTGTGCACCCGGTGCGCCACCCCGGCCGGGTTCCAGGCCCCGCCGGCCGGCGCCCCGAAGGCCCGGCTGCGCTCGCCCGTCGGGCTCGGACGCGCCACCGCGGTGCTGCTCGCCGTGACCGCTGCCGTCGACGCGTTCGCCGTCGGGGCGGACTTCCTGACCTACGACGTCACAGGTGACGTCCTCGGAGGCGCCTCCGGGGACTCCGTGCCGGACCGGGCCGACCTGGCGGACACGCTCACCGCCGTGGCCGCCTCCGCGCAGGCCGCCGTGCTGCTGGCCTGTTCCGTCGTCTTCGTGATCTGGCTCTGGCGGGTACGGGTCAACGCCGAGGTGTTCGCCCCGGAGGGGCACAGCAAGGCGCGCGGCTGGGTCATCGCGGGATGGGTCGTGCCGATCGCGGGCTTCTGGTATCCGCGCCGGGTGGTCCTCGACGTCTGGGACGCGAGCAGCCCTGAGGGCAGGCGCGAGGGGCACGCCCTGGTCAACGTCTGGTGGACGCTGTGGCTCCTGACGAGCGTCGTCGGGCGGTTGCTGGCCAGTACGGCGGAGGAGGCCGACACCGGTCAGGAGATCCACGACACGGCCGTCCAGATGCTGTTCGCCGACGGGGTCGACCTGGTCGCCGCCCTGGTCGCCGCCGTCCTCGTGCTGCGGCTGACCCGGATGCAGGACGAGAAGGCCCGCAAGGGACCCGCGGTGCCCGTCGCCGGGTGACGGATCTGGTCCAACCTGCTGCGAACTGCCGTACGAATGTGGTGTATTCGGGCCACAACCGTACCGAGCAGCCGGGGGGAACCGGGATGGGCTACTGGGGTTACTTCGTCGTGGGCCGCGGGGAGCGGCCGCTCGCCGAGCTGGACGCGCTGGCCGGCGCCGAGGGCATGGTCCTGCGCGAGTCGGCGCCCGGGGGATGGCAGGTCTGGGAGTACGCCGACGGCGAGGGCGACGTCGGGAACATGAACGCCCTCGCCCAGGAGACCGGTTCGCCCGCGCTCTTCGGATACGTCATGGACAGCGCCTCGGTGGTCCTGGAGGCGGCGGGACCGCGGAGCGGGGCCTGGACGACCTGCCTGGCCCGGTCCGCCATGGCCGGGTATCTCGGGGCCGGCGAGGACGGGCTGACCCTGGAGGACTACTTCCTCGAACCCCCGGACGCGGCCGCGCGGGCCGTCGCCTGGGCCGCGGAGGCGGGGCACGAGGTGGCCGAGGAGCCACTGCTCGACGTACTGAACGCGGAACCCGACCCGTTGGCTGAAAACCTCTTCTTCCGTATGCTCGACCGGCTCGGCGTGGTGCCCCTGTGACACTCCCGGGCCGTCGCACGCAGTAAGGGGAAGTGCGGGTTCCGTTAGGGGACACCGCTCGGCGAAGGGGGCGTGGATGAGTCTGGTGGAGCTGATCGGCCAGGCCGACGAACGCGGCCTGGCCGCCAGCGGGTTGGCTTGTTTGGATCGGTGCGTACCGCTGCTCGGCGGCGACGACGAGGTCCTGCGGCCGCTGTGGGCGGGGCTCGCGGACGACGCCGGGGCCGCGGAGTGGGGCGAACGGCTGGAGCAGGTGCGCGGGAAGCTGGGCGGGGAGTTCGGGGCGGCCGACGAGGAGTCGAGCCAGGACGAGGCCGTCGCGCTGGCCCGCCGGATGCTCGCCGCCGCACCGGCCGAACGGTCCGCCACCGGGGTACGCGCGTGGGCCGACGCCTGCTCGGTCGCCGCGCTGCAGATCCACCGGCTGCTCGACCCCCTGACGGACGCCGGCGACTCCGTCGACGCCCGCCGCGAGGGGCGTACGGAGGGCATGTCCCCGCTCGTCGCCGCCGAACTGCGCCGCCAGATCACCGTCCTGGAGCTGCTTGCCGGTCACGGGCCCGCGGGTCTGCGGCCGGCTCTCGAGGTCTGCACGGAGGGCCGTCGGGTGCTGCGCGCGGTGGTGTCCCGCAGGAGCCGACGGCGCGGATGAGGGCCGTCGGCCCCGGCCGGGCGGACGGGTGGCTCAGTGGACGAGCCACTTGACCACGGCGTCGCCGTACTGCGCCGTCTGCCCGTAGAACGCCGTGAGGTCGCGGTGCGCCGCCGCGAACACCCCCCGCGCCTCGCGTTCCGCGGCCGGCCCGCCGTGTCTCGGCAGCAGTTCCTCGCGGGCGACCCGCCACAGGGCCTCGAAGTCGGCCGACCCCAGGTACGCCGAGACACGGTTCGCCCGGGCCGCGGTCAGCAGCAGGAACGGGGGCTTGTCGTGGTCGCCCGGGTAGACCGGGAGACCCCCCAGGACCACCTCGGCACCGGCGTACAGCAGTTCGTGGTCCAGATAGGACTTGTCCAGCACCTCCTCCCGGTGCCGTCCGATACGTTCGCGTACGGCGTCCCAGTCGTCCTCGAACAGCCGTTGCATCCAGTTCGCGCTGTTGCGCAGGGCCGAGGGCGGCACCGCGCGCAGATGGAAGTAGTCGCTCATCAGAGGAAGGAGCGCACGGCGGGGGTGAATCGTCACTCCGGCGTCAACCTCGCTGCCGGGAGGGTCCTGTGACCGTCCCGGGAGGGTTGCGGCGAAGGTGCGTCGGTCCTGCACCGGTCCCGCCGAGGACCCCCGATCCGGGTGACGAAACACCGTCCCCGAACGCTCTCTCCCTTGTGACGACTGATGTGACGGTTCAGGCAACTGCCCCTACGACGGCTGATGCGACCACCCGCCAGACCAGCCGCCCCGCCGCCGCGGCCAGACCCGTGCGGTGGGCCGCCGACGCCGTGTCGGCGTTGCGCGAGGGCGCGCGGGTGCGGCTCGACTACTCGGCGCAGAGCCTGTGGCGCGTCGACCGGCTGATCGAGGAGATACGGCGGGAAGGGGCGCCGTTCGCGGCCGTGGAGACCGTGCTGCGCGGGCTCGGCGCCTACGCCGGTGAGGTCGTCGTCCGCCAGACCGGCGCCGAGTGGTGGACGAGCGCCGGCGAGCACTGGGTCCGCACGCCCGACGGGCGGCTGTGGGACCCGGTGGACGAGGCCCGCCGCTGCTTCGCCGGGGACGGCTCGCTGCGGCTGCTGTGCCGCGACGCGACGGGTGGCGGGCGGCGCTGAACGCGGGACGGGCGCCCGCCCCCCGGGATGCGGGGGAGCGGACGCCCGTGCCGGTGAACGCGGCGCCGCGCCGGGCTACTTGATGTAGACCAGGCCGTCCGTCGTGATCGTCGGGCGGCCGCTGGTGCCGACCACCACGATCCTCACGGTGTGCTTGGCGCTGCTGGACCAGGACTTGGTCCAGATCGCGTCGCGGTACTTCGTGGTCGAGGACTTCAGGTCCACGGTCGCGACCTTGGTGCCGTCCACGTACACGTACGCCTGCCCGGAGGTGGACGCCCGCGAGACCACCCAGGCGGCGGACCGGCCGGTGAACGTCCAGGTCAGGCTCGCGCCCTTGGAACCGCTGGAGTACGACTTCCCGCCGAGGTAGCTCGTCGAGGAACGGCTCGTCCAGCTGCCGGACTTCGTCGCCGAGGTCTCCTGGAGGATCATCGGCGTGTAGGACGGCGACGAGGTGCGGGTGTTGCCCGCGACGTCGTACGCCTTCATCGACCAGGTGCTCGCGGTACCGGACTTGGCGGTGCGGCTGGAGCCGGTGGTGGTCGGGCCGAAGGTGGCCGTCGTCGGGGAGAGCAGGCTCACCTGCTTGAGGACCGTGTTGTCGGCGGCCTTCCAGCCGAGGGTGACCGGCACGGCGGTGGTGTTGACCGTGCCGGCGCGCAGGGTGATCTTCGGGGTGGTGGAGAAGGTCGGCGCGGTGGTGTCGGTGACGACGGTCAGCGCGGTGGTCGTCGCCGTCTTCCCGGACTGGTGCACGGCCCGCACGGCGACCTTGTGAGTGCCCGCGGCCAGCGTGGTGCCCGCCGAGCCTGCCGTGCCGGAGGTGGTGGCGACGACCTTGCCGTCGACCAGCAGCTCGAACTTCGATATCAGCGAACCCGGCGTGGTCGCCGACCACTTCGCCGTGATCGCGCCCTTGGTGTAGTACGTCGAACCGGACAGGGTCGCGCCGGTCAGCGAGGAGACCTTCAGCCCCTGCACCGGACCGGACGCCCAGGCGCGGACGGTCGGGAGCTGGGCGTAGAGGGAGGTGCCCGGGCACTCGGTGGCGTAGCCGTCGCGGTGGCCGGAGACCCGGTTGAAGGTGTAGAGGCTGCCCGCGGTGAAGCTCGTGCCGACGAGGTTCTTCTGGGTCGCGCCCGCCTTCAACTGGACCGTGGAGTCGGGGTCGACGCCGTACTGGCCGAGCTTCCAGGCCGCGATGCGGGCGACCGAGGCGAGGGCGGCGTTCGAGGCGCCCGCGTCGGTGTAGTTGCCGAGGATCGCGATGCCGGCGGACTCACGGTTCCAGCCGTAGGTGTGCGCGCCGAGGACCGGCAGGTCGACCCCGCCCTTGCGGCCCTCGAAGATCGTGCCGCACTTGTCGACCAGGAAGTTGTAGCCGATGTCGTTCCAGCCGTTGGTCTGTGTGTGGTACGCGTAGACGCCCCGGACGATCGCGGCCGAGTCGGCGCACGAGTAGTCGTTGGTGCCGTCCGTGTGGTGGACGAACACGGCCTTCACATCGGCGTTGTACTCCGAGGGGTCGGGGCTGAGCGACTCGTCGGCACCCCAGCCCGCGCGGGAGACGATCGGCGGCTCGGGGACCGTCGACGGGGGCGCGGTGGGGATGGTGGCGGTCGGGGTCGGCGTGGGCGTCGGCGTCGGTGAGGTGGTGGCGGTGGCCGAGGGGGACGCCGTGACCGTGCCGGTCGGGGTCGGGGTCGGGGTCGGGGTCGGGGTCGGGGTCGGGGTCGGAGTGGGGCTCGTGCTGTCGCTCTCGGTCGGGGTCGGGGTCGGCGTCACGTCCTCGGCGAACGCCGCCGGGTCTGCGTCGCCGCCCGCACTGCGCTGCTCCGCCGCGGTCGCGATGCCCGGGTCGACGAGGTTGACCTCAAGTCCCTTGGGCAGTCCGGCACTCGTGCTGCCGTCCTCGTGGACGACCTGCACCTGCACGCCGTCCGAGGGGCCGACCCACAGCGGCTCGGACGCGCCCCGCGCTCCGCTCCGCTCGTCGGGGTCCTCCGGCGGGTCGATGTGCGTCTCCAGGTCCTGCCACGCCGTCCACTCGCCGGTCTCGCTGCTGCGGGTGCGGACCTGCGCCCTGCCCTCCAGCGGCTTGGTGAGCCCCGTCCACGAGACGCCGAGCAGGGAGAACTGCCTGGTCTCGGTGCGCGGCAGCTCACGCCTGCCGGTCGCGGTGCCCTTCAGCGCCAGGTCGTAGACCTTGACCGGCCGCTTGGGCTGAAGGTCTCCCGCGGCATCGGTCGACGGGCTGGCGACGGCGTAGGTCGCGATGCCGCCGCCTCCCAGAACCACCGCACCGAGCGTCAGCCACGCCCGCCGCTTCATGCTCAGCGGTCTGTACGCACGGCTTTTACGACGACTCACTACCCCACCCCTGAATTGGTCACAGACCTTGAATCCGGTCACAGAAACACCACCTGTCTCACAGGTGGCACTTGGACAGCGCACGAGGAGCCCCAGGTGTCACAGGTGTTCGAGGTCGGGGGCGGCCGGTGAGGTGCGAACCGCTGTGACACTTCTGTCAGGTCCGGCGCTGTTGACCGTGGGGGACATGGGCAAGGGCGACCGCGCCGGAGGGTGCGGAATCGCCACGAACCGGTACGGACGGGAAAGTTCTTGGGCCAGGGAGGGGAACCCCGCCGCGTGCAGGCGTACGACGGGGAACTGGGCACGGCCGTCGCGCGGGCCCAGGAGGGCGACGAGGCAGCTTTCGCGGTCGCCTACCGGTTGGTGCAGCCCGGACTGCTCGGGTACCTGCGCGGACTGGTCGGGGAGGACGCGGAGGACGTGGCGTCGGACGCCTGGCTGGAGATCGCCCGGGACCTGGGCCGGTTCAAGGGGGACGGGGCCGGGTTCCGCGGCTGGACCGCGACCATCGCCCGGCACCGGGCCCTGGACCATCTGCGCCGGCAGAAGGTGCGGCCCCGGTCGGCGGCGCTGGAGCAGGACATGCTGGACCTGCCCGGCCCGCACAGCACCCACGACCAGGCGCTGGAGTCCCTCTCCACCGAGTACGCCCTGGAACTGGTCCGGGGGCTGCCGCGCGACCAGGCCGAGGCGGTGCTGCTGCGGGTGGTGGTCGGACTGGACGGTCCCGCGGCCGCCCGCGTCCTGGGCAAGCGCCCCGGCGCCGTGCGCACCGCGGCGTACCGGGGACTGAAGCGGCTGGCGCTGCAACTGGGCGTCGAGAGTGTGACGGATGACGGCCCCCGGACGCTGGGGGAGTCGACATGACAGGTGAGGACGCCACGGCGGACAGGGACGGACACGGCATGGGTGACGAGCGGAGCGGCGACGCACCCGGCCGCCGGCACGCGCGCCCGGCGGAGACCGTCCGCGGGCGCCGGCAGCCGCACGGCCACGAGTCCCCGTACGCCGGCAGCCCCCTGGAAGCGCTGCTCGCGGCGGCCCTGCGCGGGGAGAAGTCCGAGGACGAGGCGGAGCGGCGGGCCGTGGCCGCGTTCCGGGCGGCGCGGGACGCCGGGGCGCTCCGGGCGCGGACGCGCCGGCGGGACGACTGGCGGCCCCGCTCGCGGCGCCGTGCGCGTTCGCTGAGGGCGACGGTCGGTGTCCTGCTCGGGAGCCTGACCCTCGGCGGGGTCGCGTACGCGGCGATCGGCTCGGCGGGGAGCGGTGCGGACCAGGGCGCGGCGGAGGGCAAGGACGTGCGCCCGAGCGTCTCGGCGGGCACGTCGGCCGGGTCGCACAGCGGTGTGCGGCCGTCCGCGTCCGCCCCTGCCGAGCGACCGCCCGCCGCGAAGGACACCCTGACGCACTGCCGCGCCTACGAGAAGCTCCACGGCCGGGGCGAAGCCCTGGACGCCACGGCGTTCCGGCGGCTCGTGACGGCGGCCGGCGGCGAGGCGGACGTGAGCGCCTACTGCGCCGCGCTGACGGCGGCCGCCGACGCGAAGGACACGGGGAACGCCGGCGGCCGGGGCAACGCGAACAGCGGGGGCAGCGCCGGGGACGCGGGCGGAGCGCAGCCGGGGAAGCAGCAGGACCGGACGAGCGGCCGGTCGAACGCGGACGAGAACAAGTCCAGGAAGAAGTGACCCGGCGCGGCCGAGGCAACGGCCGGGGCCGCCACCCCCCACAGGAGAGGCCCCGGCCGTCGCGCGGCACGGGCCGCGCGGCGGCCCGTACTTCCTTCAGCGTCATGAGTGCGGTTTCTGTCACACCCCGCCGGACCGGCTCCGGATCACGAGCTAGTTGCATTTTGTACGGACATGGACGAGCAGCGGTTTCAGGTCGTAACGTGCCTTTCGCGCCGGGCGCGGAAGTTGAATGATCAACGCGACTCTCGAAGATCACCACAACCCCTCGACGGCTCGAAGCGGCGACCATCGATCGCGACCACGTATTGAGGATTCACGGGTGCTGGGGGACGACGCGGAGTTGACTGCCGCGGTGCTTGCGGCACAGGACGGGGACGAGACCGCGTTCCGGACTGTGTACCGCGCGGTGCACCCGCGGCTGTTCGGATACGTCCGCACACTGGTCGGTGATCCGGACGCCGAGGACGTGGCCTCCGAGGCCTGGCTCCAGATAGCCCGCGACCTGGACCGCTTCGACGGCGACGCGGACCGTTTCCGCGGCTGGGCCGCCCGGATAGCCCGCAACCGGGCCCTCGACCACATCCGGATGCGCGGCCGCCGTCCCGCCATCGGGGGCGACGAGACCGAGCTGACCGGGAAGCCCGCCCCGTCGGACACCGCGGGCGAGGCCATCGAGGCGCTGGCCACCGGCACCACCTTCTCCCTGATCGCCCGGCTGCCCCAGGACCAGGCCGAGGCCGTGGTGCTGCGCGTCGTGGTCGGCCTGGACGCCAAGACCGCCGCCGAGACCCTGGGCAAGCGTCCCGGCGCGGTACGCACGGCCGCGCACCGGGGTCTGAAACGGCTCGCGGAGCTCCTCGGCGAGGATCCGGAATCGGCCGGCGCGCTCGATGCCCTGCCCCCGCAGCGAGAACCGCAGGACCGTGCGGTGACGTCCGCGAGTGTGACGCATACGCGTCCGCGGACGCAGAAGGACATGTGATGGCCGACGAGAGCTACGAGTGGCTGGACCTCGAGACAGCGGAGCGGTTGCTGCGCGGCGAGTCACTGGAAGCTGTCGACGAGGCCGACCGCGACCGGGCCGAACGGCTCGCGAAGACGCTGGACGCACTGACCGTCGAACCCGCGCCGACCAGCGGCGGACTCCCTGGTGAGGAGGCCGCCCTCGCCGCGTTCCGCAAGGTGCGCGCGGATCGCGCGGAGGACTCGGTGAGCCCGTCCGACCGGGGCCGGCACCGGAGCGGGACGGGTTCCGCCGACGCCGGTCTGGTACGGATCGGCGGCCCCCAGGCGGGGGCCCGCCGTCCCCGCAGGCGGCGTCCCGCGCACCTCGGACTGGCGGCCGTGCTGGCCGTCGGCATGGCGGGCGGAGTGGCCGCCGCGGCCGGAATCGGAGTCCTGCCGCACTTCGGGAACGGCGAACCGGAACCCGCGGCGACGGTGTCGGCCGCCGCCACCCCGGACCGTCCGCTCGGCTCCCCGCCGGCTTCGGCCCCCGAGGTCGCGCCCTCACCGGACGGCACCTCCTCCGGCGGGTCCGGCTCCCGGGACACCGCACGGGGCGGCACCGGCGCGACGCCCGGCAAGGGCTCCGAGGGGCTGGGAGTCCGGCCCCGCGGCGACTGGAACGGAGCCGCCTCGGCCTGCCGGGACGTGCGCGCCGGCAAGAAGCTCGACCCGTCCCGCAAGCGCTCCCTGGAGGGTGCGGCGGGCGGTGCCCCGCAGGTCTGGAAGTACTGCCAGGGGGTGCTGTCCGGCGCCGGCTCGCAGGGCGGCGACGCCCAGTCCGCCCCCGACGGCCACAAGGGCGACGCGAAGAGCGACGGCAAGGGCGAGGGCAAGGGCGACGGCAAGGGCGACCACGGGGGCCACGACAAGAACGGCCACGGTGCGGGCCACGGCCGGGGCGGCGGGAACGGGGGGAACGGCGGGAACGGCAACCAGTTCACGTCCCCCCGCAAGAACCACCACGGCCCCGACGGCGGCACCGCCTCGGGCGCCCCGATCGCCCCACCCGGGGCAACGATGTCACCGGACCCGGGGCCGAGCCCCTCGTACAGCGCGCTGTGACCGCTTCCCACCGCGCTGACCTGCGTTTTTCTCGCCCACCGCGATGTCGGTCGCGGTGGGTGTGACGTTTTCGGCCGCCGTAGCGCAGTACTGAGTGAGCCGACTGGTCATCGGCCGTCGCACAGAGCCGGGGTTCCCCCCGTACCTACGGCTCGTGCACCTGGCGCGGGCGGGACACGTTCCCCCGGTCCCGTCCGCGCCCCTCACTCCTCCTCGCGGAACGCGTCGAGCTCCTGGAACTCACCAGTGCACGACGACCTTGTCGCCGTTCCGCACCTGGGCGAACAGGTCCGCGATCGCCGCCTCGTCGCGCACGTTGACACAGCCGTGGGACCCGCCCGCGTATCCGTGGGCCGCGAAGTCGGCCGAGTAGTGCACCGCCTGGCCGCCGCTGAAGAACATGGCGTAGGGCATCGGGGAGTCGTAGAGCGTCGACACATGGTGCCGTGACTTCCAGTAGACGCTGAACACGCCCTCTCGGGTCGGTGTGCCCACCGAGCCGAAGCGGACCGGCACGGTCATGACCGTCCGTCCGTCGACCATCCAGCGCAGGGTCCGGCTCGACTTGCTGATGCACAGCACCCGCCCGGTCAGACAGCGCGCGTCCGGCGCGTCGGCCGGCTGGCCGCCCATCAGGTACAGCTCCCACTTGCCCGGCTCGCGCGTCATGGCCTTCAGCCGCTTCCAGGTGACCGTGTCGGTCCTCCCGGTCCGCGGCAGCCCGCGCTTGCCCTGGAACCCCTTCACCGCCCGCTCGGTGAGGTCGTCGTACGACCCCGTCGGCCCGTCGAACAGCCAGGCGACCTGGCGCAGCCGCGCCTGCAACTCCCGTACGTCCCGCCCGGAGTCGCCGCGCGACCACAGCACGGCGGGCGCGGCGGACGGCGCGGACGGCGCGGACGGTGTCGCGATCGGCTTCGGGTCGTCGTCCGCCGGCGGTGTGCTGCGCTCCGGGACCTCGATCCGCACCGGCAGGCCCCGCTTGCCGTCACCGTCGGCGGTCTGCACCGTGCAGCCGCAGGCCAGTGCCAGCACCAGCAGCGCCGCGGACGATCTCCCCATGCCCGTACTACGCATCCGGACCCCCTGTCGTCTCACCGGCGTCCCTGACATGTCTCCCCCCGGACGGCCGGTCGCGAACGACCCGGCGGCGCTTCGCCCGCGACCGCAATACGGTGGTGGGCATGACGCGTGAGTCGGAGTCCGGACTGCCCATCGAACCCGTCTACGGCCCGCAGGCCCTTCGGGGCTGGACCCCCGAGGAGAAGCTCGGCGTGCCGGGCGGGTACCCCTACACGCGGGGCGTGTACCCGTCGATGTACACGGGCCGCCCCTGGACGATGCGCCAGTACGCCGGCTTCGGCACGGCGACGGAGTCCAACGCCCGCTACCGGCAGCTCATCGCGCACGGCACCACGGGCCTGTCCGTCGCCTTCGACCTGCCCACCCAGATGGGCCACGACTCCGACGCCCCGATCGCCCACGGCGAGGTCGGCAAGGTCGGTGTGGCGATCGACTCGATCGACGACATGCGGGTGCTGTTCGACGGGATCCCGCTGGACCAGGTGTCCACGTCGATGACGATCAACGCCCCGGCCGCGCTGCTGCTCCTGCTGTACCAACTGGTCGCCGAGGAGCAGGGGGTCAGCGCCGACCGGCTGACCGGCACGATCCAGAACGACGTGCTCAAGGAGTACATCGCGCGCGGCACCTACATCTTCCCGCCCAAGCCCTCGCTGCGGCTGACCGCGGACATCTTCAGGTACTGCGGCGCCGAGACGCCCCGGTGGAACACGATCTCGATCTCCGGCTACCACATGGCCGAGGCGGGTGCCTCGCCCGCGCAGGAGATCGCCTTCACCCTCGCCGACGGCATCGAGTACGTCCGCACCGCGGTCGCGGCCGGCATGGACGTCGACGAGTTCGCCCCGCGCCTGTCGTTCTTCTTCGTCGCCCGTACGACGATCCTGGAGGAGGTCGCCAAGTTCCGTGCGGCCAGGCGGATCTGGGCGAAGGTGATGCGGGAGGAGTTCGGCGCGAAGAACCCCAGGTCGCTGATGCTGCGCTTCCACACGCAGACGGCCGGCGTGCAGCTCACGGCCCAGCAGCCGGAGCTCAACCTGGTCCGGGTCGCCGTCCAGGGCCTGGCCGCGGTCCTCGGCGGCACCCAGTCGCTGCACACCAACTCCTTCGACGAGGCCATCGCACTGCCCACCGACAAGTCGGCCCGGCTGGCGCTGCGCACCCAGCAGGTGCTGGCCCACGAGACCGACGTGACGGCGACGGTCGACCCCTTCGCCGGCTCGTACGCGGTCGAGAGCATGACCGACGACGTCGAGGCGGCCGCGCTGGACCTGATGCGCAAGGTGGAGGACCTCGGTGGCGCGGTCGCCGCGATCGAGCACGGCTTCCAGAAGAACGAGATCGAGCGCAACGCCTACCGCATCGCCCGGGAGACCGACACCGGCGAACGGGTCGTGGTGGGCGTCAACCGTTTCCGGCTCGACGAGGAGGAGCCGTACGAGCCGCTGCGCGTCGACCCCGCCATCGAGGCCCGGCAGGCCGAACGCCTCGCGAGGCTCCGCGCCGAGCGGGACCGGGCGGCGGTGGACACGGCCCTCGACGCCCTGAGGAAGGCGGCCGAGGGCGCGGACAACGTCCTGTACCCGATGAAGGACGCGCTGCGGGCCCGGGCGACGCTGGGCGAGGTGTGCGACGCCCTGCGCGAGGTGTGGGGGACCTACGTTCCCTCGGACGCGTTCTGAGTGCGACACTCGTCCGCATGTTCGGTGTCATCGACCTCCCCACCTATCTGGCAGGCCTCGTCCTGATCGTCCTGCTGCCCGGCCCCAACTCGCTGTACGTCGTCTCCGTCGCAGCCCGGCGGGGAGTGCGGGCCGGGTACACCGCCGCGGCCGGGGTGTGGTGCGGGGACGCCGTGCTGATGACCCTGTCCGCCGCCGGGGTCGCCTCCCTGCTCCAGGCCAACGCCGTGCTGTTCGGGATCGTGAAGTACGCGGGGGCCGGGTATCTGACCTGGCTCGCGGTGGGGATGCTGCGGGCCGCGTGGGGGATGTGGCGGTCGCGGCGGTCGCCCGTGGCCGAGGCGGAGGCGGCCTCCGACACCGGCCCGGGTGAGCGGCCGTACCGCAGGGCCCTCGTGATCAGCCTGTTCAACCCCAAGGCGATCCTGTTCTTCGTCGCCTTCTTCGTGCAGTTCGTGGACCCCGGCTACGCGTATCCGGCGCTGTCCTTCGTCGTCCTCGGGGCGTTCGCACAGGCGGCCAGCTTCCTGTACCTCACCGCCCTGATCTTCGGCGGGACGAGGCTGGCGGCCGCGTTCCGCAGGCGCCGGCGCCTGTCCGCGGGGGCGACCTCGGCGGCGGGGGCGCTGTTCCTCGGGTTCGCCGTGAAGCTGTCCCTCGCTAGCGCGTGATCCCCCGGCCGACGTAGGCCGTCAGCTTCCCGGCGTCCTCACCGGCCCAGCCCACATAGCCGTCCGGCCGCACCAGGAACAGCCCCTTGCCGTAGTACGGCTGCTCGTCACCGGTGACCACGCGCACCGGCTCCGGCAGTCGCGGTGCCTCGACCCCGACCGCCACCAGCGTCCAGTGCGGACCGCGGAACGCGTCGAAGAGCCGTACGCCCGCCAGTTTCCCGTCGGGGGCGCGGTCGCCCGCACGGAGCCCGGCCGGTGCCGTGCGGGTCTCCTCCGTGAGAGACGAGTCCCGGTAGCCCAGGCCCAGTTGGCGGGTCGCCTCGCCCCGGCGCACCTCGCCCCGGTGCACGCCGGTCGAGAGGCCGAGCATCTGCGCGGCGACGGGGCGGCGCTCCTCCTCGTAGGTGTCCAGGAGCGCGGCCGGGGCACCGCCGCGCAGCACCGCGCCCAGCTTCCAGCCCAGGTTGTAGGCGTCCTGGACGCTCGTGTTCAGGCCCTGGCCGCCCGCGGGGGAGTGCACGTGGGCCGCGTCGCCGGCGAGGAAGACCCGGCCCGAGTGGAAGCGGTCCGCGAGGGCCGCGCGGGGCCGGAAGTCGGAGGCCCAGCGGACCTCGGTCACCGCCTCGGGGGCGAGGTGGGAGCGGACCGCGACGACCTCGCGGACGGCGTCGGGGGACAGGTCCACCCGGGTGCCCTCCGGGAACTGGGCCACGACCTGGAAGTCCTCCGTGCCGGCGAGGGGGCAGATCGAGAGGTAGCCGGCATCGCCGCGGGGCGGGAAGATGTGCCAGTTGTCCCGGTCGAGGCCAGTGATCCGGACGTCCGCGACGAGCAGCGGGTTGGGGTCGACCGTCTCGCCGGTCATGCCGACGCCGAGGGTCCGGCGCACGGCCGAGCGGCCGCCGTCGGCGGCGACCACGTACCGGGCCCGGACGTCGCCACCCGCCGCGAAGCGCGCGGTCACCCCGTCGGCGTCCTGCTCGATCCCCACGACCTCCCGGCCGAAGGCCACCTGCCCGCCGAGCTCCCGCAGCCGTGCGGACAGCACCTCCTGGGTGCGCCACTGCGGGACCATCCAGGGGGCGTTGTAGGGCGAGTCCTCGGTGGGTTCGGCCGGCTCGAACATGTGGTGCTCGCCGACCCGCTCGCCGTCCTGCCAGACCATGCCGACCGGGTAGGTCCCGCCCACCGCGAGGATCGCGTCGAGCACGCCGAGGTCGTCGAAGACCTCCATGGTGCGCGGCTGGAGGCCCTTGCCGCGCGAGCCCGGGAACAGCCGGTCCGCCTTCTCCACGACCAGCGCGTCCACGCCCCGCCGGGCGAGGTCGATCCCGAGGGCGAGGCCCGTGGGCCCGGCGCCGACGATCAGTACGTCCGTGTTCATGACCATTCTCCTTAACGCTGTTAAGTGCCGTCGGCTCCGAGAGTGCCCTTAACGCTGTTAAGCTGTCAAGCGTGAGTACGGAGAAACGCCCGCCCCTCGACCGCGCCCGGGTCGCCGCCACCGCCCTGAAGCTCCTGAACGAGGTGGGCCTCGACGGCCTCACCCTGCGCGCCATCGCCAGGGAACTCGACGTCAAGGCCCCGGCCCTGTACTGGCACTTCAAGGACAAGCAGGCCCTGCTGGACGAGATGGCGACGGAGATGTACCGGCGGATGGTCGCCGGGACCGGCCTCGACCCGTCCGACACCTGGCGCGAACGGCTCCTCAAGTCCAACCGCGCACTGCGCACCGCCCTGCTCGGCTACCGCGACGGCGCGAAGGTCTACAGCGGCTCACGCTTCACGGGCCTGGTCCACGTCGAGCAGATGGAGGAGACCCTGCGCCTCTGCACGGCCGCCGGATTCACCCTCGCCCAGGCGGTCCGGGCCATGTCGACGTCGTACCTCTACACCCTGGGTTTCGTCACGGAGGAACAGGGCGTGGTGCCCCTGCCCGGCGAGCGCCGGGAGGGCTTCGACGTGGCCGAACGCGCCCGCATGATGGCCGGCTTCCCGCTGTCGGCGGCGGCGGGCGCGGAGATCTTCCAGGACTTCGACCGGCATTACGAGGAGGGGCTGGCGCTGGTGCTGGAGGGCATCGAACGACGGTACGGGCCTACCGGGCCCGGACCTTCCGCACCGCACGCGTGACCACCGGCGGCAGCAGGTCCACGGCGATCCGCCGGGCCGGGGACCTGCGCGGCCTCACAGCCGGGCCCGGGGCCGGTGCGGGCGGGACGTAGTGCCGTGAGCGGGGGAACGGCGGCGGCTGCATCTTCTGCGCCCGCGCCCGCACCAGACGGTGACCGGCGGCCTCCTGCACGCTCAGGCCCACGTCCGCCCGCTCCCGCAGCATCGCCAGCAGCTCCTCCTGGAGCGGCTCCGGATCACCCCAGGTGCCGTACAGCTTCTGGGTGCTGAGGCAGACCGGCCGCAGCCCGCGGTTCAGCACCGCCTCCCACACGGCGACCGAGACGCCCGGGGTGTGCTCCGAACGGAAGTCGTCCAGGACGACCAGCCCCCGGGGCCGCAGGATCTCGCGCGCCGCGCCGATGTCGTCGCGGACGTGCTCGTACAGGTGGGAGGCGTCGATGTGGACGAACCGGCAGGTGCCCGGCGCCACTTCGCCGGGGACGACCGAGGTGGGCCCCTCGATCACCCGTGGCAGGGTGTCGTGGAAGGAGAGGTAGTTCCGCTCGAAGGCCTGCCGGGTGAGGGAGGCGTACGACTTCATGGTCTCCGCGCGGTTGGCGCCGTCCGGGGCCTCGCCGCCGAACAGGTCGCAGACGGTGAACCGCTCGCCCCGGCGCAGGTGGTGCCCGAGCAGGATCGCGCTCTTGCCCAGGTAGACGCCCAGCTCCAGCAGGTCGCCCGGTTCCTCCTGGCGTTCCAGGAACCAGGTGAACAGCATCTGGTCGAGCGGCGGGAACCACCCGGGCACGTCGCTCAGTTCACCGGGACACGTGTACGTCTGCTGTGCGTCACCCATGAGACCAGTCTGCTCACCCGGCGGCTGCCGCGCGGGCGGAGAAACGAACGCCGGGTGAACAGCTCCGCACGCCTTGGGTCAGCGCAGGAGCGCCGCGCGCAGCCGTGGGGTCAGCGGCTTCTCGACGAGCCGGTTCAGGAACCAGGCCAGCGCCAGCATCGAGGCGATCGTCAGCGCGAAGGTCACCGACGCCGGAACGCCCAGGTGGCGGTGCAGGGCGCGGACGACCACCCAGCCCAGGTGCTCGTGCACCAGGTAGAAGGGGTACGTCAGCGCCCCGGCCACCGTCAGCCAGCGCCAGTCCGCCCACCGCAGCCAGCCCAGCGCGATCGCCGCGACCGCGACGAACCCGAAGGCGACGACCGCCACGATGCCCAGAGAGGTGCGGTGGGCGAAGGCGTTCGGGTCGGACACGTTCCACAGGGACTTCACCGCGTAGTGCTGCCCGATCAGGAAGCTGACCGCGACGATGCCCCACGCGTACACGTCCCGCCGGTCGAGGTGGACGAGGTAGAGGCCGACACCGCCGATGAAGAAGGAGGCGTACTCGGGCATGAACACCACGTCGAGCAGCGGCTGGTGCGCGGCCTGGGTGAGGGCGGCCGCCAGCGTCCAGCCGGCGCAGAACATGATCACCCGGCGCCGGGAGGCCCCGGGCAGGACCACGCACAGCGCGAACAGCGCGTAGAAGCGGACCTCCGCCCACAGCGTCCAGCAGACGCCGAGCACCCGGTCGACGCCCAGCGGCATCTGAAGCATCGTCATGTTCACCAGGACGTCGCTGGGCGACAGCGCCTCGTAGGCGACCGCCGGCAACGCGAACACCGCCGTGACCAGCAGCACGGCCACCCAATAGGCGGGCAGCAACCGGGACGCCCGGGAGGCGAAGAACGATTTCAGGGGCCGGCCCCAGCCGCTCATGCAGATCACGAATCCGCTGATCACGAAAAAGACCTGGACGCCGAGGCAGCCGTAGGAGAAATAGGTGTGCAGCGTCGGGAACTGGCGTTGTGCGGAACTTCCCCAGGACTGGGTGATCTCGCCGCCGCGTCCGCCGTAGTGGTAGGCGGCCACCATCAGCGCGGCCACCAGCCGCAGTCCGTCCAGGGCTCGCAGCCGGGTCTCGCGGGGGCGCGGGGCGGGCGGTGGCCCTTCCGGCCGCCGGGGCAGGTCGGGTGCCGGCCGGACGGTCATGCTGGTCACGGAAATCCCCTTCGCAAGCTCTGAAGAGCCTAAGTCACTCCTGTGGATGCGCCCCAGCACGTTAGTCCGAATCACGGTGATGTCTTACTCGCCGGACCAACGATTGGCCTTCTGGTACCGGTGAGTTCACCTGTACGTCGTTTTGGCTTCCTAAGTTCGCCCAGAATCCCCCCACGTCGCAGTAAACCCATGAACTTGCCTTTGCTTCGGCAAGAAAACAACAGGAGTGCCATGACGACGGTCCAGAAGAGGCGTGCACGCGCGCGTGGAGGGGAGCTGGACGAGTGCCTGCGCGCCTGCGCGGCGCACAGCGGCAAGGTGGTCGGCAGCATCGACCGCCGCCGTGTCGAGCTCGGCGAACAGCTGCGCAAGCTGCTCGTCGTCTGGGGCACCACCGCCACGGCCACCCCGGCGACCCCCGCCCCCTCCGGTGCCACCGCCCTGCTGAAGCGGGCCGTCAAGGGCACCGCGGCCCCCGCGTCGCACATCCCGGCCGAACTCCTCGACGCCCTGCTGGCCGTCGGCAACAAGGCCCTGGAGTGCGGCTACGACGACGAGCTGGACCTCGCCCTCGTCATCAGCGACACCGTCCTCGCCCAGCGCAGGAACTCCCGCGCCGGCTGGCGGCTGCGCGCCCGCCTCCTGGAGGCACTCGGCGAGGAGGCCGAGGCCCTGGAGGCGTACGAGAAGTACCTGAGCCTCACCGACGACGACGGCTTCGGCGTCCGTGCCCGGATCGCCGGCCTGCGCATCGCGGGCAAGAAGGAGCGCGAACTCCTCGGGCTCCTCGGCCGCCAGATCCCCGGCGCCCGCGCCTTCGCCGGCCGCCCCGCCACCGACGTGTGGGCCGAGGGCCTGGCCGCACACGCCGTCGGCGACTGGACCGAGGCCGAGCCCCGGCTGGTGGGAGCGCTCCTCGCGCTGTACGACGAGAACGCCCCGGTGCAGGAACGGCAGGAACTGCTCAGCCAGTACCTCGACCTGCGCTCCACCGAGGACACCGACGGCGCGGCGTTCACCCGGGCCGTCGAGCTCTACGCCGAGCAGCGCCGCAACCGCATGCGCGGCCCCGTCGCCGACCCCACCGTCGGCGGCGTGCAGTGGATCACCCTCGGCGAGTTCCGCAACCAGATCGCCGGCAAGTCGATCTGCCTGATCGCCAACTCCGGCCGGGTGGGCGCGAGTTCGATGGGCACCGCAATCGACGCGTACGACCTCGTCGTCCGCTTCAACTCGTACCGGATCGACCCCAGGCACACCGGCGCCAGGACCGACATCCACGTCACGATCCACAAGCACGGCTTCAACTGGGACCAGCAGGTCACCACCCGCCTCGTCTTCGGCGGCGTCTCCGGCGACTGGAAGTACTCGCTGCGCAACCGCCTGGTGCCCGGCGCCCAGACCTACCTCGGCGACGAGTCGCTGCGCTGGCCCCTGCGCAACATCGGCAAGGTCGGCACCGACGTCTGGTCCGGCATCCCGACCTCCGGCTTCAACATGCTGTGGCTGCTGGACTTCCTCGACGTGAGTCCGAAGCTCGACCTGATCGGCTTCGACTTCTACGAGAGCGGCGCCTACCGGGTCCAGGAAGCGATGAAGCTCGCCATCACCTCCGTGCACGAGTACACCAGCGAGAAGGCATGGGTCATGGAGCGGGCCCAGAGCGTGACCGACATGAGGATATCCCTGCGATGACCACCAACTCCCTTACCGGGACCGCCGCCCCCCTGGCCCCGGTGACCGACGCGCACGCGCTCACCGGCAGGCGGAAGATCGCCTTCGCCAGCTTCGTCGACGAGAACTACCTGCCCGGCTTCCTCGTCCTGCTGCGCAGCCTCGCGCTGTCCAACCCGGGTGTCTGCGAGGACTTCGTCGTCCTCTACGACGACCTGAAGCCCGGCTCCATCGCCCGGATACGCGCGCTGCACCCGAGGATCGTCCTCCGGCGGGTCGACGCCGACCACTACGACTCGTACAAGAAGGGCGACCAGGACAACTACCTGGTCCGCAAGGCGTACTTCATCCTGGACGTCTTCAGGATCCGCGAGTACGACACGATCATCACGCTCGACACCGACATGGTCGTGCTCGGCGACCTCGGTGAACTCCTCCGGCTGCGCGAGGGACTCGCGGCCGTCCCGCAGTTCTTCTACGGGCAGCACAAGCTCAACTCCGGTCTGCTGGTCATCCAGCGCGAGTACCTGAGCGACGCCTTCTGCGCCCGGCTCGACAAGTGCGGCCGCTCCGGCGACTACGAGCTGGACAAGCACGACCAGGGCATCCTCAACGCCGTCCTGGACGGTGACTTCGTGCGCCTCGACGCCCGCTACAACTTCGTCAAGCGGCGGCTCTCGGGCGATCTGCCGGTCCCCGACGACACCGCGATCCTGCACTTCACCGGCCGCCACAAGCCCTGGCAGGGCGGCGAGGCGGGGTACAGCCGGGCCGAGGAGCGCTGGCGCGAGTTCGAGCTGTCCGACGCCGAGTTCCAGGCCGCCTACATGGAGCGGCAGGGCGGGCTGCACCACGACCTGATCGTCCACTACGGCACCCCGCACGTGGCACGCACCGGGGACGTCGAGGCCGCCCGCAAGGTGGCCGCCGCCCACATCTCCACCGGCGACTACCAGGACGCCGTCGACATCCTCGGCAGCGTCCGCATCCCGCTCGACGAGGCCTGGCCGCACGAGGTCCTCGGCCACGCCCTGATGAGCGTCTCCCGCTACGACGAGGCGAGGACCCAGCTCCTGCTGGCCGCCGCCGCCCCCAACCGGGCCGCCACCGCCTACGCCCGCCTCGCCCAGATGGCGTGGGTGCACGGCGACAACACCGAGGCCCTGCGGTACGCCACGGCCGGCATGTCCGTCGACCCCACCCACCGCTCCAGCCGGCTGTGGGCGCAGCGCGCGGCCGTCGTACCGCCCCAGGAACTGGGCGCCCCCGAGGACCAGTTGGCGCACGTCGCCTTCTACATGGACCGGCAGGGCAACGCGGGCGACAAGCTCCTGCCCGAGAGTGTCCGCTCCGCCTTCGGCCCCGACACCAGCTCCCGCCGCTGGCACTCGGTGCACGCCCACCGCCTCTTCGACGAGGGCGCCCTCCAGCGCGTCAACCGCCGCCGCGGCCTGGTCATCGGCGGCGGCGGCCTGTTCATCCCGGACACCATGCCCAACGGCAACAGCGCCTGGCAGTGGAACGTCCCGGACGAGCTCCTGAAGCGCATCGACGTGCCCATCGCGGTCTTCGCCGTCGGCTTCAACGCCTTCGACGGCCAGTCCTACCGGGCGAACCGCTTCCGCGACTCGCTCCGGCTGCTCGTCGAGCGGTCCTCCTTCTTCGGACTGCGCAACCACGGCTCCATCGAGAAGGTGCGGGCCATGGTCCCGTCCCACCTCCACGACAAGATCCGCTTCCAGCCCTGTCCGACCACGGTCACCCGGCAGTTGGTCCCCGGCTGGCAGGACCCCGGCAGGCGCGACGACACGATCCTCGTCAACGCCGCCTACGACCGGGCCGGCCTGCGCTTCGGCCACGACTACGGCTACTTCCTGGCCCAGATGGCGAAGGCGGT
The DNA here is from genome assembly GCF_044756385.1 of Streptomyces sp. NPDC091972. Lineage (NCBI taxonomy): Bacteria > Bacillati > Actinomycetota > Actinomycetes > Kitasatosporales > Streptomycetaceae > Streptomyces > Streptomyces sp. NPDC091972. The sequence continues at coordinate 48,354 of NZ_JBIVSV010000011.1, read as the reverse complement.
CCGGGATCTGGGCGAGCTGGCCGAGGTCCAGTGCGTGGCGCACTCCCTGGACGACGAGAAGATCGTGTTCGACCTGCGGCGCGAGCACGGCATCTCGATGCCCGTCATCCCGATGTACGACTTCGAGAACAAGGAGATCCTCGACCTCTACGCCCGCACCAAGCTGGTCATCGGCATGCGCGGCCACGCGGGCATGATCCCCTTCGGCTGCGGCACCCCGATCATCAGCCTCATCTCGCACCCGAAGATGGCGTACTTCCTGCGGGACATCGAGCGGCCCGAGTGGGGCGTCTCGGTCCACGACCGGCACCTCGCCGACCGGCTGGTGGAGCGGTCGAGGGAACTGCTCGCCGACCACGACAGGACCGTCGCCGACGTCCACGGCCGCCAGCAGGAGCTGTGGAAGGTCACCGAGGCCAACGCGGCCGACCTGCGGGTCCTGCTGGGCGGCTGAGCACTCCATGACGACGACCCTGGCCGGCGACACCTCCGTACGGCCCACCGCGCCCGGCGGCCGCCGCTCACCCCTTTGGTGGGCGGCGGTCGCCGGGCCGTCCGCGGCCGCCGTGGTGTACACCGTGCTCACCCGCGGTCTCACCGGCGACCTCCACTACGTCCTGGCCGCCCTGCGCACCGGCCGGGCGGCGGGATACTCCCCGTCGGAGGTCTTCACCCACCGCCCGTTCTTCTACCGGTGGTTCGTCGCCCTGCTCGACCGGCTCGCCTTCTTCGGGGACACGGCGGTGCGCGAGGCGGTGACGAACGCGGCGGGCGTCCTGCTCGCCGCCGCCGCGGCCTGTGCCCTGTACACGGCACTGCTGCGCCGGACCACGTCCCGCGAGGCCGCGCTGACGGCCGGTGCCACCGGGCTCGCCCTCGCCCTCGCCCCCCGCAACGACTTCCTCCAGCCGGAGTGGACGGCCGTCGTCCTCACCGTGTTCGCCGTCGCCGCCGCCCTCGGCCCGCGGCGGCCCTGGCCCGCCGCCCTGCTCGCCGCGCTCCCGCTCGGCCTCGCGGTGATGATGAAGTACTCCACCGCCGCGACCGCCGCGATCGGCGTGCTCCTCGTCTACGCCGTCGACCGCGGCCGGGCCGTACGCGTCACCCTGGCCGGCATTCCGGCCGTAGTGGCGCTGTTCGGCCTGAGCGTCCTCGCGGGCACCCGGGAGTGGCAGTGGACCGAGGACATGCCGCAGATCAACCAGTCCGCACTGAGCCGGACCGGCGTCCGCCCGCACTTCATCCTCGGCCGCACGGTGGACTTCCTGGCCCACCGCGCGGTCACCAGCCCCGTGCTGCTCCTCGCGCCGGGCGCCCTGCTGCTCGTCCTGACCCGGGTCCGGGGCCGGCTGCGCCGTACCGAACTCCTCGTGATCGCCGCCCTCATCGGTCTCGCCGCGCAGGCGGTCGTGGTCGTGCAGGGCAACTGGTTCCTGTACCACGGCGCACAGATGCCGGTGGTGGCGGCGGTCGTCTGGGGCGTCGCGGTGGGCGGGGCGCGCAGGTCCCCGCCGTGGTGGTTCGGAGCCGTCTCCCTGCTGTACGGCGTGCTGCCCGTGGTGTACGCCCAGCTGCCCGGCGGGTTCCAGCGGCCGTGGGAGGTCTGGGCGGCCGCACTGGTCGCCCTGCTCGCGGCCGCGCTGGACGTGCTGCCGGCGAAGCGGCTGCGGAACCGGTCGGCCGTCCTGGTCGCCCTGTCCGGTGTGGTCCTGCTGGCCGCGAGCGTCTGGCCCGGCTCCCCGCACCTGGTGCTGCGCGGCAAGGTCACCGTCACCGGCTCCGGTTACCTGGAGCAGCAGCGGCACACGGCCGAGGAGGTCGACCGGATCGCCGCCGAACTGCCCCCGGGCGCCCCGGTGCTCTACCTCGCCTTCGGTGAGACGGCGTACGACCTAGACCACCCGGCGCAGTGCCGCTACCCGATCGCCACCTTCCTCCAGCGCACCCGCTACCTGCCGGACGTGGCCGACCTGAAGTCGTTCAAGGAGAACGCCGACTGCGTCGACCACGACCCCGCCCCGTACGCGGTGCTGGAGCGGCCCTGGTTCCAGCCGGGCCGCGTGGACCCGGCACTGTGGCGCCGGATCACCGCCGTGTACGACTGCCCGCCCGGGAACCGGGGCGAGCGGCTGGTGCTGTGCGTCAGGCGTTGAGCCCGAGCGCGGCGGTGACCTCGCGGGCCATCGCCACCGAGTAGCTCTGCCCCCGGTCCTGCGGGTAGATCTGCGCCATCGTGGCCAGCGTGACCCGGCTCATGGGCGTCTCGTGGGCCGGGATCAGCGCCCGGTACTCCGGTGTCACCACCGGCTGGGCGAACCCGGCCTTCGAGAAGTGCCAGGTCTGGATCCAGGACCTGTCGAAGGCCGGGTTGATCCGCTTCAGGTACGGCACGAACTCGTCGAGCAGCTGACCCGGGTCCGTGGTGAACCGCCGGTCCTCGCGCTCGACGTAGTTGCCGACGTAGAGGATGTGACGGCCGCCGTAGACGGACGGGTCGATCATCCTCGTGTGCTCGACCACCGCGAGGAACGGGAAGTCCGGCTCGTTGATGTTGAGCCAGTAGTACGGGATCACGCTGCGGTCCAGCTCCAGGACGAAGCAGGTGGCCCCCAGGTACTGGTTCTTCCACACCGCGCTGTCGTCGGGCAGCCCGGCCGCCTTCGCGAACGCCGGCTGCGGGGTGGTGACGATCAGCCGCCCGAAGGCGTACGACGACCCGTCCGCGCAGGTCACGACGGCCTCGTCGGCCCCGTCCTGCCGGATCGACTCGACCGCCTTGCCGAACTCCACCTTCCCGCCGCGCTCCTCGATCCCGTCCCGGAGCGCCGCGTACACCCGCTCGAACCCGCCGTCCACGTAACCGAGTTCGAAGGTCCGGCAGTGGATCCGCGCCCACAGCCACGCCATCGACACCTGTTCGGCACGGTCCCCGAACTTGCCGCGCAGCAGCGGCTCCCAGACCGCGGCGGTGGCCTTCTTCCCGGCCCACTTGCGCAGCCAGGCCAGCGCGGTGAGGTCGTTGTAGCGGTCGCCCTTGCGGACCGCCTTCAGCAGTGCCGACGAACCGGCGAAGCGCACGGCGTCGAGCGGGCCGAACTCCGGGAAGCGCAGCATGTCGAGGGGGGTGGTGAAGTCGATCAGCTCGCCGCCGCGGTAGATGCCGGTGGTCGGCCGGTGGAAGCGCAGCGCGTCACCCAGCCCCAGCTCCTCGATGAGCGCGATCATCGCCTTGTCGCTGCGGAAGATGTGGTGGTAGTAGCGCTCCAGCGGAACCCCGCCGACCTCCAGGGACGCGGCCAGACCGCCGAGTTCGTCCGCCGCCTCCAGGACGGTGACCTGGTGGCCGGCGCGTACGGCGTCCCAGGCGGCGGTGAGGCCGGTGGCGCCCGCGCCGATGATGCCGAGGTTCATGCGAAGCTCCACTTTCTGTTGAGCACGAACTGGAGCGCCAGGACCAGCGGCAGCGAGGCCGCCTTGATCAGGTCGGCGTCGATCCCCAGGCCGTCGGTGAAGGCGAGGAAGAGCAGGTTCGTCAGGACGATGCCGGTCAGGCCGACGGCGTAGAACCGCAGGAAGCGCACGACGAGACGGTCGCGGCGCTCGAAGGTGAACCGCGCGTTCAGCACGAAGTTGTTGGCGATGCCGAGCGTGGTGCTGAGCGCGTTGGCGAACTGCTCGTCCATCCCGGCCGTGTTGTGCAGCAGCAGGAAGACGACCAGGTCCAGGGCCACCCCGCTGCCGCCGATCAGGGTATAGCTGACCAGCTGGTGGGAGAGCGGGCGCCGGGCGGGAGCGGGGGTGGCCTCGGGCGCCGTGGTGTCAACGGTCACCGTCGCCGCCGATCACATTGCGCACCAGATACAGCGGCCTGCCCTGCGCCTCGCTGTAGATGCGCCCCACGTACGCGCCGATGACACCCAGCGACAGCATCTGCGTGCCGCCCAGGAACAGCACGACGCACATCATCATCGTCCAGCCGGAGACGGTGATGTCGGGGCGGAAGAACTTCATCGCGAGCGCGTAGACGATGCCGAGCAGCGACAGCGCGAGGACCACGAAGCCGAGCCGGGTGATCGCCTTCAGCGGGGCGGTGGAGAAGCTGGTCACGCCGTCGATCGCGAGGCGGGCCATCTTGCGCAGCGGGTACTTGGTCTCGCCCGCGAACCGCTCGTCGCGGTCGAAGGCCACCTCGGTCTGCCGGTAGCCCATCGAGGCGACGATCCCGCGGACGAACCGGCTGCGCTCGCGGTACTTGCGCAGCTCGTCCGCGACCCGCCGGTCCAGCAGGCGGAAGTCCCCGGTGTCCAGCGGGATGTCCACGTCGGTGGAGGAGCGCAGCACCCGGTAGTAGAGGTGCGCGGTGGCCCGCTTGAACGCGGTGTCCTGCCGCGAGCGCCGACGGGCGTGCACGATCTCGGCGCCCTCCCGCCAGGCGTCCACCAGCTCCAGGCTGACCCGCGGCGGATCCTGGAGGTCGGTGTCCATCACGATCACCGCGTCGCCCCGGGCCACGTCGAGACCGGCGGTGATGGCGATCTGGTGCCCGAAGTTGCGGGCGAAGTCGACGACCCGGACCCGTTCGTCGTCCTTGGCGAGCTCCTTCAGGATCGTCAGGGAACCGTCGCCGGAGCCGTCGTTGACGTACACCAACTCGTAGTCGAACTCCGGACGTTCACCGAGTGCCGTGGTCAGCTCGGCGTGGAACGCCTTGATTCCGTCCTCCTCGTTGTAGACCGGGAGGACGTACGAGACGAGGGAGCGGCGAACGGGCTCCGGTCCCGGCTGCGTCAGTTCTGCCGGGACGACGTCGGGTATGCGAGGTCGGATGTCCTGCTGGGGCATTCGGAGAAGCTATGGAAGGTCTGTGAACGTCCGCCGAACTGGCTGTGGCCGGAAGCCGTCCGCCCTGTTTCGCTTCCCTTTCGCCCCCGGGCGGCCGAGGTGTCAGTCGTGCGGCGTGAACAGGAGGTTCCGCGTCCTGTGCGGCCTGGGCGCGTACCACGGGAGGAGCGTGCCGTCGTGCTCGGTGACCCAGTGGCAGTCGTAGCCGAGCGGATCGAACTCGGCGAGGAGATCCTGCATGTCCGCGTCCCGCAGCGCTTCGAGCAGTACCGTCGGCCGGTCCCGCTTGAGGACCTGGCGGGCCCCCCGGAGGACCGACAGCTCATGGCCCTCGACGTCGATCTTCACCAGGTCCAGCCTGGTCCCGGCGAACACCTCGTCGAGACACACCAGCCGGATCCGCTTCTGCTCGGCGTCGGCGGCACCGCCCTCCAGGGTCGAGCCCGTGGACAGGAGGTTGCCCGCGAAGCGGACGCTGATCTCGGCCCAGCCCGCCTCGCTGGAGACACCCGCCTGGTACAGCCGCACGTTCTGGGCGGAGTTGGACCGGACGTTGACCGACAGCCGGGCGTGGATCTGGTCCACGGGCTCGAAGGAGTGCACCTTCGCCATCGGGTTGGCGAGGGCGGCGATCATCGAGAAGTAGCCGACGTGCGCCCCGACATCGGCGATCGTCGTGCTCTTCGCGGCGAGCCGGGACCAGGTGGCGAGGCTGCCGGGCTCGTAGCCGAACCGGCCGTTCCACACCGTGTCCAGGCCGACCGCGTCGTCGTTCACGCAGAACATCACGAAAGGCGGGCAATAAGGGGAGTCGATCTCCACATAGCCGCGATAAGGGAATTTCTTCCGGTGGGTGCGGATGATGTCGCTGGTGGCGACCGGCCGGACAGATGGTGCGTGCGCCAGCATGCGGGCGTTGGCTTCTTCGAGCTGGGGGATACGCATCCCGCGATCGTAGGGGCGCACCGCGGACTTGTCACAGGTCCCACAAAACCCGAAAAGGCCAGGTCACGAGCGTATGACCTGGCCTTTTCCGAAGGGGCGCGCACGGGTTTCCCGTGGTTCACCCGGTGTTCCGCCTAGCGTTTCACAGCCTTCTTCAGCGCCCGCGCCCGCCGCACCACCCGGCGCGCGGTGGAACTGCGCGGCAGGAAGGTCAGTCGCTCCGGGATCCCGCCCGGCAGCCCCAGTGCCGTCAGGCGCCTCTTCCGGAAATAGCGTCGCGTGCGCGGACCGAAGTGCCGGGAGAGGTAGCGTTCCGCCGCCGGACGCAGCGACGGGTGGATCTGCGGCTGGAGGGTGAAGCCGAGCGCCGTGATCAGGCTGTTGAGCCTGTCCGCCGGAACGGCCTCCTGCCCTTCCCGGCCCTCCAGGTCCGGCAGCACCGCGTCGGCCAGCACCACCGGGACGCGGTTGCTGTTCTGGTACGGCGTCAGCCGCTCCAGGAGCAGCTCGGTGCCGATGCGGGCGGCCGGCAGGTCGTAGAGGGCGGAGGCCGTGAACAGCGCGGTGGAGAAGCAGCCGACGACCAGCGCGGGCCGCGCCTTCTCGAACAGCACCTCGGCGAGCACCGGGGTGTCGAGGACGGTCAGTGCCACGCCGAGCCGCTCCGCCTCGGCCTCCAGGGCGCGGCCGAAGCGGGCCGGCGCGCTGGGGTGCGGCTTGAAGACGACCGAGCGGTGCCCCTGGGCGACCGCGCCCTTCAGCATCCGCACGTGCAGCTCCTCCTCCTCGGTGGGGGAGAGGATGTCCAGCGCGGAGAGGTACTGGCCGAGCAGCAGCGCCGCGTCCTCCGGCAGCGGCGGCAACTCCGGCACAGCGGCGGTCAGTTCACCCATCGCCTTCAGGAAGGCGGAGGTGGGCACCACGACCGGCGGCACGCCGAACTCGGTCAGCAGCAGCGGGGTGAGACCGGCGACCAGGTCCAGGTGCAGCAGGCGGCGCACGCGCGTACCGACCAGTGGGTCGAGCTTGTTGCGGGTGGGGCCGTAGCTCATCAGTCCGTCGGCGTAGACGTCGACGGGGGCGCCGGTGAAGATCTGGGCGACGGTGAGGGCGGGGGCGACCTGGATGGACTCCAGGACCAGTTCCACCCGGTCCTCACCGAGGTCCCACAGCAGCCGCAGATAGCGCTCGAACAGGGGGATGTCGTCCGGGCGGGGCGTCCAGGAGCCCGGGTGGAAGGGGCGGATCGCCTCGTTCCAGGACAGCACCTCGTCGAAGTGGTCGCGCAGCGGAGCGAAGCCCGGCATCTGGTCCAGCGGCACCGAGGTCTCCGGTGTCGCCGTGTTGTTGAACACCAGCAGCACCCGGCGCTCGGGCTCCTCGAAGAGGTCGGAGTCGATCGCGGCGGCCAGCGTGACCGCGCCGTACAGCGTGGACGCGCAGAAGATCTGGGTGGTACGGGAACCGGTCGGTGACATCACGCGGCCGCCTTCGCAGTGGTGCCCCGCCGCCGCAGCCGCCGCAGCTTGGCGGAGCGGCGCAGGTCCATGGTGTCGAGCACGTCACCGAGCATGTCCTGCGGCATCCGCTTTATGGCCGCCGCGCTCATGGCCCGCAGCTGCTTGGCCACCGACGGCTCCCACTTGGACTCGTCGGAGAGATGGTGGGCGATGATCGCGCAGTAGGTGCGCACCGCCTTGGGCAGCAGCCGGTCGGCGTCCCGGTCCGCCGCCGTCTCCTCGACGACCTGGTCGAAGGCGCGGATGAAGTCGAGCTGGCGGGCGTCGCCGATCTGGGTGAGGGAGGAGGCCACCCCGCGCCGGTAGAACACGCCCAGCAGGCTCACCACGGCGAACGACTCGGCCTCGCGGTGCAGCTTCCAGATCCACGGCCGGTCCTCGGCGGTGCGCAGCCCGTCGGTGAAGTGCAGCAGACCCCTGTCCAGCAGCCGGCGGTGGTAGGCACCGGCCCACGCGTACGCGTAGTCCACGGACGTGGAGCGGTCGGCGGGCAGGATCGCCTCCCGCGGGTTCATCACCTCGTTCCGCCGCCCGATCGGCACCCGGTGCACGGTCCGGGCCCGCGCCACGGTCTGCACATGGTCGGTGCGGACGAAGTCGCAGCCCAACCCCTCGATGGCGGCGAGCAGTTCCGGGAGATAGCCCGGCGCGAGCCAGTCGTCGCCGTCGAGGAAGGTCAGGTACTCGCCGCGCGCCGCGTCCAGGCCGGTGTTGCGCGCGGTGGCGAGCCCTCCGTTCGTCTCGTGGTGGATGACCTGCACCTGGGCGACGTCCGACAGTTCCTCGGCCGCACGGTCGAGAATCGCCGGAGTTTCGTCCCCTGATTTGTCGTTCACCAGCACGAACTCAAAATCTCTCCGCGCATTCAAGCGAAGACTTCGGAGGGTGTCCGGGGCGTATTGCTGCACGTTGTAGAACGGCACGATGACGGAGAGCTTTGGCACCCGAGAAACGTTAGAAGGCGGTCCGGCAGCGGAACTTTCCGGCAAGAGGACTGCGGGTGAACTCGATGTGTCGGAACGGTGCATCCCGTGTACTTCCCGGTCCTCGGCGAGCCAGTTCGGCTCTCGGTGGGCTGTTGTTAACTTTTCGTTGATTCGCGGTTGGGCCGGACCTAGAAATTGCTTCCTAGCGTCGTCGTCGTGCCGCCAAGTACAACGAAGTCCCTTCGAATCGCCGTCCTCGCGGACTCCGACACCCGCTGGAAATGGGGTGCGCTGACCGCCGACCGCATCGCGCCGGTTCCGTCCATGGAATCCGGAGCGCGGGGCGGAGCGCAAGCAGACCTCGCGCTGGACGGATACCTGCTGCGCGGCCGGGCCACGCCCACCGCACGCCAGCTCGAAGAGGTCGGCGTGCGCGCGGACTCCCTGCGGGAGGTCACCGCCGTCGAGTTCCTGCGCGCCGTGGCCGGGACGTCGTACGACATCGTCGTGCTGGCCCTGGTCGGCGGCGGAGTCCAGGCCATGCTGCACGGCCTGGCGCGGGTCTGGGACGGCCTGGAGAAGCGTCCCGTCGTCGTCACCGGCTATGTCGGCGTCGTCTACGAGAAGCTCGCCGACGGCCTGCTCCTGCGACACGGGGCCGACCTGGTCCTCGCCAACTCCCGCCAGGACGCCGAGCGTTTCCGCGCGGTGTACGAGGGCGTGGGCGCGGACGCCTCGTCGGTCACGGAGGTGGCGCTCCCGTTCCTGGGCGGTGCGGCCTACGAAGGGGAACACGACCCGTACACCGTGGTGTTCGCGGTCCAGCCCTCGGTACCGGACAACCGCCGGGACCGGGTGTACCTGCTGGACCGCCTCATCCGGCACGCCCGGCTGCACCCCGAGCGCGAGGTGCTGCTCAAGCTGCGCTCCAGGCCCGGCGAACACACCACCCACATCGAGGAGCTGCCGTACCAGAAGCTGGTCCAGCGGCTCGATCCGCCGGCCAACTTCCGTCTGGTGTACGGCAACATGGGCGAGGTCCTGGACCGGACCGACCTGCTGGTCACCATCAGCTCCACCGCGGCCCTGGAGTCACTGCACCGGCGCATCCCCACGGCCGTCCTGACCGACCTGGGCATCCGCGAGGTCCTCGGCAACCACCACTTCGTGGGCTCCGGCTGCCTCGCCTCCTGGGACCAACTCGACGCCGGAGACCGGCCGTTGCCCGACGAGGAGTGGGTCGCCCGGCAGGGTGTCGTCGCCGACGGTTCGTACGCGCACGCCTTCGACGCGGCCCGTGAGCGCATCACCAAGCTGCTGGCCGCTCCCGAACGGCCCCCGCTGACCCCGTACTACACACCCGTCACCGCCCCCGGCTACCTGCCCGGCATCCTCGCCCGCCACCACCTCGGCCCCGACGGCACCCCGCTGCCCGGCGCCCCCGCCCACGACAGGGAGCCGGGCCCGGTCCGGCAGATCGTGCGCCGCGCGGCCCGGGGCGCCTACCGGCACGGCGTGCAGCGCGTGGCGCCCGTGATCCGCCGGATGGGGGAGCTGTGACCACGTATCGAGGAGAAGACCCCATGTCCCACCCGCACACCGTGCGCCGGGTGCTCGCGGTGATCCCCGCGCGCGGCGGCTCCAAGGGCGTGCCCGCGAAGAACCTCGCCCCCGTCGGGGGCGTGCCGCTGGTCGCCCGGGCCGTGCGCGAGTGCCGTGCCGCCCGGCTGGTGACGGACGTCGTGGTCTCCACCGACGACCAGGCCATCGCCGCCGCAGCCCGTGAGGCGGGCGCCGAGGTCGTGCCGCGGCCCGCCGCCATCGCCGGTGACACCGCCACCTCGGAGGCCGCCGTCCTGCACGCCGTGGACGCCCACGAGGCCCTGCACGGCGCGGCCGTCGACGTGGTCGTCTTCGTTCAGTGCACCAGCCCGTTCGTGGTCCGCGAGGACATCGACGGGGTCGCCGCCGCCATTGTCGAGAACGGCGCCGACACCGCCGTGACCGTCGCCCCCTTCCACGGCTTCGTCTGGCGCGACGCCGACGACGAGACCGCCGCCGGCACCGGCACGGAGGCCACCGCGGCCACCGGCGGCTACGGCGTCAACCACGACAAGTCCTACCGCCCCCGCCGCCAGGACCGCCCCCAGGACCTCCTGGAGACCGGCGCCGCCTACGCGATGGACGCGGCCGGCTTCCGCAAGCACCAGCACCGCTTCTTCGGCCGTACCGAACTCGTACGGACCGACCCCGCGCGGGTGCTGGAGATCGACGACCCCCATGACCTCGCCCGGGCGCGGGCGCTGGCCCCCCTGCTCGACACGGGCGCCCAGCCCTCCTTCGAGGACGTGGACGCGGTCGTCCTGGACTTCGACGGCACCCAGACCGACGACCGGGTGCTGATCGACGCCGACGGAAAGGAGTTCGTCTCCGTGCACCGCGGCGACGGACTCGGCATCGCCGCCCTGCGCAGGTCGGGCCTGAAGATGCTGATCCTCTCCACGGAGCAGAACCCGGTCGTCGCCGCCCGCGCACGCAAGCTCCAGATCCCCGTGCTGCACGGCATCGACCGGAAGGACCTCGCGCTGAAGCAGTGGTGCGAGGAGCAGGGCATCGCGCCCGAGCGCGTGCTCTACGTCGGCAACGACGTCAACGACCTCCCGTGCTTCGCCCTCGTGGGCTGGCCCGTGGCGGTCGCGAGCGCCCACGACGTGGTACGCGGCGCCGCCCGTGCGGTCACCACCGTCCCCGGTGGCGACGGCGCGATCCGAGAGATCGCCAGCTGGATCCTCGGCCCCTCTCTCGACTCCCTCGACAAGTAAGGACACCTCCCCGCCATGAGCAACTCCCGTCTGCGCACCTTCGGCACCGAGCGCGTCGCAGGACCCGGCCAGCCCGTCTACATCTGCGGCGAGATCGGCATCAACCACAACGGCGAGCTGGAGAACGCCTTCAAGCTCATCGACGTGGCCGCCGAGGCCGGCTGCGACGCCGTGAAGTTCCAGAAGCGCACCCCCGAGATCTGCACCCCGCGCGACCAGTGGGACATCGAGCGCGACACCCCCTGGGGCCGGATGACCTACATCGACTACCGCCACCGCGTGGAGTTCGGCGAGGACGAGTACCGCCAGATCGACGAGTACTGCAAGGAGAAGGGGATCGCCTGGTTCGCCTCCCCGTGGGACACCGAGGCCGTCGCCTTCCTGGAGAAGTTCGACGTCCCCGCCCACAAGGTGGCCTCCGCCTCCCTCACCGACGACGAGCTCCTGCGCGCCCTGCGCGCCACGGGCCGTACGATCATCCTCTCCTCCGGCATGTCGACGCCGAAGCAGATCCGCCACGCGGTCGAGGTCCTGGGCAGCGACAACATCCTGCTCTGCCACGCCACTTCGACGTACCCCGCGAAGGCCGAGGAGCTCAACCTGCGCGTGATCAACACGCTCCAGGAGGAGTACCCGAACGTCCCGATCGGCTACTCCGGCCACGAGACGGGCCTTCAGACCACGCTGGCCGCCGTGGCGCTGGGTGCGGTGTTCGTCGAGCGCCACATCACCCTGGACCGCGCGATGTGGGGCTCCGACCAGGCCGCGTCGGTGGAGCCGCAGGGCCTCCAGCGCCTGGTCCGCGACATCCGCACCATCGAGGCCTCCCTCGGCGACGGCGTCAAGAAGGTCTACGACTCCGAGCTCGGCCCCATGAAGAAGCTGCGCCGCGTCACGGGCGTCGTCGCCGAGGCGGAGATCGCCGCGGCCGCGGGCGAGCCGGTCTCGGTCTGAGTCACCAGGCCCCGGGTCCTCGGACGACACCCATCCGAGGACCCGGCGCGTCTTCCGCTTACGCGCCCCTCATGAGCGCCCTACGACGGGACGGTCGTACGTCGATGAGCCCCCGCGCCGGGAACACCGGCCCCCACACTCTCGCGTTCGTCGAGAGCCCGGTCCAGCTCCTGAACGTGCTGGAGTGGGCGCACGCGCACGCGTCCGGCGCGGAGCTCACCCTCGTCGTGCTGTCCCCGACCGACCCCATGACCCGCGGCCAGCTGCGCCGGATGGCGGAACTCGCCCGCGAGGAGGGCCACGAGGTCCGCTGGGAGGAGGCGAGGGGCGGCGCCGCGGCCCCCTTCCAGACCATCGGCGGCCTCGCGGGCATGCTCCGCAGGGCTGACCGGATCGTCCTGGGCGACCCGTTCTCCCGTTACGTACAGCTGCTGCTGACCATCACCAGGGCCCCCGACCTGGTCGTGGTCGACGACGGCACGGCGACGATGGAGTTCGTGGCCCAACTGGCCCGCGGTGAACGCCTCGTGCGCTGGCACCGCAAGGGCGGCCGCCCCAGCCCCCGCGACCTCGCCTTCGCCCCGGTCTCGGCGGCGGCCCGCAAGCGCCTGACACCGGGGGAGGGCCGCGGAGTCGAGATCTTCTCCTCGATGCCGATGGAGGAGACGCCGACGGGCGTGACGGTCTCGGTGAACTCCTTCGCCTGGACCCGGGCACGCTTCGGCCCGCCGCGCATCACGAAGGGCGCGGACATGGTCGGCACGTCCCTCGTCGAGACGGGCGTGGTGGACGCCGACCGCTACCTGGAGGCCGTGACCCGCCTGGCCAAGACCCATGGCGCCACCCGCTACTTCGCCCACCGCCGCGAGGCCACGGAGAAGCTCCACCGGCTGGCCGTGGAGACCGGCCTGGAGATCGTCCGCCCCGACCTCCCGCTGGAACTGATCGCCCGCCGCGGCCCGATCGGCCGCACGATCCTGAGCTTCCCCTCGACGGTCGTCCACACCCTGCCGCTCGCGCTCGCCGGCACGGAGGTCCGCGTGGCGGTCTGCGACATCGACCCCGACTGGCTCACCGCGACGGCGTCCCCCCGCGCCCAGGGCTTCCTGTCCGGGGTCACCGGGACGGCCCGGGACGTGCACCGGCTGTCCGCGGTGTCGGCGATACCGGTTGTCTGAAACACCGAGGGCGGCTCTCAACTCCATCGTCCAGCATCATCGTTCACTTGTGCGACGCTCGATGAGGTCCACGACGGGGGGCGGCCGTTCCGGCGCAGTCAGGTCCTGGTGCCGGTGGTCGACGGCTCGCTGCTGTCGGCGGAGGCGGGTGGCATGCGCTGGCTGTTCGCGTTCACCGGAACGCGCGGCGCCGGAACGGTTCGCGGAGGCGCGGGGCGAGACCGTGCCCGACTGGGTTCCGGTGTACGGGGCGCGGCTGCCGGACCAGGTCGTCCCGGCCGTGGACGGCCGGCACCGGCAATCCGTATCTGACTCCCGACCTCGACGGTGACACCGGACGCGTTCCTCGATCCGCGCACGGACCGGCAGTTGGGCGGGCCGCCCTCTCCGGACTCCTCGGAGAGTGAGGGCTGATGGGCTTCGGGGACCTGATCGACGACTTGGGCGACGGTCTGGAGAGCGCGGCGGACGGCCTGAACCGAGGACCCGAAAAAACTGATCCACGGCAGCGAACCGGCGCTCCGTGAACGCGCCGGACACCTGTGGAAGTTCGACTCAACGTGTGCCCCCCGTCGTTCCAGGACTCGGCACCGCACTGACCGCCTCAGGTGACACGGAAGACCGGCCAGCCGATCTCGGTGCGCCACGCAGCGGGATCGCTCGTGTCACGGGGGCCGACGACGTAGACCTCCCGCACCGGCCCGGCCACCGACATCGCGTTCTCCACCACCCAGGTCCCGAGTTCGCCGTAGGTGACCTCGATGCCGTCGTGCTCGCCGACATGGGTAGTGACCGCAAGTTCCGCGGCCGGCAGAGTCACGGGGTGCACGCGTCCGGTGCGAGGTGGCGCAGCGCACGGCAGGTAGACGAGCGCGTGACCGCGCTCCTGCTCGAAAAGGGCGTTGTCGTAGCTGCCGCCCGGCGGTCCGGTCACGTCGCCGGCGACGGTCGCCTCCAATTCGGCCATCGCGCCTGCGTACCAGGTCTCGATGTCGTGATGCCCGACTACGGCCTCCACCGCCGCGACCGTCCGTGCGGGCTCCGCACGTAGCTCGACGTCGATGGGCGCCGGGTCGGGCCGGAGGAGGCGGCGCAGCGATACGACTGCGGCCCGGGTGCGGGCGAGTGAATCCTCGAGGCGTCGCAGGTGCTCGGCGACCAGCGCCGCCCGGACACCGGGGTCGGGGGTCCGCAGGATCTGCTGCACATCGCTCAGGGGGACGTCGAGCTCGCGGAGCCGGTGGATGACCTGCGCGGTCGGGATCTGATCGACGCCGTAGTAGCGGTAACCGGTGGTCTCGTCCACCACGGCAGGTTCCAGCAGGGCCGCCTCGTGGTACCGGCGCAGGGTCCGCACGCTCAAGTGGGTCAGCCGCGAGAACTCGCCAATGGTCAGCATCCCCTCAGTCTGAACGTTCCCCCTGGGGGAGGGTCCACGGCTTGACCCTCCCGCGCGGCGAGGTCCCACGGTGGGCTCATGACACAGCACACCGATCTTCCGTCCGATCTACTCCCGACCGCCGTGCGCCGGTTCTTGGCCGCCCACGTCGTCCGCGACGCCGACACCGCCTCGTCGTTCCTCGCCGAGGATGCGGTGATCGTCGACCAGGACGAGACCTTCCACGGCCGGGAGGAGACCTACGCGTTCCTGCGGGACGCCGGGTCCGAGTTCGCATACACGACCGAGCAGACCGGCGCTCACCGCGTCGATGACACCCACTGGGTGGTGACCGTGCGGCTCGAAGGCACCTTCCCGGGAGGCGTCGCCGAGCTCGACTACCGGTTCGCGCTGCGGGACGACCTCATCGCCGAACTCGTCATCGCCAACCACCCGGCCTGACCCAACCCGCACCACCTCAATCTTCAGTGGAGAGAAAAATGTCTAGTTCGGATCGCGATCGTCTCAACGGTCGCCGGGCGCTGGTCACGGGCGGCTCGAAGGGCTCGGGCAAGGCCGTCGTGGAGAGACTGCGAGAGATGGGTGCCGACGTGTGGACCACGGCACGCACCATGCCCGGCGGCTACGAGCGCCCCGACCGGTTCATCGAGGCGGACACTTCCACGGTGGGCGGTGCAGAGGTTGTCGTGTCCAAGATCTCTGAGGGCGGTGCGCTGGACATCCTGGTGCACGTTGTCGGAGGATCGTCAACCCCGCCTGGCGGATTCGCGGCAGCGACTGAGGAGCACTGGCTGGCGGAGCTCAACCTGAACTTCCTGGGAGCTGTCCGACTGGATCGAGCACTGCTGCCGGCAATGGTGGAGGCGGGATCAGGAGTAGTTGTCCACGTCACGTCGATCCAGCGTCAGATGCCCTTGCACGACGCGACGTTGCCGTACGCGTCAGCGAAGGGTGCCCTGCGTACGTACAGCAAGGGTCTCGCGAACGAACTGGCCCCCCGAGGCGTGCGAGTGAACGCCGTCAGCCCTGGGGGGATTCAGACCGGAGCGTATGCGGGCTTCATCGACCAGCTCGCCAAGGGCAACGGACTGACCCGAGAGGAGGCGGAGCAGAGCCTGATGGATTCCCTCGGGGGAATTCCCATCGGAAGGTTCGCAACGACGGAAGAGGTCGCGGACCTGGTCGGCTTCCTCGTGTCGGACCGAGCCTCAGCCATTGTGGGCGCGGAGTACGTCATCGACGGCGGCACTGTTCCAACCGTCTGAGCCGGGCACCGGTGCTGTCCTGGCGCCACCCGTACCTACGTCGGCTTCCTCGCCACGAGGTACGCCCGGGACAGCTTCTCCTCGCCCAGGGGCTCCCTGAGGACTCGCAGGATCACCTGGAAGCCCACCTCGGTCAGGGGCTCGGCCACCGCCTCCGGGGTGCGCAGCCAGTAGTCCAGGGAGATCTTGTGGCCGAAGCGTTCGTCGAGGTGCATGTGGGTGCCGCCGGGCTCGTACTGGAAGCCGATCAGGGCGTGGGCGCCGGGGGCGAGGACGCGGTGGAACTCGGCGAAGGCCGTGGGCAGGTGGTCGTCCGGGACGTGGATGATCGAGTAGAGGGCCGTGATGCCGCCCAGGGTCTCGGACGGCAGGTCCAGCGACGTCATCGAGCCCACGTGGAAGCGGAGCTCCGGGTGGGCTCTGCGGGCCAGTTCGGCCATCCTCGGGGAAACGTCCACGCCGAAGACCCGGACGCCGAGTGCGTGGAGCGCCGCGGTCACATGGCCCGGGCCGCTGCCGATGTCGGCCACGGGGCCCGCGTTCTGCTCCTTGACCAGTTCCGCGAAGCCGGTGATCTGGGCTCTGTCCAATGTGGGGATGCCGGCCCAGTCGGAGAACTGCTCGCTGTAGGGCTCGGCGATCGTGTCGTACGCGGTTTGGGTGGCCCGTATGAAGTCGGGGTTCTCGGCGTTCACGCGCCGCACCCTAGCGGGGTGGCTTGGGGCGCCGTGTGGAGTTTGCCCGGTGGTCGTCGGGGGCTGGCGTTGGTCAAGGCCTGTGCTGATCTGTGGGGGTGGCAGCCATTGGCCCACTCCTTTCGCAGTGTCGTGCTTCAGCGAACCGGGGGGTGGAGCAGGGCACCCTTCTCGTGGAACATCCGAGTTCGGGGAGACGTGGATCACGCACGTCCGTGTCACAGGGGGTCGGGCTGTCTCGTCTCGGGGGTGTAGCCACCGACGAGCACGGAGGAGCACACCATGGACGCGCGACTGAACTACTTCGCCAGCCCGACCGCCGCGAAAGCCCTCAAGCACCTCATGGCGGCGGGCAAGGCCCTCAAGGACGCGCCGCTGGCGGCCGCGACGCAGGAACTCGTGGCCCTGCGCGTGAGCCAGATCAACGGCTGCGCTGTCTGCATCGACATGCACACCAAGGAGGCCGCCGCGGCCGGCGAGAACTCGGTGCGGCTGAACCTGGTGGCGGCGTGGCGAGAGGCCACGGTGTTCACGGAGGCCGAGCGGGCCGCGCTGGAGCTGGCGGAGCAGGGGACCCGGGTGGCGGACGCGGCCGGCGGGGTCAGCGACGAGGTCTGGGCGCGCGCCGCGAAGCACTACGACGAGGAGCAGCTCACCGCCCTGGCGGTCCTGATCTCTTTCCTGAACACGGCGAACCGGCTGAACATCATCGCCCAGCAGCCGGCCGGCGACTACAAGGTCGGGCAGTTCCACTGACCGGGCCATCGATGAGCCGCCCGGGGCAACTGTCACCCCGGGCACGGGCGCCGGCGCGTTGCACGGCCCCGCTGACGGACCACAAGATCAGCGGAACTGGCCCGGCCGAGCAGATGCGGCCGGGAGATCCCGCCGGACGGGAAGATCTCAAGGGGGATGCGGCGTGAACAAGGTCGACGAGTTCGAGGAACTGCGGCCACTGCTTTTCTCGATCGCCTACCGAATCCTGGGCAGCGTGAGCGAGGCCGAGGACGCGGTGCAGGAGACATGGCTGCGCTTCGACGGCTCGACGACCCTTCCCACGTCCGTCAAGGCGTTTCTGTCCGCCACGGTGACGCGGATCTCGATCGACGTGCTGCGTTCCGCGCGGGTGCGGCGGGAGGAGTACGTGGGCCCGTGGTTCCCCGAGCCGCTGCTGAGGGATCCGTATCAGGATCCGGCGCGCTCGGCGGAGCTGGCCGACTCGGTGTCGATGGCGGCGCTGCTGCTTCTGGAGCGGCTGAGCCCGCTGGAGCGGTCGGTGTTCGTACTGCGGGAGGTGTTCGGTTTCGGGTTCGACGACGTCGCCTCGGCGGTGGGGCGTTCGGAGGCGGCGTGCCGGCAGCTGCTGGTACGGGCGCGGCGGCACATGGAGGCCGGGCGGCCGCGGTTCGAAGCGGACCGTCAGGAGCGGCAGGAGCTGGCGACGCGGTTCTTCGACGCCCTCCGCGAAGGCGATGTCGCCGGCCTGCGGGATCTGCTGGCCGCCGACGTGCAGATGGTCGGGGACGGCGGCGGCAAGGCCCCGCAGCTGGCCAGGGCCGTCATCGGCGCCGAGAACGTGGCCCGGCTGCTGGCCTCCGTTTTCCCGCTGCTGGCACGGATCGACGTGACGTTCGAGCCGCACGAGGTCAACGGCCAGCCCGGCGCCATTTTCCGGGACAGGGACAGCAAGGTCCTCCATGCCCTGGCCCTCGACGTGCTCGACGGGCAGATCCAGACCATCCGCTCGGTGATCAACCCCGACAAGCTCGGCCACCTCGGACCGGTGGCCGACGCCTGGGCCGTCGACGGCGAGGTGAAACAAGCCCGCCGGCAGATGAAGTGACTCCGGGACGGGCCGTGGGCCGGTTCGTTCGCCCTGTCCCGCGCCCCATCCCCACCGCGCCCACCGTGTCCCCGTGCCGTTTCGAAAGATGAACAGAACCGCCGGGTGCGAGCCCGGCGTGGTATGTGTGGGAAAAGAGGTTCTTACCCACCTCACATCACATCCATGCGTCGAGCGGCCATATTTTCTGCCCGCTGCGGGTTGAAGTTTTGTTGATCGCGGGTCGGTTGGTCGCCCCGGCGTCCTACCCTTTAGAGGGTGAAGCAACTGATGTCACTGGAGTCCGAGGTCGAACTGCCCGGGGAAGCCGTGCTCCCCGGCGGGCTGAGCGACGCGCTGCACGCCGAGCTCGTCCACTTCCGGCGCGACCTGCACATGCACCCGGAGCTCGGCAACCAGGAGTTCCGAACCACCGCGGCGATCAAGGAGCGGCTGGAGAGGGCGGGGCTGAAGCCCCGGGTCCTCGCCGTCGGGACCGGGCTCGTGTGTGACATCGGCGAATGGGACGGCAACAGGCCCATGCTCGCCCTGCGCGCCGACATCGACGGCCTGCCCATCCCGGACACGAAGACCGAGTGCTCGTACCGCTCGACCGTGCCCGACCGGGCGCACGCCTGCGGGCACGACGTGCACACCACCGTGGTGCTGGGAGCCGGCCTCGTCCTCGCCGAGCTCGACAGGCAGGGGCTGCTGCCGCGGCCGGTGCGGCTGGTCTTCCAGCCCGCCGAGGAAGTGCTGCCCGGCGGCGCCGCCGACGCCATCGACTGCGGGGTGCTGGAGGGGGTCGGCAAGATCCTCGCCGTGCACTGCGACCCGCGGGTCGACGCCGGGCGGATCGGGCTGCGGACCGGCCCCATCACCTCCGCCTGCGACCGGCTGGAGATCGCGCTCGACGGGCCCGGCGGGCACACCGCACGGCCGCACCTCACCACCGACCTCGTCACCGCCGCCGCCCGCGTGGTCACCGACGTCCCCGCGATCGTCGGCCGGCGCGTCGACACCCGCGCCGGGCTCGCCGTGACCTGGGGGCGGATCGAGTCCGGACACGCCCCGAACGTCATCCCGCAGCACGCGGAGCTCTCCGGGACCGTGCGCTGCCTGGACCTCGACACCTGGCGGCAGGCCCCGGACGTGGTCGTGGCCGCGATCGACGAGGTCGCCAACCTGCACGGGGCCAAGTCCGAGATCAACTACGTGCGGGGCGTGCCGCCCGTCGTCAACGACGGCGACGTCACCGAGCTGCTCCGCCAGGCCATGACCGCCCGGCGCGGCGCCGAGTCCGTCGAGGACACCGAGCAGAGCCTCGGCGGCGAGGACTTCTCCTGGTACCTCCAGCAGGTGCCCGGCGCCATGGCTCGCCTCGGCGTGCGCACCCCGGGGGAGCGGACCGTGCGCGACCTCCACCAGGGCGACTTCGACGCCGACGAGTCCGCGATCACCGTAGGTGTGGAGATGTTCACGGCGGCGGCCCTGCTCGACGCCGCCCAGTGATCCGAGCGTGACGGAACGGCCCCGTGAGGGCCGTTCCGCCGACCGGCGCAACATGGTCGTAAGCCAATCGTGCGCTCTTCGCAATCCTGGTGTGCCAGGGCCGCAGACCCTCAGTTCAGACGCTGTTTGCCTCGAATCGATAACGGCTTCGGAAGAGGTCTGTTTCCGACATCTACGCGCGTTACGATGCCGCGAAGCCGACGCCGCAGGGGCGTGCAGGCCCGAGCACTGGCATGGTGCTCACATAAAGCGCCGACGAGGCGCTCAGGTCAGGTGAAGGAGCCTCCCGTGCGCCGGGTAGCCAAGCTTTCCGCTGCGTGTATCGCGACCGCAGCTCTCGCACTGACTGCCACCGCGTGTGGCAGCACCTCCTCCGAGAACGACAGCTCGTCCTCCTCGTCCGCGGACGGCGGCAAGGGCATCAAGATCGGTCTCGCCTACGACGTCGGCGGCCGTGGTGACCGCTCCTTCAACGACTCCGCCGCGCGCGGTGCCGACAAGGCCAAGGACGAGTTCGGCGGCTCCCTCAAGGAGCTGACCGCCAAGAGCTCCGACACCGAGGCCGACCGCGAGCAGCGCCTGACCGACCTGGCCGACGCCGGCTACAACCCGATCGTGGCCGTCGGCTTCTCCTACGCCACCTCGGTCGACAAGGTCGCCGCCAAGTACCCGAAGGTCAGCTTCGGTCTCATCGACGCGGTCGCGAAGGCCAAGAACGTCGACAGCATCACGTTCACCGAGGAGCAGGGTTCCTACCTGGCCGGTGTCGCCGCGGCGCTGAAGACCAAGAAGGACCACGTCGGCTTCATCGGCGGCGTGGACACCCCGCTGATCAAGAAGTTCGAGGCGGGCTACGCCCAGGGCGTCAAGGACACCAACCCCAAGGTCAAGGTCGACGTCCAGTACCTGACCCACGGCTCGGACTTCTCCGGCTTCGCCGACCCCGCCAAGGGCAAGGAAGCCGCGTCCGGCATGCTCGACAACGGCGCCGACGTGATCTACGCCGCGGCCGGCTCCTCCGGCAACGGCTCGATCGAGGCCATCTCCGGCGTCAAGGGCGCCTGGGCCATCGGCGTGGACTCGGACCAGTACAACATCCCGGGTCTGGCCAAGTTCAAGAACTCGATCCTGACCTCGATGGTCAAGAACGTC
Source organism: Streptomyces sp. NPDC091972 (assembly GCF_044756385.1). Lineage (NCBI taxonomy): Bacteria > Bacillati > Actinomycetota > Actinomycetes > Kitasatosporales > Streptomycetaceae > Streptomyces > Streptomyces sp. NPDC091972. The sequence continues at coordinate 27,322 of NZ_JBIVSV010000011.1, read as the reverse complement.
GACGTCGGCGTCTACGACTTCATCAAGTCCGTCCACGAGGGCAAGCCGCTGACCGGCAACCAGATCTACTCCCTCGCCAAGGGCGGTGTCAGCCTCTCCACCAGCGGTGGCTTCATCGACGACATCCAGCCCAAGCTGGACGAGGCGAAGAAGAAGATCGTCGACGGCACCATCACGGTCAAGACCAGCTGACCTGACGGTTCCCGCCGGAACCCGGGCTCGGCGAGGGGGCCTCGACAGACCCCCTCGTCGAGCCATAACAATGTGTCAACTCTACGCGTGTAGCATGGAGTTGCCGCGCTAGCGTCGCCGACGCCTGCCCTCCCCTACGCAGCCCCTTTTCCCCGAGGAGAGTGCGCCATCAACGCGTCCAGCCCTCCCGCTGCCGTCGAACTGCGCGGCATCACCAAGCGATTCCCCGGCGTCGTCGCCAACAAGGACATCGACATCACCGTCCGCACGGGCACCGTGCACGCCCTGTGCGGTGAGAACGGTGCCGGCAAGTCCACCCTGATGAAGATCCTCTACGGCATGCAGCAGCCGGACGAGGGCACCATCACGGTGAACGGCGAGACGGTCACCTTCCACACCCCCGCCGACGCCATCGCCCGCGGCATCGGCATGGTGCACCAGCACTTCATGCTCGCCGACAACCTCACCGTCCTGGAGAACGTCGTCCTCGGCGCGGAGAAGCTGTACGGCATCGGCGCCAAGGCCCGCGCGAAGATCCGGGAGATCTCCGACGCGTACAGCCTGAACATCCGCCCCGACGTCCTCCTCGAGGAGCTCGGCGTCGCCGACCGCCAGCGCGTGGAGATCCTCAAGGTCCTCTACCGCGGCGCCAAGACGCTGATCCTCGACGAGCCCACCGCGGTCCTGGTGCCGCAGGAGGTCGACGCGCTCTTCGCCAACCTGCGCGACCTCAAGGCCGAGGGCCTCACCGTCATCTTCATCTCGCACAAGCTCGGCGAAGTCCTGTCGGTGGCCGACGAGATCACCGTCATCCGCCGGGGCACCACCGTCGGCACCGTGCAGCCGGCCGGCACCACGACCAAGCAGCTCGCCGAGCTGATGGTCGGCAGCGAACTGCCCACCCCGGAGACCGAGGAGTCCACGGTCACGGACGTCCCGCTGCTGAAGCTGGACGGTCTGCGCCTGGCCCAGACCGACCTCGACGGCGTCGAGCGGATCATCCTCGACGACATCTCCTTCACCATCCACAAGGGCGAGGTCCTCGGCATCGCCGGCGTGGAGGGCAACGGCCAGTCCGAGCTGGTCGAGGCCATCATGGGCATCCGAGCCCTGAACACCGGCACGATCGTCCTCGACGGCACCGACATCTCCCACGTCCCCACCCGCCAGCGCCGCGAGGCCGGCGTCGGCTACGTCCCCGAGGACCGCCACCGCCACGGCCTGCTCCTCGAGGCCCCGCTGTGGGAGAACCGCATCCTCGGCCACGTCACCGAGAAGCCCAACTCCCGCGGCCAGCTCCTCGACATCAAGGCCGCCCGCACCGACACCGAGCGCATCATCCAGGCGTACGACGTCCGCACCCCCGGCATCGACGTCACCGCCGCCTCCCTGTCCGGCGGCAACCAGCAGAAGCTGATCGTCGGCCGCGAGATGAGCCACTCGCCCAAGCTGCTCATCGCCGCCCACCCCACCCGCGGTGTGGACGTCGGCGCGCAGGCCGCGATCTGGGACCACATCCGCGAGGCCCGCCGCGAGGGCCTGGCCGTGCTGCTGATCTCCGCCGACCTGGACGAGCTCATCGGCCTGTCCGACACCCTGCGGGTGATGTACCGCGGCCGACTGGTCGCCGACGCCGACCCCGCCACCATCACCCCCGAGGAGCTGGGCTCCGCCATGACCGGTGCGGCAACCGGCCACCTGGAGCACGCAGAGGGCTCCGCGGAGGCCTCCGCCGCGGTCTCCGCCGAGGACGACGAGGACGACGCCCGATGAACAAGCTGACCCAACGCATCGACAAGGAGCGGCTGCTCCTCGGCATCGCGGCCCCGCTGCTCGCGGTCGTCGCCGCGCTCGTCGTCACCACCCTGGTGATCCTCGCCACCGGCAAGAACCCGGGCGCCGCCTTCAGCGACATGCTGACCTACGGCTCCGCCAGTGACAGCCAGGTCTACATCCTCAACAAGGCGACCACGTACTACCTGGCGGGCGTCTCGGTGGCCATCGGCTTCCGGATGAACCTGTTCAACATCGGCGTCGACGGCCAGTACCGCATCGCCGCGTTCTTCGCCGCCGTCCTCGGCGGCGCGCTGACCACGCCGGGCTGGATCTCCATCCCGCTGATCATCCTGTGCGCCATGGGCACCGGCGCCGTGTGGGCGGCCATCGCGGGCGTCCTCAAGGTGACGCGCGGGGTCAGCGAGGTCATCTCCACGATCATGCTGAACTCGATCGCCACCGCGATCATCGCCTACCTGCTCCAGCCCGGGAAGCTCGCGGAGCTCCAGGCCGGCGGCACCGTCGTCTCCACCAAGCCGCTGCCCGAGTCGTCGTACTTCTTCCAGATCGACACCGGTGCCGCGGGCATGCTGTGGGGCTTCATCGTCATCGCCGTGATCGTCGGCATCGCGTACTGGTTCGTGCTCGGCCGCACCCGGTTCGGCTTCGACCTGCGCACCGTCGGCCAGTCCGAGTCCGCCGCCGCCGCGAGCGGCGTCTCGGTGAAGAAGATGGTCGCCACCAGCATGGTGATCTCGGGCGCGGTGGCCGGTCTGATCGGCATGCCGACCCTGCTCAACGACAGCCACCAGTTCAGCAACGACTTCCCGACCGGCATCGGCTTCACCGGTATCGCCATCGCCCTGCTAGGCCGCAACAACCCGGTCGGCATCGCGCTGGGCGCCCTGCTGTGGGGCTTCCTGGAGCGCACCACCAACCACCTGGAGTTCGAGGGCTACGACAAGGAGATCCTCGGCGTGATCCAGGGCGTCATCGTCCTGTGCGTCGTCATCGCCTACGAGGTCGTACGCCGTTACGGACTCAAGCGCCAGCAGCAGCGGGTCGGCGCCGAGCTCGCCGCCCAGGCCGCAGCCCCGACCCAGAAGCAGGAGGTGGCGTGATGACTGCCACGATGACCGACACGCCGCCCCCCGCGGCGCCCAAGGCGGACACCGCCACCCGGTCGGGCCGCTCGCTCGGCCAGATCCTCATGATCGTCGCCGGCGCGCTGCTGCTCGTCGCGGCGGTGCGTGTCATCTCCGGCTCCGACCAGCTCACCTCCGACGGCCAGGTCTCCGCCGCGCTCAGCCTCGCCGTGCCGATCGGCCTCGCGGGCCTCGCCGGTCTGTGGTCCGAGCGGTCCGGTGTGGTCAACATCGGTCTCGAGGGCATGATGATCCTCGGCACGTTCGGCGCCGGCTGGATCGGCTGGCAGTCCAGCCCCTGGCTCGGCCTGCTGTGCGGTGTCGGCTTCGGCGTCGTCGGCGGACTGCTGCACGCGGTCGCGACCGTCACCTTCGGCGTCGACCACATCGTCTCCGGTGTCGCCATCAACCTGCTGGCGCTCGGCACCACCCAGTACCTCGCCAAGCTGTTCTTCGTGGACGGCAAGGCGGCGGACGAGGGCGGCAACCCCAAGCAGTCCCCGCCCGTGGACTCCCTGCCCAACTTCGACGTGCCGGGCCTGTCCAGCGGGCTGCACTCCATCGAGAACCACCACTGGTTCCTGATCTCCGACATCGCCGGCATCCTCGGCGGTCTGGTCACCAACCTGTCCGTGGTGACGATCCTCGCGGTCGTGCTGTTCGTGGGCAGCTGGTGGCTGCTGTGGCGCACCCCGTTCGGTCTGCGGCTGCGCTCCTGCGGTGAGAACCCGATCGCCGCGGAGTCCCTCGGCGTCAACGTGTACAAGTACAAGTACATGGCCGTGGCCGTCTCCGGCGGTCTCGCCGGTCTCGGTGGCGCCTTCCTGGCGCTGGTCACCTCGCACACCTACCTGGAGGGCCAGACCGGCGGCCGCGGCTACATCGGTCTCGCCGCGATGATCTTCGGCAACTGGCGTCCCGGCGGCCTCGCCATGGGCGCGGGCCTGTTCGGCTACTCCGACGCGCTCCAGCTGCGCAACGGCGGCGAGACCGTTCATGCGCTGCTGCTCCTGCTGTTCGTGCTGCTGCTGGCGATGGCAGGCTGGAAGCTCTACAAGAAGGCGCACTGGCAGGGCGGCATCAGCCTCCTGGTGGCCGCGGGCGTCCTGGTCTGGTACCTGACCACCGACGAGGTCCCGAGCGACTTCGTGGGCGCCACCCCGTACGTCGTCACCCTGCTGGTGCTGTCGCTGTCCGCGCAGCGTCTGCGGATGCCCAAGGCGGACGGCATGCGCTACCGGAAGGGCCAGGGCAAGTGACGGGCGTCGACTGGGGGGCACTGCGGGCGGCGGCCCGGGACGCCATGTCCCGGGCGTACGCCCCGTACTCCGGCTACCCGGTCGGCGTGGCCGCCCTGGTCGACGACGGCCGCACCATCACCGGCTGCAACGTCGAGAACGCCTCCTACGGCCTCGGCCTGTGCGCCGAGTGCGGTCTGGTCTCGGAGCTGCAGAACACCGGAGGCGGCCGTCTCACGCACTTCACGTGCGTGGACGGCAAGGGCGAGATCCTCGTCCCGTGCGGCCGCTGCCGCCAGCTGCTCTACGAGTTCGGCGGCCCCGATCTCCTCCTGGAGACCCCGGCGGGGATCGTGCCGTTGTCCGAGATGCTCCCGCAGGCCTTCGGCCCTGAGCACCTCACCAAGTAATTCCCGGAAGGAAAGCCCTGCATGGCCATGGACGTCATCTCCGTCATCCGCACCAAGCGGGACCGCGGCGAACTCAGCGACGAGCAGATCGACTGGGTCATCGACGCGTACACCCGCGGGGAGGTCGCCGACGAGCAGATGTCCGCGCTCGCGATGGCCATCCTGCTCAACGGCATGAACCGCCGCGAGATCGCCCGCTGGACGGCGGCGATGATCGCGTCGGGCGAGCGCATGGACTTCTCGTCCCTGTCCCGTCCGACGGCCGACAAGCACTCCACGGGCGGTGTCGGCGACAAGATCACGCTGCCGCTGGCGCCCCTGGTGGCGGCCTGCGGCGCGGCCGTGCCCCAGCTGTCGGGCCGCGGCCTCGGCCACACCGGCGGCACCCTCGACAAGCTGGAGTCGATCCCCGGCTGGCGCGCGCTGCTGTCGAACGAGGAGATGCTGAACGTCCTCGACACCACCGGCGCGGTGATCTGCGCGGCGGGCGACGGCCTGGCCCCGGCCGACAAGAAGCTGTACGCCCTGCGTGACGTCACCGGCACGGTCGAGGCGATCCCGCTGATTGCCTCCTCGATCATGTCGAAGAAGATCGCGGAGGGCACCGGCTCCCTGGTCCTGGACGTCAAGGTCGGCACCGGCGCCTTCATGAAGACCATCGAGGACGCCCGCGAGCTCGCGTCCACGATGGTGGGCCTGGGCACCGACCACGGCGTGCGGACGGTCGCGCTCCTGACCGACATGTCGACCCCGCTGGGCCTCACGGCGGGCAACGCCCTCGAAGTGCGCGAGTCGGTGGAGGTCCTGGCGGGCGGCGGCCCCGCGGACGTCGTGGAGCTCACCGTCGCGCTGGCCCACGAGATGCTGGCGGCGGCGGGCATCCGCGACGCCGACCCGGCGAAGGCACTGGCCGACGGCTCCGCGATGGACGTCTGGCGCCGGATGATCGCGGCGCAGGGCGGCGACCCGGACGCGGAACTGCCGGTCGCCCGCGAGCAGCACGTCGTCAAGGCCCCGTCCTCGGGCGTCCTGACCCGCCTCGACGCCTACGGCGTCGGCGTCGCCGCCTGGCGCCTCGGCGCCGGTCGCGCCCGCAAGGAGGACCCGGTGCAGGCGGGCGCGGGCGTGGAGATGCACGCCAAGCCCGGCGACACGGTCACCGAGGGCCAGCCCCTCCTGACCCTCCACACGGACACCCCGGAACGCTTCGAGTACGCCCTCGAGTCGATCGAGGGTTCCTACGACATCGAGGCGGCGGGGACGGACTTCACGGCGTCGCCGGTGGTGCTGGAGCGCATCGCCTGAGCTGGAGCTTCCTCATTCGGGTGAACGGGATCGGTGGACCATCGCCGGTCCCGTTCGGCATGCTGGGATCGGTGACGTAACGAACGGAGACCGCCATGAGCGCACTCGCCGCCGAGTCCGGAACCCCTGAGGGCACGGACTGGGACGAGATCGTCCGTGTCTGGGAGGAGACGGACGCTCCCGAGGGCAGCAAGGTGGAGATCATCGAAGGGATCGTCACCGTGTCGCCTCCGCCATCCGAAGAGCACAACGACACCTCTGAGCTGGTTCAGCGTCGCCTGTACACAGCGATTCCAGACGACTGGGGTGTCTATCAGACACTCGGTCTCAGGTGCCCGGAGACAGGTGGCCTCTTCATCCCCGACCTGTGCGTGGTGCCGAGGGCTGCCCTGCGCCGCGGAACGCGCGTGCATGCGGGCGATGCCGAACTCGTTGTCGAGGTCACGTCCAAGAGCAACGCGAACCACGACCGCATCAAGAAGGCCCATGGCTACGCTGTGGCAGGCGTACCGCTCTACCTCCTGCTGGATGCCTGGCAGTCAGGACGTCCCACGGCGACCCTCTACGGGGAACCGCAGAATGGCACATACCGAGTGCTTGATTCGGTGGAGTACGGCGAGGAGCTGACTCTGCCCGCGCCGTTCAAGGTGGTCATCGATACCGGCGCCTTCCCGCTCAGCTGACTCCGTCACCCCAGCAGCGCCGCCACGACCACCAGCACCGGTACCGACACCACCGTCGACACCAGGATCGAGTCGCGGGCCAGGCGTTCGCCCACGCCGTAGGTGGAGGCGTAGGTGTACAGGTTCTGCGCGGCCGGGAGGGACGACGTGACCACCACGTCGAGGAGTTGGGCTCCGTGGAGGCCGAAGACGCCGGCCGCCAGCGCCCAGGCCGCCACCGGCTGCCCCACCGACTTCAGCGCGACCGAGAGCAGGACGAGCCCGCGGTCCGGGCCCCGGCCGGGCATCGTGCTGCCGCACAGGGAGATGCCGAAGGCGAGCAGGACCGCCGGGACGGACATGCCGCCGATCAGGGTCAGGGGGTCCATCACGGGGGCCGGTACCTTCAGGCCCGCCGCCGAGACCGCCACGCCGGCCAGTGAGCCCAGCGCGATCGGATTGCGCAGCGGGGTGAGCAGCCGCCGCCACAGCGGTCCCTTCTCGCCCTCGCCCGACGCCAGGTCCAGGACCGTCAGCGCGACCGGGGTCACCCCCACGAGCTGGAACAGCAGCACCGGCGCCACCAGCGAGGCGTCCCCGAGGACGTACACCGCGATGGGGATGCCGAGGTTGCCGGAGTTGACGTACGAGGAGCACAGCGCACCGATCGTCGTGCGGCCCAGCCCCCAGCCCCGTACGACACCCACCGCCACGAAGACGCCCGCCGCCGCTGCCGTGCTGAGCGCGGTCACCAGCAGGCGGCTGGAGAAGACCACCGACAGGTCGGCCCGGGCCAGCGTGGTGAACAGCAGGGCGGGGGAGGCGACATGGAAGGCGAGCTTGGTCAGGACCTCGCGGCCCTGCTCGCCGAGGTAGCCGCGCAGACCGATGAGATAGCCGACCCCGATCACCACCGCGATGACCGCGAAGCCGGTCAGCACTCCCTGCACGGGGACTCCTCAGGGGTGAGGAGGGCGTGGCGTATCCAGGGAGGTGCTGATGGGTGGCGCATACAGGCAACCCTCGGGGGCAGGCGGCAGCCAGGTCAACGTGATCCTGACCGCGCGGTCGGGGCGCCGGCCGATGAGTTACGCCCGCCCGCCTGGTCTACCGATCGTGGACGCCATGACACCCGCTGTACTCGTGCTGGCCGGCCCCGTCACCCGGGACGAGGTGACGGAGCTGAGCGACCAGGTCCAAGCCCTGCTGCGGACGACCGGCGCCGGGGTCGTGGTGTGCGATGTCGCGGGGCTCGGGCCACCGGGGCTCGGCACGGTCGATCTGCTCGCCCGGCTCCAGCTCGCGGCCCGGCGCGCCGGGGGCCGGATCAGGCTGCGCGACCCCGACCCCGGGCTACACGCCCTCCTTGATCTCGTCGGCCTCCGCTTCGAGGTGGAGAGGCAGGCCGAACAGGGGGAACCAGCGCTGGGTGTCCAGGAAGAAGTGGAACCCGGTGAGCCGGCCGTCTGAGATCTCCAGGACCTGGACCGCCCACGGCGTGTGACCGCCCTTCTCCGGGTCCGGCTTGTACTGCGCGAACCCGGGCATGCCGTTGACCTGCACCGGCACCAGGCGGGAGCCCTCGCAGGCGGAGCCCAGGGTGGTCATGAAGCCCGTGATGTCGTCGTGGCCCGTCAGCCACAGGTCGAACGGCGGCATCGTCATGATGGCGTCCTCGTGGAGGAGGGCCGTCAGCGCCGTCATGTCGTACCCCTCGAACGCCTTCACATAGCGGTCCAGGAGCTTCTGCTGCTCCTCGTCCAGCGGGTCGGACACGGCCGCGTCGGCGCCGTGCTGCTCCCGCTCGGCGAGAGTGGCGCGGGCGCGCTGGAGGGCGCTGTTGACCGAGGCGACGGAGGTGTCGAGCAGCTCGGCGACCTCGCTCGCCTTCCAGGCCAGCACCTCGCGCAGGATCAGCACCGCGCGCTGCTTGGGCGGCAGTTGCTGGAGGGCGGCCATGAAGGCGAGCCGCACGGTCTCCTTGGCGACGGCTGCCTCCGCCGGGTCCTCAACGGTCGGCAGGATGCGGTTGTCCGGCATCGGCTCCAGCCAGGTGTGGTCCGGGCGGGGGGAGAGGGCGGCCTGGGCGAGGGGCGTCGACTCGGTGAGGTCCATGGGGCGGGCGCGCTTGTTGCCCGCCGTGAGCATGTCCAGACAGACGTTGGTCGCGATGCGGTACAGCCAGGAGCGCAGGCTGGAGCGGCCCTCGAACTTGTCGTAGCTCCGCCAGGCCCGCACCATCGTGTCCTGCACCGCGTCCTCGGCCTCGAAGGAGGAGCCGAGCATGCGGTAGCAGTACCCCGTCAGCTCCGTGCGGTGCTTCTCGAGCCTGATGTCGAGGTCTGTCGTCGTCGCCGTGCTGTCCGTCATCGTCCACCCACCCCTGTGGCCGTGCTGCGTCGCGCCTTTGCGCCCAGTACTCGGAAACTACCGCAGGGGTCTGACAATGGCGTCCCGAGTGGATGAACGTGCAGGTCAGGACCTTTTCGCCCCCGCCGCCCCTACCCGTCCCGTCCCCAGGGGCGCGGCCCCCGGCCCCCCGCTCCTCGAACGCCGGAGGGGCTGAGGGGCGGCAGCGGCGTCTTCCACATGGGAGGGGCCGAGGCGGTAGCCGTGCCTTCACCGCTGACAGGGCCGAAAAAGTCAGGTGCCCGGCAACGTGGGCCGGGCCGAAGGAGCCTGCCGCCGGCGACGCCGGCCGGATCAAAGGAGGCAACTGCTCCTCCGGCGCAGGCCGGATCGAAGGAAGCAGCCGCTCCTTCAGCGTGGGCGGCGACGAAGGGTCCTCTCCCGTGGCCGTCAGGGACCTGCTCCGGTGACAGGGGGCAAGACCGATCCCCCCGGTCGACCGACCTCGACCGGGGGGACAGGGGGACGTGCGGCTCAGGCCGTCGCGAGCCGCTGCTGGGCCCTTGCCGCACGCGTTCCGAGGACGGTGAGCGTGACCACGCCGAGCACCGCCAGCAGTCCGACCCCGACCGTCCCGGCCCAGCCGCCCGCGTGGAAGGCGAGCGCGCCGACCGTGCTGCCCGCGCTGGAGCCGATGTAGTAGGCGGACTGGTACAGGGCAGAAGCCTGGGCGCGGCCGTGGGTGGCCGTCTTGCTGACCGCCGAGGACGCCACCGCGTGGCCCGCGAAGAAGCCGCCGGTGATCAGGACCAGGCCGAGGAGGACCAGCCCCAGGGAGTCGGAGAGGGAGAGCAGCAGGCCGGTCGCCGTCGTGCCGCCCGCCGCGTACAGCGCACCCCGGCGGCCCAGGCGGCCGACCAGCCGGCCCGCCGTCGACGCGGACACCGTGCCCACCAGGTAGACCAGGAAGATCGAGCCGACAATGCCCTGGGGGAGCGAGAAGGGCGCCTCGGTCAGCCGGTAGCCGATCACCGTGTACACCCCGCCGAAGACCGTCATGAACAGCGCACCGATGGCGTACAGGCGGCGCAGCAGAGGGTCGGAGAGGTGGGTGCGGACCGTGCCCAGCAGGACGGCCGGCTTCAGTGAGCCCGCCTTGAAGTGCCGGGGCGCCGGGAGCAGCAGCCGGAACGCCACCGCGCAGGCCACCGCGATCGCGCCGATCACCCCGACGGCGACCCGCCAGCCCCACTCCTGGGCCACCCAGCCCGTGATGACCCGGCCGCTCATCCCGCCGACGCTGTTGCCGGCGACGAACAGGCCGATCGCCGTGACCAGGGCCTTCGGCCGGACCTCCTCCGCCAGGTACGCCGTCGCGGACGCCGGCAGTCCGGCCAGGGCCGCCCCCTGCACCGCCCGCAGTGCGACCAGCGCGGTCAGCGAGGGCGCGAAGGGGACCAGCAGACCGACCGTCACCGCGACCGCCAGCGAGGCCGTCATGACCGTACGGTGGCCGAAGCGCTCGGAGAGGGCGCTCATCGGCAGCACGAACAGCGCCAGACCGCCGGTCGCCGCCGCCACGGTCCAGCTCGCCTCGCTCGCCGCGACCCCGAACTCGCCCGAGATCAGCGGGAGGAGGGCCTGGGTGGAGTACAGCAGCGCGAAGGTCGCGACACCGGCGAGGAAGAGGGCGAGGCTCATCCGGCGGTAGCCGGGGCCGCCCGGGGCCATACGCGCGTCGGGGGCGGGGACGGGGGAGACGGCGCCCACGCGGGTGGACGCCTCGGTACTGGCAGGCATGCCCTCGAAGTTACGTACGGCTCCGCTCATCCGTCCAATGCACGGATTCGCCATAATCGTTCCCATGGTGCATCAGCAGAGGTCACAGGCTCACCTGTCACCGTCCAGTGACACAGAAGACATCGTCCCGCTCCTCGCGCCGCGGCTCGCCCACTTCGCCGGGGTCGCCCGCACCGAGCACGTCACCCGTGCCGCGCAGGAGATGGACGTACCCCAGTCGACGCTGTCGCGGGCCATGGTCCGCCTCGAACAGGACCTCGGCGTCGACCTGTTCGCCCGCATCGGCCGCACGGTCTCCCTCACCCCCGCCGGCCGCACCTTCCACGCCTCCGTGGAACGCGCCCTCGCCGAGATCCGGCGGGCCGCCGACGAGGTCCGTGCCGACGCCGACCCGGCCACCGGCAAGGTCGCCTTCGGCTTCCTGCACACCATGGGCTCCGAGACGGTCCCCGGTCTGTTGCGGGCCTTCCGCGCCGACCACCCCCGCGTCCGGTTCAGCCTGGTCCAGAACTACGGCGAGGCGATGATCGAACGCCTGCGCGCGGGCGAGCTGGACCTGTGCCTGACCTCCCCGGTACCGGACGCCCCCGACCTCGTCGCCCGCCGCCTCGACGAACAGAAGCTGCGGCTCGTGGTGCCCGCCGACCACCCCCTCGCGGGCCGCAAGCGCGTCCGCCTGGCCGAGGCCGCCGAGGAGTCCTTCGTCACCCTGGAGCCCGGCTACGGCCTGCGCCGCATCACCGACGACCTCTGCCAGGAGGCCGGCTTCAAGCCCCGGATCGCCTTCGAGGGGGAGGAGGCGGAGACGTTGCGGGGCCTCGTCGCGGCGGGCCTGGGCGTGGCCCTGCTCCCGCCGCCGGCCTTCCCCCGGCCGGGGGTGGTCGAACTGACGGTCACGGCTCCCCGGGCCGCCCGCGAGATCGGCGTCGCCTGGCTCGACGGCCACCCGGACACCCCGCCGGTGGCCGCCTTCAAGAAGTTCCTGCTGTCGCGCAGGGGCAACCTGCTGCCCTGAGCTACCGCCGCCGCCCGAACCCGGAGGCGAGCGGCATCCGCAGCCCCAGCGGCGGAGGCGCGGCCAGCGCGTCCTGGACCGGCCGGGACAGCACCCGCCCGAACAGCGCCCCCATCACGAAGTCCTCGGCCAGCGCCTGTACTTCGGCCCGGTACTGGTGCAACCCGTGCCCGTCGGCATGCACCTCGAACCGGCACACCTCCCGGTTCGCCTTCTTCGCCCGGGTCGCGAGCCGGAACGACAACTCGGGGTCGACTTGCCGGTCGTTGGTCCCGTGCACGATCAGCACCCGGCGCCCCACGAGCTGCCTGACCGGCTCGGGGGCGGCCGCCACGTCCTCCTCGGGCAGCCAAGGGGCGACGGCCACCACGGAGTTGACGGCCTCGTGCCCGCCCGCGCGCAGCGCCGCCCGCCCGCCCATGCCCACGCCGACCAGGGACACGGGGACGTCGCCGTAACGCCGTACGACCTCGTCGGCGGCCCAGGTCGCGTCGTGCGCGAGATGCGCCTCGCCGCCGTTCCACCCGCGGTAGCGGTAGTGCACCAGATGGGCCGCGAGCCCCTCGGCGTGCCCCGCGCGGGCGAGCCGTCGTCCCAACGCCCGTACGGCGGAGGGCAGTCGCATGGAGGCGGGTCTGCGCAGAGAGGTCTCGTCGCCGCTTGGAAGGAGCAGCACCACTCCGCTCACCGCCGCCGGCTCCCGGCCGAGGGTCCTGCCCAGTCGGGCGCTGCGCACCGGCGTCGCTTGCTGTGCCATGACAGAACAGTGTCAGAAGCCGGGGTGTACGACACGGGGCGGGGCGGTCACCGTTACGTATCGGCGGATTCGTACAGCGCGCTCTCTACGCGCGTAGGAGTTACAGTGCCAGGATGACGAGCCAGACTGACCGGATGAGGAACTCCCCGAGCCCGGACCAGATCCGCCGGGCACCCAAGGTTCTGCTGCACGATCACCTCGACGGCGGGCTGCGCCCCGGCACGGTCGTCGACCTCGCCCGGGAGACCGGGTACACCGCGCTTCCCGAGGACGACGCGGACCGGCTGGGCGTCTGGTTCCGGGAGGCCGCCGACTCCGGCTCGCTGGAACGCTACTTGGAGACCTTCTCGCACACCGTCGGCGTCATGCAGACCCGTGAGGCGCTGGTGCGGGTGGCCGCCGAGTGCGCCGAGGACCTCGCCGAGGACGGTGTCGTCTACGCCGAGGTGCGGTACGCCCCCGAGCAGCACCTGGAGAAGGGGCTGACCCTCGAGGAGGTCGTCGAGGCCGTCAACGAGGGCTTCCGGGAAGGCGAGCGCCGGGCCAGGGCGGGCGGCCGCCGCATCCGCGTCGGCGCCCTGCTCACCGCCATGCGGCACGCGGCCCGCGCCCTGGAGATCGCCGAACTCGCCAACCGCTACCGCGACCTGGGCGTCGTCGGGTTCGACATCGCGGGCGCGGAGGCCGGCTACCCGCCCACCCGGCACCTCGACGCCTTCGAGTACCTGAAGCGCGAGAACAACCACTTCACCATCCACGCCGGCGAGGCCTTCGGGCTGCCGTCCATCTGGCAGGCCCTCCAGTGGTGCGGCGCCGACCGGCTCGGGCACGGCGTGCGCATCATCGACGACATCCAGGTCCACGAGGACGGCACGGTCAAGCTCGGCCGGCTCGCCTCCTACGTCCGGGACAAGCGGATCCCGCTGGAGCTGTGCCCCAGCTCCAACCTCCAGACCGGGGCCGCCTCCTCGTACGCCGAGCACCCGATCGGGCTGCTGCGGCGCCTGCACTTCCGGGCCACCGTGAACACCGACAACCGGCTGATGTCCGGCACCAGCATGAGCCGGGAATTCGAGCACCTTGTCGACGCGTTCGGTTATTCGCTCGACGACATGCAGTGGTTCTCCGTCAATGCGATGAAATCAGCGTTCATTCCTTTCGATGAACGACTCGCGATGATCAATGACGTCATCAAGCCCGGATATGCCGAGCTGAAGTCCGAATGGCTGTTCCAGCAGACCGCCTCCACCAGCGGTTCTGTGGACGAAGAGGGCTGACCGGGGAAAACCTCGGGTACGGAGTGCGGGCGGGTGTTCACAATCCGTCCGCATTTCGATGTTTGCGGCGGGCGGGTTCCCGTGTTTACGGTCGTGGACCGCTGACATCCCGTAAACCCATTTCGAGGACGCATTTCATGAAGCAGTCTGCTGCCAAGACCCTCGGTGTCGCCGCCCTCGGTGCCGCCTTCGCCGCCGCCGGCGCGGGTGCCGCGAACGCCGCGCCGGCGATGCCGGACGCGAGCCAGGCGCTCGGCTCCGTCTCCCAGGGGCTCCCCACCGAGAACGTCACCAAGGCGCTGCCGGGCGCCGGTGAGGCGCTGGCGCAGGCCCAGCCGGCGGTGGGCACCGGCCTCTCGGCCGCGCAGCCCGCCGTCGAGAAGGTCCTCGCCGACGGCCCGACCGGCCCCGTCGCCGGCCTCCTCGGCGGCCTGCCGATCGGCCAGGTCCTGCCCGGCAGCGGCACCGGCCTGAACGGTCTGCCGCTCGGCTGAGACCCGCCGCCTCCCGCACGCGCCGGTGGGGCGCACCCCGAGATCACGGGGTGCGCCCCACCGGCGTACGTGCACCGGGGTGTCACCAGGCGGTCTGCGCCTTCTCCTCCGAGGGGAACAGGATCCACAGCGCGATGTAGAGCAGGAACTGCGGGCCCGGCAGCAGACAGGACACCAGGAAGATCACGCGCATCGTGGTCGCGGAGGTGCCGAAGCGCCGTGCCAGCGCGGCACACACTCCGCCGATCATGCGGCCGTTGGTGGGGCGGGCGAGGCGGGACATTGCGGCTCCTTCGTGAGCGTCGACGGTCCGGGTCCGAGTGACCCTTTCCAGCTGTCTTCAACGCTACGGAGACGAACAGCACAAAGCGTCGCTCTACGGTGCGATCCCGACCCTGGGAATCGTCGGGGTCCGACCCTGAGCCGGCTCCTCCTGGCGGACGGCCGTACGCCCTCGGCGCTCGGTTCTGCGGCGGAGCGAGTGGCGCACCGCCGGCACGACCGCGAGGTGGACGAGCGCGACGCCCGCGGTGTTCAGGAACAGCGAGTCGATGTCGACGACCTGGCCGGGGACGCCGGTCTGGAGCAGCTCTATGCCGAGGGAGATCAGCGCGCCCGCGGCGCAGGTGCGGACGAGGGAGCCGAGCGGGGAGGCCCACAGGCGGCCGTGCACCATCGGGAGCAGTAAGCCGAGCGGGGCCAGGAGCGCGAGCCCCTCACCGATCCGGCGGGCGGCCTCCCGCCCGCCGAGGGCGAGGTCGGCGCGGATACCGGCGAAGGGGTGCAGGTTGGCGGGGACGACCCAGGGCACGTCCAGCGGACGCAGCGTCAGCCAGGCGACGAACGCGAGGTGTGCGACCAGGAGGGCACCTCCTGCCACACGGACGCGAAGGGCGGCATTGCCGCCCACGAAGCCTTGACGCTGCACGATCCCCTAGACGCCCCGCTCGGCACGGTCGGTTCCGGAACCCCCCGAGGTACCTGGGTGAGGCCTGCGCCACACGCGGTGGACGCCCCCGTGTCAGCCGCCCGTCACCTCGGTCGACGGCGGCTGGTGGCTGCCCGGCTGGGAGCGCACCTCGTCCGTGCAGTCGTAGCGGCGCAGCGGTGCGGTCGAGGGGCCGCCGAGGATGACGGAGCCGTCGCCCTCGGCCGCGGCCGAGTCGGAGAAGGTGCACACGACCTGGGCGAGGGCGTAGGCGGAGAGCTCGGTGGGCGGGGTGCTCAGCCGGAGCGTGTCCTCGGGGTCCCCCGGGCGCGGACCGCTGACGGTCGTGCCGCCCCGCACGTACGTCTGGTAGCCGGCCTCGCGCTCGGCGGTCGACGGCGTCTCGGCGAGCTGGTCGAGGAGCCCCTGTGCGACCAGCACCCGACGCTCGGAGTCGGCGGTCCCGTCCGGGACCCTGAGACTGCGGTCGACCGCCACCAGCGACGCCCCGCACAGCAGGAACACCTGCACGGCGAGACCGTGCGAGGCCTCCTGCGAGGCGTCCGGCTCGGACAGCGAACACAGCACCCGGGAGGGCGCCGGGCCGAAGTCGGTGGGCACCTCGGTGGGCCGGATCCCGCACCCGGCGACCAGCAGACCGAGCAGGGGGAGCGGCAGCAGCCGCCGCGCCTTCAGCCCGGCGCGCGCCATCCGGGCCCCGCGCGCGCGTCGTCCGTCCCGGTGCATCACGCCTCCCCCTTCTTCGCCCCGTCGTCGTCCTTCTTGGCCTCCGTGAGCTGTTCCGCCAGCGCCGAGGCGTCCCGTGGCAGCCGCAGGGTGAAGACGGCACCCCCGTCCGGTGAGTTCGCCGCGGTGATCCCGCCGCCGTGGATGTGGGCGTTCTCCAGCGCGATGGACAGGCCGAGGCCGCTGCCCTCGGAGCGGGGGCGGGAGGCGCTGGCCTTGTAGAAGCGGTCGAAGACATGCGGCAGGACGTCCTCGGGGATGCCGGGGCCGTGGTCGCGGACCCCGATGACCACCTCGTCGTCCGCGGCGCGCACCGCCACCCGCACCGGGGAGCCGCCGTGCTTGAGGGCGTTGCCGATCAGGTTGGCCAGGATCACGTCGAGGCGCCGCGGGTCGAGGCGGGCGTGGATGCCGCGCTCGGCGTCCAGCTCCACCGCGTCCAGCCACGCCCGCGCGTCGATGCACGCGGTGATCTGGTCGGCCACGTCGACGTCGTCGAGGACCAGCCGGGCGGTGCCCGCGTCGAAGCGGGTGACCTCCATCAGGTTCTCGACCAGGTCGTTGAGCCGGCGGGTCTCGCTGACCACCAGCCGCACGGCCGGCTCGATCATCGGGTCCATCGAACCGGACTCGGCCTCCAGCTCCTCCTCCAGGATCTCCGTGACGGCGGTGATCGCGGTGAGCGGGGTCCGCAGTTCGTGGCTCATGTCCGCCACGAACCGCCGGGAGGCGTCGTCGCGGGCGGCCATGTCCTCGACGCGCTTCTCCAGCGCCTCGGCCGCGTAGTTGAACGTCCGTGACAGGTCCGCGAGTTCGTCGGTGCCCGACACCCTGAGCCGGGTGTCCAGCCGGCCCTCGCCGAGCCGCCGGGCGGCGACCCCCAGCCGGTGCACCGGCTTCAGTACGGTCGTCGCGGCGGCCTGCGCGAGCAGCGCGGAGCCGATCAGGGCGAGCCCGGTGGCGATCCCCAGCGACCAGGCGAGGGAGTTGAGGTCCTTTGCCTCGGGCTCCAGGGACTTGAGCATGTACCCGGTGGGGCCGCCGCCGATCACACGGGTGCCGGCGACCAGATACGGGGTGTCGTGGTCGACGGTCCGCTGCCAGTACAGGTGGTAGGCGGACTTGTTGGCGGAGTCGACCTCCTGCTTCTCGTTCACCGCCTCGCGCAGCGACACGGGCACGTCCTGGAGAGTGAAGCCGTCCAGGGCGCCCGAATTGCCGTACACCGTGCGGCCCTTGGCGTCGGAGGCCACGAGCAGCACGCTGAAGCGCTGGCTGCTGCCGGCCATCTGGCCCGCCGCCTGCTGGAGTTCGTCCTGCGTGGGGTCCTCGGGCAGGGCGCCGGCGCGGTTCTGCATCTCCTGCTGGAAGTCCCGCAGCACCGCGTCCTGGGCGCGGGTGAGCACCGCCTCGCGGTTGAGCCAGTAGGCGATGCCGGACGCGGACACGGCGGCGGTCAGCGCCACCAGGCCGAAGACGACGACGAGACGCAGCCGCAGGCTGGTGAAACGCAGCCGTGACCACACTCCCTTGCGAGCCGCGAACCAGCCGCGGAGCCCCCCTTGCGCTTCGGTCACTGAGGCGTGTCCAGCCGGTAGCCCACACCCCGCACGGTACGGATCAGCGTCGGGGACGACGGCACGTCCTCGACCTTGGCGCGCAGCCGCTGCACGCAGGCGTCCACCAGGCGCGAGTCGCCGAGGTAGTCGTGCTCCCACACCAGTCGCAGCAACTGCTGGCGGGACAGCGCCTGGCCGGGCCTCCGGCTCAGCTCCAGGAGCAGCCTGAGCTCGGTCGGGGTGAGCTGGAGGTCCTCGCCGTTCTTCGTCACGGTCATGGCCGCGCGGTCGATGACGAGCGAGCCGAAGGACGCCGAGTCGTTCGACTCCCGCTCCCCGCGCCGCAGCACGGCCCGGATCCGGGCGTCCAGGACCCGGCCCTGCACCGGCTTGACGACGTAGTCGTCGGCACCGGACTCCAGACCGACCACCACGTCGATGTCGTCGTTGCGCGCGGTCAGCAGGATGATCGGCAACTGGTCGGTGCGCCGGATGCGCCGGCACACCTCGAACCCGTCGATGCCGGGCAGCATCACGTCCAGCACGATCAGGTCCGGCCGCTGCTCACGGAGCAGTTTGAGGCCGTCCTCACCGGTGGCAGCGGTGGCGACCCGGTGGCCCTGGCGCGTGAGGCTCAGCTCCAGGGCCGTACGGATGGCGTCGTCGTCCTCGATCAGCAACAGGGAAGGCACGGGCTCATTCTGGCCCATGGAGGGGGTGCGGTTCGACCTGTGGGGACACGGCAGTCCGTACGGCACTCGTCCGTGGGCCCGCTGTGCAATTCCTGGGACCGGGCCCTGTGACAGGTCTGTGACAGTCGGCGGACACGGCCATGAAGGTGCGGAGGCAAGCTTTTCGGCACGGGCAAGGCAGCACCGCCCGAGCAGACCGAACACCGGAAGTCCACGACGGGGGGCGCGAGATGAACACGCTGCACAGCATCAGCACCAGCGCAGTGGTCACGCGGCTGCACGACGTGACCCGGGGTTCCGAGAAGTCCGGTGCCGTGAGCGGGCGGGGGTGCGCTCGCGGCACCGGGCGTCAGCACACCGCGTACATGTCGGTGGTTGACACCATCACGGGGGAAACGCACGGGGGATCGTCGTACAGGGAGGACACGGGGGAGCGTCGCTCGCTGTCGGAGGCGGAGTTCACCGCCTACGTCCAGGAGCGCCGCGCCTCCCTGTACGCCACCGCCTACCACCTGACCGGTGACCGCTTCGAGGCCGAGGACCTGTTGCAGAGCGCGCTGTTCTCGACGTACCGGGCGTGGGACCGGATCAGCGACAAGGCCGCGGTCGGGGGCTACCTCCGCCGCACCATGACCAACCTGCACATCAGCGCGTGGCGCCGCCGCAAGCTGAACGAATACCCGACCGAGGAACTGCCGGAGACGCCCGGCGACACGGACGCGATGCGCGGCACCGAGCTGCGCGCGGTCCTGTGGCAGGCGCTCGCCCGGCTCCCCGAACTCCAGCGCACGATGCTGGTCCTGCGTTACTACGAGGGCCGCACCGACCCGGAGATCGCGGAGATCCTCGACATCAGTGTCGGCACGGTGAAGTCCAGCATCTGGCGCTCCCTGCGCCGCCTGCGCGAGGACGAGGTCCTCAGCTTCGGCCGTGACGAGGAGAACGCCTTCGGGGAGCTCGTCGCCTGAGGGCCGGGGGGAAGGCAAGGGAACGGGGGACCAGGGGTACCGGCTGGGGGGCGGGTACCCGTGGGGGGGGACCGACGGGGATCACGGGGGAGCACCGAGAAGCGGGACTGGAGGGCCGGGGGGTCCGTCCAGTCCCGCTTCTTCATGTTCCCGGCGGACCTCCATGAGCCGCGCTCCGGAGGGCGTGGCACCGACGCCGACGGCCTCGGCGCGGTCCCTTCCTACGACGGAGAAGGCGCCGTCAGCGTTCAGCCGTCGGCGTTCAGGCCGCCGGAGTCGTCGCCGGCCGGGAGCCCGCCGCCGCCGCGGTGAGGCGGCCGAGGGCCTCGTCCTTGTCGCACGGGTGGGCGCCGAGGGCGGTCTGGCGGGCGACGATCGTGCGTTCCTGGCGCATCAGGCGCCAGCCGCGGCGCAGCAGGAAGGGCACCGACTTGCGGCCCTCGCGCAGATCCCGCAGGAACCGGCGCCGGAACGTGCGCACCGGCCCGCGGCTCAGGCACAGCGCGTCGGCCAGCACCCCGAGCTCCCGGCAGCGGGTGACGATCTCGGCGGCGAAGATGCCCTCCGCTATGAACAGCGGGGTCCCGTCCATCTCGACGGACTCCTCGCCGGTGCGGGCGCTCAGCGAGATGTCGTAGACCGGGATCTTCGTACGGCCCGTGCGGCACAGTTCGACGATCGCCGCCACCGCGGTGTCCGCGTCCCACGAACCGGGGTGGTCCCAGTCGATGTCGGAGCTCCCCTCGACCAACGGCAGCGTCGGGTCGTCGCCCTCCTTGTAGAAGTCGTCGAGCCGGAGGACCGGAAGTCCGGAGCGGGCCGAGAGCAGGGACTTGCCGGAGCCGGAGGGGCCGCAGAGCAGCACGACTCGCGTCGACGGGGGAGGTTGGGAACTCACGGGACACCAGTGTGAGGCATTCACCCGCCGTTCATCGACCCCGCGGGTTGGCTTTGAAGCGCGCGTCACACCTCAACTACCCTTCGTGCCGACACGATTACCCAGTGCACGGAAAAGGTGGCAGAAACGATGGCCCGACAAGCGAACCCGACCGCCCAGCGCACGCTCACCGCCCTCGCCGCCGCCGGTGTCGCACTCGGCGCAGCTGCCGGGGCGGCCGCCGCGGACAGTGAGCCGCTCGTCGACGTGCTGCACACCCGGCCCACCTCGCTCGGCAACATCGACCCCCAGGCCGGGCTCCGCTCCCTCACCGGCACGGTCGGCTACGTCACCGGCCCGGTCGCGGGACTCAAGCCGAACCCGCTCGCGGGGACGGGCGTGGACCCGCTGGACAACGGGCTGGGAACCCAGTTGGCGGACTTCCAGCCGCTGACGTCCCAGGCGGTGACCGGGCCGATCGCGCAGGCGCAGTCGTTCGGGAGCATGCCGGTGGTCGGGCTGGTCACGGGGCTGACCGGCAACTGAGCCGGACCCGCGGCCCCTTCGGCACGGAGCCGCGCCTTCCCCGGACGGAGGGAGGGCGCGGCTCCGCGGTGTCGCGGCCCGGTGTCAGTACGCCGAGCCGGACGCGCCCAGCGAGCCCGTCGGGTGCCACACCGTCTTCGTCTCCAGGAACGCCGTCATGCGGTCGATGCCCGGTGTCGCCGTCCAGTCGTCCACAGGCTGTGGACGCAGGACCCGCTTCAGGTTGTCCGCCGCCGCGATCTCCAGCTCCTTCGCGAGGACCTCGTCCGCGCCCGCCAGATCGATCGCGTTGACGTCCTGGTGGGAGGCGAGCGGGGTCGCGATCTCCGCCGTACGGCCCGACAGGACGTTGACCACGCCTCCGGGGACGTCGGAGGTGGCCAGGACCTCGCCCAGGGACAGCGCCGGGAGCGGGGACCTCTCGCTCGCCACCACGACCGCGGTGTTGCCCGTGGCGATCACCGGGGCGACGACGCTCACCAGGCCCAGGAACGACGACTCCTGCGGGGCCAGCACGGCCACCACGCCCGTCGGCTCGGGGGACGACAGATTGAAGTACGGGCCGGCGACCGGGTTCCCGCCGCCCACCACCTGGGCGATCTTGTCGGTCCAGCCCGCGTACCAGACCCAGCGGTCGATCGTCGCCTCGACCTGCTCGGCCGCCTTCGACTTCGACAGGCCCTCGGCGTCGGCCACCTCGTGGACGAACTGCGCCCTGCGGCCCTCCAGCATCTCCGCCACGCGGTAGAGGACCTGGCCGCGGTTGTACGCCGTCGCGCCGGCCCAGCCGCCGAACGCCTTGCGCGCGGCCACAACCGCGTCACGGGCGTCCTTGCGGCTCGACTGCGGTGCGTTCGCCAGCCACTTGCCCTTGGAGTCCGTCACCTCGTACACCCGGCCGCTCTCGGAACGCGGGAACTTCCCGCCGACGTACAGCTTGTAGGTCTTGAGCACGGAAAGTCGGTCAGACATCGAGGTACGCCTCCAGGCCGTGGCGGCCGCCCTCGCGGCCGAAGCCCGACTCCTTGTACCCGCCGAACGGCGAGGTCGGGTCGAACTTGTTGAACGTGTTGGACCAGACGACACCGGCCCGGAGCTTGTTGGCCACGGCCAGGATCCGCGAGCCCTTCTCCGTCCAGATGCCCGCCGACAGGCCGTACTGCGTGTTGTTGGCCTTGGCGACAGCCTCGTCCGGGGTGCGGAAGGTCAGGACCGACAGCACCGGGCCGAAGATCTCGTCGCGGGCGATGGTGTGCGCCTGGGTGACGTTCGTGAAGAGCGTCGGGGCGAACCAGTAGCCGGAGGAGGGCAGTTCGCACTCCGGGGACCAGGGCTCGGCGCCCTCGGCCCTGCCCTGGTCGACGAGCGAGGTGATCCGCGCGAGCTGCTCGGCGGAGTTGATCGCGCCGATGTCCGTGTTCTTGTCGAGCGGGTCGCCGAGGCGCAGGGTGGACAGCCGGCGCTTGAGCGAGTCAAGGAGCTCGTCCTGGATCGACTCCTGGACGAGGAGCCGGGAGCCCGCGCAGCAGACCTGGCCCTGGTTGAAGAAGATGCCGTTGACGATCCCCTCGACGGCCTGGTCGATCGGGGCGTCGTCGAAGACGATGTTGGCGCCCTTGCCGCCCAGTTCGAGGGTGAGCTTCTTGCGGGTGCCTGCGACCGTCCGTGCGATCTCCTTGCCGACGGCGGTGGAGCCGGTGAAGGCGACCTTGTTCACGTCGGAGTGCGCGACGAGCGCGGCGCCCGTGTCGCCGTACCCGGGAAGGATGTTGACGACCCCCTTGGGCAGGCCGGCCTGGCGGCAGACGTCCGCGAAGAACAGGGCGGACAGCGGGGTCGTCTCGGCGGGCTTCAGCACGACCGTGTTGCCGGTCGCCAGCGCCGGGGCGATCTTCCACGCCAGCATCAGGAGCGGGAAGTTCCACGGGATGACCTGGCCGGCCACGCCGAGCGGCCTCGGCGCCGCGCCGAACCCGGCGTGCTCCAGCTTGTCGGCCCAGCCCGCGTAGTAGAAGAAGTGCGCGGCGACCAGGGGCAGGTCGGCGTCGCGGGTCTCCTTGATCGGCTTGCCGTTGTCCAGGGTCTCCAGGACCGCGAGCTCACGGCTGCGCTCCTGGATGATCCGGGCGATCCGGAAGAGGTACTTGGCGCGCTCGGAGCCGGGCAGCGCCGACCACTTCTCGAAGGCCTTGCGGGCGGCCGCCACCGCGCGGTCGACGTCCGCCTCGCCCGCCCGGGCGATCTCGGACAGGACCTCTTCCGTGGACGGCGAGACGGTCTTGAAGACCTTGCCGTCGGCGGCTTCCACGAACTCGCCGTCGATGAAGAGCCCGTAGGAGGGGGCGATGTCGACGACCGAGCGGGACTCGGGTGCGGGTGCGTACTCGAATGCGGATGCGGGTGTCATGGTGATCAGTCCACCGTCACGTAGTCGGGGCCGGAGTAGCGGCCGGTGGCCAGCTTCTGACGCTGCATCAGCAGGTCGTTCAGGAGCGAGGAGGCGCCGAAGCGGAACCAGTGGTTGTCCAGCCAGTCCTCGCCGACGGTCTCGTTGACCAGGACGAGAAACTTGATCGCGTCCTTGGTCGTACGGATGCCGCCGGCCGGCTTCACACCCACCTGGACGCCGGTCTGCGCACGGAAGTCGCGCACCGCCTCCAGCATCAGCAGGGTGTTGGCGGGAGTGGCGTTCACCGCGACCTTGCCGGTGGACGTCTTGATGAAGTCCGCCCCCGCCAGCATGCCGAGCCAGCTCGCGCGGCGGATGTTGTCGTACGTCGACAGCTCGCCGGTCTCGAAGATGACCTTGAGCCGGGCGTCGGTCCCGCAGACCTCGCGCACGGCGACGATCTCGTCGTACACCTTCAGGTACCTGCCCGCGAGGAACGCCCCGCGGTCGATGACCATGTCGACCTCGTCGGCACCGGCCGCCACGGCGTCGCGCACGTCGGCCAGCTTCACGTCGAGGGCGGCGCGGCCGGCCGGGAACGCGGTGGCGACCGAGGCGACCTTCACGCCGGAACCGGCGACGGCCTCCTTGGCGACGGCCACCATGTCGGGATAGACGCAGACCGCGGCCGTGGCGGGGGTCGTCCGGTCGGTCGGGTCGGGGCGGACCGCCTTGGCGCCGAGCGCCCGGACCTTGCCCGGGGTGTCCGCGCCTTCCAGCGTCGTGAGGTCGACCATCGAGATGGCGAGGTCGATCGCGTACGCCTTCGCGGTCGTCTTGATGGAACGGGTGCCGAGGGAGGCGGCGCGCGCCTCCAGGCCGACCGCGTCGACGCCGGGCAGCCCGTGGAGGAACCGGCGCAGCGTGCTGTCGGACGCGGTCACGTCCGTGAGCGGGTGTGCGGCTGATGCAGTGGTGGGCATGGTCACCAGACGAGCATATCTACGCGCGTAGCGGCTGTACACCCCGGAGAACGGGTTCTGCGGGCACCCGCACCCGGTCGCGAACCGGGACGGCGCTTAGGATCGGCCTCATGACGACCGCACCCCCCGAGTCCAGGGACCGCATCTACCGCTCACCCATGGCGCTGATCGGCGGCTTCCTCCTCCTCGTCATCATCGGCTGGCTCGGTGTCGACGCCGTCCTCTCCGGCACCGGCCGCACCCCGTGGCTCGCCCTCGCCGTCCTGATCCTCGTCGTGCCGCTGGTGGTCGCGTTCACGCTGCGCCCGGCCGTCTTCGCCAACGACGACCGGCTGCGCATCCGCAACCCGTTCCGCGTGATCGTCGTGCCGTGGGGCCAGGTCGAGATGTTCCGCTCCGGCTACTCGAACGAGGTGTTCGTCGAGTCGGGCGCCAAGTACCAGCTCTGGGCGATCCCGGTCTCCCTGCGCGGCCGCAAGAAGGCGGCCCGCCAGACGGCCCAGCAGGCGGCCCGGCCGTCCGACGGCCGCCGTTCCGGCAGGGGCCTCGGCCTGTTCGGCGGCGGGATGCAGGCGGACGGCTTCGGCGGTCGTACGCCCGTCCCCGAGGGGCCCACCCGCGCCGAGACCGACAAGATCATGGACGAACTGCGCGAGATGCTGGAGGCCCGGGGGAAGGCGAAGACCTCCCAGGGCGAGGTCTCCGTGCGGTGGGCGTACGAGATCGTGGGACCGGCGGTGGCCGGGGCGGTGCTGCTGGCGATCCTGGTGGCGGTGGGGTAGCGGGGGTTCGGGGGCGGTGGGGGTGCGCGTCTCTTTTGGCTGTGGGGGGCGCGCTTCTGGGTGCGGCATCTGACGGTGGGGGTGCGCGTCTTGGGGTGTGGTCTTTGGTGGTGCGGTGTGTGTGCCTCGGGGCGTGGTCTGCGGCGGTAGGGGTGCGCGTCTTGGGGAGGCCGACCTCGCGCTGCGCCTCGGCGCCCAGGAGCGCGGGTGGCGGCGTCCAGGGCCAGGGCCCGGCCGGCGTCCGACACGATCATCACCGTGTGGGTGCGCGGTCCGTCCACCCACGCGCCGGCGAGGAGCGACAGCAGCGGGATCGGGCCTGCCCCACCGCACGCAGCTGGTCTTCGGCGGTGTGCGCGTCTTGGGGTGTGGTCTTTGTGCGGGCGGGCGGTTTGTTCCGCCGTCCGGGGTGTGCGGCGCAGCGGTCAGGGCGGGCCGGTGGGGGCGGCGGAGGTTCTCCGGGCCGCTGGGCAGGCCGCGGTGAGCGGGCGGTTCATTCGGGTGGCGGCCGCCGGCGAAGGGGGCGCTCGGCGGCCGCTCCTGCTCAGATGCCGGCCGCGGCCGACAGGTCGTGCTTGATCGCGGTCAGCAGGTCGGTTGCCTTGGCGCGGGCCGCCGGGAGGTCGGCGTGGGTGGCGACCGGGACGACCACCTCCAGGTAGCACTTCAGCTTGGGCTCGGTGCCGCTCGGGCGGACGATGACCCGGGCGCCGTCCAGCGTGTACCGCAGACCGTCGGTGGGCGGGAGCTTGTCCGTGCCCTGCGTGAGGTCCTCGGCCCTGGTGATCGCGAGGCCCGCGAGATCGGTCGGCGGGTGTTCGCGCAGCTGCTTCATCGCCCGGGCGATGACCGACAGGTCCTCCACGCGGACCGAGAGCTGGTCCGTGGCGTGCAGGCCGTGGGTCACCGCGAGGTCGTCCAGGAGGTCGGTGAGGGTGCGGTTCTGTTCCTTCAGTCCGGAGGCCAGCTCCGTGACGAGGAGGGCCGCGGTGATGCCGTCCTTGTCCCGTACGCCCTCGGGGTCCACGCAGTAGCCGAGGGCCTCCTCGTAGCCGTAGCGCAGGCCCTCCACGCGGGCGATCCACTTGAAGCCGGTGAGGGTCTCCTCGTAGGGGAGGCCCGCCTGCTCGGCGATCCTGCCGAGCAGGGAGGACGAGACGATCGACTCGGCGAACGTGCCGCGCGCTCCGCGGGCCACCAGGTGGGCGGCGAGGAGGGCGCCCACCTCGTCGCCCCTCAGCATGCGCCAGGCGCCGTCCTCCTTCACGGCCACCGCGCAGCGGTCCGCGTCGGGGTCGTTGGCGATGATCAGGTCCGGGTTCGTCTCGGCTGCCTTCGCGAAGGCCAGGTCCATCGCGCCGGGCTCCTCCGGGTTGGGGAAGGCGACGGTCGGGAAGTCGGGGTCCGGGTCGGCCTGTTCCGCGACCAGGTCCGGGGTGGGGAAGCCGGCCCGTTCGAACGCGGCGAGGAGGGTGTCCTTGCCGACGCCGTGCATCGCGGTGTACACCGTGCGGGCGGTGCGGGGGGAGTCGGCGGCCAGTACGGCGTCCGTGCGGGCGAGGTAGGCGTCGAGGACGCTGTCGTCGAGGGTCTGCCAGCCGGAGTCGGGGCGGGGGACGTCGTTGAGGGACGTGATCGCGTCGATCTCCGCCGCGATGTCCGCGTCGGCGGGCGGGACGATCTGGGAGCCGTCGCCGAGGTACACCTTGTAGCCGTTGTCGCGGGGCGGGTTGTGGCTGGCCGTGACCTCCACGCCGGCCACCGCGCCGAGGTGCCTTATCGCGTACGCGAGGACGGGGGTGGGGAGGGGGCGGGGGAGGACGGCCGCCCTCAGGCCGGCGCCGGTCATCACGGCCGCGGTGTCGCGGGCGAAGTCCTCGGACTTGTGGCGGGCGTCGTAGCCGATGACGACGAGGCCGTCGGTGCTGCCGTGCTTCTTCAGGTACGCGGCGAGGCCGGCGGCGGCCCGGATGACGACCGCGCGGTTCATGCGCATCGGGCCCGCGCCGAGTTCGCCGCGCAGGCCTGCGGTGCCGAACTGGAGGGTGCCGCTGAAGCGGGCGGTGAGCTCGGTGACGTCCCCGGCCTCGATGAGCCTGGCGAGCTCGTCGCGGGTGTCCGGGTCGGGGTCCTCGGCGAGCCAGGTCCTGGCCCGGGCGGTGAGATCGTCTCGCACGGTTCGGTCAGCCTCTCGTTGTCGGTCGTCTGCGGGGTGGGTGGGGGCGGGCGTTTTCGCGCAGTTCCCCGCGCCCCTGAATGCCTGCGGCGGCCTGCCCGGCTCTGGTGGGGGTTTGTGCAGCGCGTGCGGCGCGGTTGGGGTCGGTGCCGGGGTGGGGGGTGTCCGTCCTCGGTCCGGCGGCTCGGTCTCTTGAGCAGGGCTCGGTGACGGACGCCGGCCGCTGCGGGCGGACACCCCCCACCCCGTCCCCTC